>JAJYTA010000051.1 GCA_021793295.1 Actinomycetes bacterium
GGTCGTCGGGTCGGCGCCCGGCCGGGTGAACCTGATCGGCGAACACACCGACTACAACGGCGGGTTCGCTTTGCCGCTGGCGCTGCCGCACCGCACCCGGGCGCGGGTGGTTCGCCGCGACGACGACACCGTCACCGTGGCGTCGACGGCGCCGGGAACCTCGCCGGTCTCGTTCAGCGTGCCGACCCGGCCGGGCGACGTCGACGGCTGGGCCGCCTACGTCGCCGGGGTGTTCTGGTCGTTGCGCGAGGCCGGCCACGACGTGCCGGGCGCCGACGTGCACATCGACAGCGACGTGCCCCGGGGCGCGGGCCTGTCGTCGTCGGCGGCGCTGGAGTGCTCGGTGCTGGTCGCCCTGGACCACCTCGCGGGGTTGGGACTCGATCGCACCCGGGTGGCGCTGCTGGCCCAGCGCGCCGAGAACGAATACGTCGGCGCGCCGACCGGCGCCATGGACCAGATGGCCGCGATGTACGGCGGCGCCGGCCAGGTCGTGTTGTTCGACGCCCGGGCCGTGAGCGCCGAGCCGATCCCGTGCGACCTGAGCGCGGCCGGGCTCACGCTGCTCATCATCGACACTCGCGCCGAACACCAGCATGCCGGCGGCGAGTACGGCGCCCGCCGCGCCACCTGCGAAGACGCTGCGGCTCGGCTCGGGGTGTCCAGTCTGCGGGAGGTGCAGGACGAACCGGTGAACGCCGTGCTGGCGCGCCTCGGCGACGATGACGTCATGCATCGGCGGGTGCGGCACGTGCTGACCGAGAACGCCCGCGTACTGTCGACCGTGCAGTTGCTGCGCGACGGCAAGGTGAGCGACATCGGCCCCCTGCTGACGGCGTCGCACGCGTCGATGCGCGACGACTACGAGATCACCGTGCCCGAGCTCGACGTCGCCGTCGACTCGGCGCTGAGTGCCGGCGCCCTCGGCGCTCGCATGACCGGCGGCGGCTTCGGCGGTTCCGTCATCGCGCTGACCCACACGGGCGAGGCCGACGACGTCGCTGCGACTGTGCGCTCGTCGTTCGCCCGGCACGGGTTCACCGAGCCGCACGTGTTCACCGCCTACCCGGCCGACGGCGCCGGCATCGAGGAGGAGCCACAGTGACCCGCAGTGGGACTCAGTTCGACCTGAGCTACGGCGACTACTCGGCCACGGTGACCGACGTCGGCGCGACGCTGCGCCAACTGCAGCACGGCGAGCGACCGCTGGTCGTCGGCTTCGACGCCGACGAGATCCGCCCGGCGTATCGCGGCGCGGTGTTGGCCCCGTGGCCGAATCGGGTCGCCGACGGCCGTTACACCTTCGACGGCGCTACTCACCAGCTGGCCATCACCGAACCCGACCGCGGCAATGCCCTGCACGGCCTCGTCGCCTGGGTGCGCTGGGACGTCATCGACCACCGCAGCGACCAGGTCGTCCTGCGGCACCGGCTGGTCGAGCAGCCGGGCTACCCGTATCCGCTGGAGCTGACCGTGCGTTACCTCCTGGACGCCGACGGCCTGCACTGGAGCGTCGGGGCGACCAACGCCGGCGAGACCGTTGCGCCGTACGGCTGCGCACCGCATCCCTACCTGGTCGCCGGGGGCGGCCGCGTGGATGCCTGGTCGCTGCAGCTACCGGCCACCCGCTACCTCGCCGTCACCCCCGATCGGCTTCTCCCGGTGAGCGTCGAACCGGTGGCCGGCACCGGCTTCGACTTCGCCACCGCCCGCACGATCGGTGACACGTTCATCGACCACGCTTTCACCGGCCTCGACGCGGACGCCGACGGCCGCAGCCGAGTGCATGTCCGTAGCGCCTCCGGCCAGGGCGTGGCCATGACGTGGGATCCGATCCAGTGTCCTTGGGTGCAGATCCACACGGCCGACCGCCCCGGCGAGCCCGGTCATCGTGGCGGGCTGGCCGTGGAGCCCATGACGTGCCCACCGGACGCGTTCAACTCCGGCACCGACGTCGTCCGGCTCGCGCCCGGTGCGTCTCACGAGGTCACCTGGACGATCTCCGCCGTCGCCGGTCAGGCCGAAACGGCGTAGGTGGCGAACTCCTGACCCAGCTGAAAGCCCAGCCGTTGGTACATCGGGCGGGCCGCGGTCTCGTTGTCGGAGTACATGCCCAGCGTGACGGCGTGTAGACCGGCTTCGAAGCCGGCCCGCATCACCGCGGTGGTCACGTCGGCTCCGAGCCCACGACCCCGCAAGGCGGGGTGGACGGCGATGGCGCGCAGGTTCGACGAGCCCGACGCCCGCTCGGACTCCGCGGCACAGGCCACGAGCCCACGCTCGGCGGCGCGGATGCCATACCAGTGATCCACCGTCGGGTCGCCGGGCAGCGCGGACGTGGTGGGCGACGAGACGTCCAGGAGCTCGGTGAGCTCACCGGCGACGTGCGGATCGGCGACGTCGAGGCGTTCCACCGCCGCTTCGCCCGGGCGGCGCTCCGGCATCGTCGTGGTCCAGAACCATTCCCAGTCGTGGCGCCATTTGAGCTGGTCGATGCTCGAGACCGGCGAGTCGCGGGGCACCACCACGATGTCGAAGCCGCCGAGATCACCGGCAGGCGGACCGGCCAGGATCTCCGCCGCCAGCCGCGCGGCGTCGTCAGGGGCGCCGAAGGCCAGGAGCAGGTGCCCGAACCTGCCGTGATCGGTGAAGCTCGCGGCTTCGCCCAAGCCCCAGGCCCGGTCGAACCGCCGGGCCGAGTGATTCCAGCGCGCTACGGGGTGCCCGCGGGCGAAGTCCACCAAGGCGTCGTGGTCAGGCAGTTCGATCACGGGCGTCGACGGCACCGGAACAGGTTAACGCGGACCGGACGAACCCACGCGTGCGCTTCTTCCAAGGATCGGTTAGCCTCGCCTTAGTAAGGTGAAGCGAACTTTCGTTCCGGGGACCATATGACCATCGCCACGACCGACCATGCGCAGATCGCCGCTCAGCCGTCGTGGCGACCCTTCCGGGTGACCGTCTCCCGGGTACAGCAGCTCAGCCCGTCGTTCGTCCGCATCACCTTCACCGCGGGCAACCTCGACGAGTTCGGCCACGACGGCCCGGATCAGCGCGTCAAGCTGTACCTGCCACGCGACGGCCACGAGCTCCCCGAGCTGTCCCTCGACTGGTGGTCGCAGTACCGCCACGCTGACCCGGCCACCCGCGGGTTCGTCCGCACGTACACCATCCGCGCGGTCCGTCCACAGCACCGCGAGGTCGACATCGACTTCGCGCTGCACGGCGACGGCGGTCCGGCCTCGGCCTGGGCTCGGCGCGCCACCGTCGGCGACGAGGTCGCGTTGATCGGCCCGAACCGCCTGTACGGCGCGGACTGCCGCGGGCACGAGTGGAATCCGCCGGTGGGTGCCGACGACGTGCTCATCGCCGGGGACGAGACCGCGCTGCCGGCCATCAGCGGCATCCTCGCCTCGCTGCGCGAGTCCCCGACCTGCCCGGCTCGCGTGCGCGTCATGCTCGAGGTGCCCGAGCCCGGCGACATGATCGATCTGCCCGCGCCCGAGCACGCCGAGGTGACGTGGCTGCCCCGCCGCGGTTCCGACGGCTCAGCCGCCGCCAACGGCAGCCTGCTCGTGGAGTCCGTCTGCGCCTCCGGGTTCGGCCGCGATCGCCGCGCCGAGGCAGCGCCGACCAGCACGGTCGACACCGTCGACATCGACCTCGAGATCCTCTGGGAGATCGCCGCTGCCGCCAGCAGCTCGGTGTACGCCTGGATCGCGGGTGAGGCCGGGGCGGTCAAGGCCATCCGCCGTCACCTCGTCGGCGAGTGCGGCATCGACAAGAGCGCGGTGACGTTCATGGGCTACTGGCGAACCGGACGCGCCGAGGTCTGACGTCGTCGGCCTAGCCGCCGGCGGCGAGGGCGTGCTGGATGTCGCTCGTACGCTCGTACAGGCTGCGGTAGAGCGGGTAGCGCTTGTCGTACACCGCAGCGTCCGCGGGGTTCGGGCGTACCGCATGTCCGCCGTCGTTCCACTTCACGTCGCGTCCGGCCGCACCGATCGCCACGGCCGCGAACTTCGCGTCGCCGTAGGCAGCCCCCACTGTGACCGGCGGCACCTCCTGTACGACACCGGTGGCGCTGCTGACGATCTGCGTCCACAGGTCGCCCTTGGTTCCCCCGCCCACGGCGACGATGCGGCCCACGTCGACGCCGGCTTCCCCGAACGCCTCGAGATTGTGCCGGACACCGAACGCCGTCGCCTCCAGCAGCGCCCGGTACACGTGCCCGGCGCCATGGCGGAGCGAGAGCCCCGCGATCACGCCGCGGGCGTTCGGATCGGCGAACGGCGTGCGTTCACCGTCGAAGTACGGCAAGGCGAGCAGCCCGTCCGCACCGGCCCCGACGTCCGCGGCCGCGGCGACGAGCTCCTCGTACGGCCGGTCACCACTCAGCTGGCGGAACCAGCCGGTGATCGAGCCCGAACTCGCCATGCCTCCGGCCAGCGTGTGCAGGCCGGGATGCTGCCCGACGGTGCCCCACAGCTGCGGATGGCTCACCGGCTTCGCCGTCACCGCGATGAAGAACATCGTCGAGCCGTACATGACCATGACGTCGCCTGGCTCGCGAACGTCGACGCTCTCGGCTTCGGCCCAGGCATCGATGGTGCCGACGGCCACCGCCGTGCCCGCCCGCAGCCCGGTGGCCCGGGCCGCCTCGTCGGTCACGTGACCGGCGACGTCGGCGGGCCAGCGCAGTTCGGGTAGGCGCAGCCCGGGTGCCACACGTTCACACCACTCGGGGATCCAGGCGCCGCGTTCGCGGTCGTACATCGGCTGGCACTGGTTCGCCGAGTGGTGATCAAGGACGTAAGCGCCGGTCAGCCGGTGCACCACGTAGCTGTTGGCCATGAACAGGTACTGCGTGCGGGCCCAGACGTCAGGCTCGTGGCGGCGCAGCCAGGCGACCTTCGGCCCGGCCGACTGCGACGACAGCGTCGAGCCACACCGGCGCAGGATCTCCTCCGCACCCAGCTCAGCCGACAGCTCGTCGGCCAGGCCGACCGCCCGGATGTCGACGCCGTACAGGATCGCCGGTCGCAGCGGTTGCCCGTGCTCGTCGGCGGGCAACACCGTCGGGCCGATCCCGCTGACGCACACCGCCGCGATCCGCCCGGGATCGGTGTCGGCCACCACCCGGCGGGTCAGGGCGCACACGTCGCCCCACCAGACGGCGTCGGCGTCCTGCTCGACCCAACCCGGCCGCGGCCGGGACACGTCGTGCTCGACGACATGCACCGCGACGATGTCCCCGTCGGTCGAGGCGAGCACCGCCTTGCTGCTGGACGTGCCGACGTCGACACCGAGCACCAGATCACTCATGGCGCGTATCCTCCCGCGCTCAGCTGATCACTGGCCCAGATGCTGGAAGTCGATGTCCAGCAGCCGGCACACCTGCTCCAGCTCGGCGATGTAGTCGCCCGGCACCGCGTGAATGTGGTTGGCGCCGAACCGCGACAAGAACTCGTCGGCGGGCACCTGCATCCGCGTGAACGCGTGCGGCCACTCGAACGTGGACTGCCGAGCCAGCTTGTCGTTGACGTCGTCGCCGTAGTCCTCGAACGCGCCGCGCACGACCTGCATCCGGTATCGCCCGTCGTACCTGGTCAGCCGGGCCAACGTCATGTCGCCCGGGGCCGCGATGTGATGCACCGAGGCGCCACCGGCCGGGAAGAAGAACACCTCGGGGTACAGGTGCACACGCCGCAGGTTCTCGGCCGGATCGTCGCTGCGCGCGGCGTACCACGTGGCGTGCTGGCCGGAGTTGCACATGTCCCAGATGTCGCGGTCGGCGTGGTAGTGGCGGACGTCGGCGAACAGGACGGGGTCACCGGAGATGAGCTTCAGGATCTGCATCGTCATCGCCGCGTCCATGTCGGACTCGGTGGAGGTCACGTGCGTCGGCTTCGGCCCCTCCCAGTCATAGGGGTCGTTGAGGAAGGCCTCGGTGACGTCCATCGTGGTGAAATGCGTCGTCAGCTCCGGTTGCCCCTTGATGCCGGAGAAGTCGAGGTTCCACTCGTCGATCAGCTCGCGCACGGCGTGATACGAACGGATCTGGCGTTCGAGCAGTTCAGGGGTGAGCTGTTTGCCGTCGTAATGGACGTTGGCGTACTTCTCGAGCCATTCCCGCCCGGCTCGCGCCCGGGACTCCGGCACCAGCTCGGAGCGGCGGACGATCTCCCACTGATCGATCTCCTCGACGTCGACGCCGAACGTCGACAGCCACTGGTCGGCATTGGCGACCGCGGTGTACATGCCCATCGGACGTCCACCGAAGCGACCGAACGTGCTGCCCCGCAGGCCGCCGACGGCCTGGGCGGCGCGTACGTGCACGAGGAGACGGTCCATCGTCTGCTGATCGGCGACGTCGCCCCACACGCGGCCGTGCACCCGGCCGATCTGGTCGAGCGAGCCGCCCGCGGCGAGCATGCCGACCATGCCCGGCTGGACCGGGTCGATGTTGGACAGCAGGACCAGTGGGCCTGGCGTGGCCGCAGCAGCCAGCATCGAGAAGTGCGGGAACGCCCACACGGAATAGTTGAAGATCGTGACGTCCGGGCGAGATTCGGCGACGAGGCGGGCCTGGCTGGAGGCCAGCTCGTTCGTCGAGATGAGCTCCGGCGCCCGGACGACCTCGTGACCGGCGTTCTGCAGCGCCTCGACGACGGCGTCCTCCGTCGACTTGGCCCAGGCCTCGATGTCGCGGTGGACGAAGTCTCGCCCGTCCGAGATGGTGAGCAGGCCGATCCGTGCCACGGGCAACTCCTATCGTTCGCTTGTTCCACTCAGCACGCGTTGCTTCAGTGCCGAGAAATCGATTACTGGCACGCTAGGTGAGGTGGCGGTGCGGTGTCAACGGGTTTGAGTGGGCGACGGCGGGGTCGGACACCACGAGGAGATATGGCGCATCACCATGCGTGCACGGGTGGTGAGGCAGGTGATTCCCTGCTGAACATGATCATTTCAGGACGGTGCGGCGGAAGAATTCGGGGGAAATCGATTACCGGCACGCTAGAATGTCCGCGCACGGATATCGGCAACGGGGCGCCCTCGACACGACCGACGAGGCCAGAACGCGCCATGGACAGGGGGACGACGTGGCGACCATCTATGACGTGGCGCGGCTGGCCGGCGTGTCGGCCGCCACGGTATCGCGGGTGCTCAACGGGCACGTGAAGGTCGACCCCACGCTCGCCGAACGCGTGATGGCCGCCGTCTCGCAGCTCGGCTACCGGCGTAACGCCGTCGCCCGTAATCTGCGAACCAGCCGGACCAGCCTGTGGGCGGTCATCATCTCCGACGTCCAGAACCCGTTCTTCACTTCCATGGTGCGCGGCATCGAGGACGTCGCGTCTTCGGCCGGCTACTCCGTGGTGCTGTGCAACAGCGACGAGAATCCGGACAAGGAGTCCAGCTACATCGCGGCGGCATTGAGCGAGCAGATGGCCGGCGTCGTGATCTCGCCGTCGTCGAACCAGGTCGACGACGTCAACCTCCTGCTCGAGGCCGGTTGCCCGGTCGTCGTCATCGACCGCGAGCTGGACAACGTCACCGCCGACACCGTGCTCGTCGACAACGAGCACGGCGCCGAGTTGGCCACGACCCACCTCGTGGAGCAGGGCAACACCCGCATCGCCTGCATCACCGGCCCACAGTGGCTGAGCAGCGCGACGCAGCGCTTCGACGGCTACGCCCGCGCCCTGAGCAAGGCCGGCCAGAGCGTCGACGAGACGTTGGTGCGCTACGCCGACTTCCGCGAGCAGGGCGGCTACGACGCGATGGCGTCCCTGCTCGACGACGGCCCCGCGCCGGACGCTGTGTTCGCGACCAACAACCTGATGACCATCGGTGCGATGGAGTGCCTCGTCCAGCGCGGCCTGTCGGTTCCGGACGACGTCGCCATCGTCGGTTTCGACTCCATCCCGTGGGCCGATCTGATCCGCCCCACGCTGACGACCGTGGCGCAGCCGACGTACGAAGTCGGCCGCCGAGCCGCGCAGTTGCTGACCAAGCGCGCCGAATCGCCGGACGCCGAACCCGAGCGAGTGGTGCTGCCCACCTCGCTGCAAGTGCGCGCCAGTTCGACGCGCTGACCGGGATTGACAACGTCACCTCCTGATCAGAGAATCCCTTTTCAACGTTTCAAGCCGGACAAACCGCCACTCGACGCCTGCGCGCACCGAGGGACCGGCGGGTGAGGAAGGAACGATCGATGCAGGAGCATCCCGCTCACTCCCGTCCCGCTCGGGCCGGTCTCCCGGTGAACCGCCGAACTCTGCTGGGCACGGCCGGCGCCGCGGCGCTGAGCGCTGCCGCCCCGGGATTCGCTTCGGCCAAGGGTCAGGCCGCGGCCCCACGACCGGCGATCTCCGTGGACCCCTCCCGGCTCCCCCTCATCGGCGATGCCGAGTTCCCGATCGGGCTGTGGTGGCCGCCGCCACCGTTCCAGACCACGCAAGAGCGGTACCAGGAAATCGCCGACGCCGGGTTCACCTTCATCATCACCGGCAATTACCTGTTCGCTGACGCACACATCCAGCGGTATGCCATGCAGATGGCCGAGGCGGCCGGCATCAAGGTCGTGGCCGACGACGACACCATGCGGTGGATCACCCACGAGTTCGAGGTCGACGACGACGGCGGCCAGTTCACGCTCACCTCGGCCGAGGCGAGGTCGAAGATCAGCGCGGTGCTGAACCAGTACGGGTCGTCGAGCTTCGTCGGCATCGACCATTACGACGAGCCCGCACCGGACAAGTTCGTCACACTCGCCCAGACCGTGCAGATCAACCGAGAGCTGAGCCCGGAGACGCTGCCGTACATCAACTTGTTCCCCACCACCGATCCCGCCTACGTGCGGCAGTTCGTCGACGTCGTCAAACCGTCGCTGATCTCGTTCGACCGCTACCCGCTGCTGCTCGACGGCGACGACGCCGACTTCTTCCTCAACTGGAAGATCATCCGCGACGAAGGGCTGCGCGCTGATCTGCCGACGTGGTGCTTCATCCAGACCCTGGCTTACAGCGGGCACCGCGAGCCCACCGCCGCCGAGCTGCTGTGGCAGGTCAACATGAGTCTCGCGTACGGCGCCAAGGGCATCCAGTACTTCACGTACTGGACCCCGGACCCCGCCCGGGGCGAAGGGTTCGGGCCCGCGTTGATCACCACCGACGGACAGCGCACCGAGCGCTACGACGCGTCGAAGAACATCAACCTCAGCTGGCTGTCGCCGGTGGGCAGGCAACTCAAACCACTGGTCTCGGAGTCGGTCACGCACGCCAACGACGCACCCCTGCCAGCGGGGGCGAGCGAGTTCACCCCCGATGACCACATCCGCTCCGTCGACGGTGGCGCCGTGGTCCTCGGGATGTTCCGCACCCGCGAGGAGTCGAACGATCGCTGGCTGCTGGTCGCCAACCGCGATCATTCGCAGCCCACGTCGGTGCGGCTGCGCACCGATCCGCGTTCGGTCACCGACGTGTCCCGATTCGACCCGGCCACGGAGTCCTACGTTCCCGAACCGGGCGCTCGCGTGACGGTGGATCTGGAAGCCGGGGCGGCCGCCCTGTTCCGGCTCGGCCGACGGGCCTGATCACTGGCTCGGCGTAAGGTCGTGTTCGGTGAGGTGACCTTCATGATCGAACACGTTTTCGACGGCGTCACGGTCCAGTTGACCGTCGGCGACATCACCGACCAGCCCGACGCCGACGCCATCGTCAACGCCGCCAATGCACAACTGCGCCCCGGTGGCGGCGTCGCCGGGGCGATTCACCGCGCCGCCGGTCCCGGCCTGGCCGAGGAGTGCCGGCCGCTGGCGCCGATCACCCCGGGCAGTGCGGTCATCACCGGTGGCCACGAGTTGCCGAACGCCCACGTCATTCACACCCTGGGGCCGGTGTACGGCACCGACGAGCCGGCTGCCGAACTGCTGGCTTCGTGCTACCGCAACTCACTGCGGCTGGCCGACGAAGCCGGGCTCACGACCGTGGCCTTTCCAGCGATATCGACCGGGATCTTCGGTTACCCGGTTCGCGACGCCGCGGTGGTCGCTGTGCAGACCGTGGCAGCGACCGCGCCGGAGCTCGAGTCCGTGCGGGTCGTACGGTTCGTCCTGTTCGACCGCGCCGCATTCGACGCGCACCGCGAGGCGGTCATACAGGCTCGACCGCACCACTGAAGAACTAGACGAATTCATGACCGGCATCGACCCGGCGACGACGAAGACGGCCTGTCTCGGCGCCGAGGACGTCGAGATCACGACTACCACTGAAAGGAGCCGCAGCCATGACCAAGGCACACGAACCGATCACCCCCGGCGAGATTCTGCTCACCGAGTTCCTGAAGCCCCTGGGCATCTCGCAGTACAGCCTGGCCCAGGCAACCGGGCTTCCTCAGACGCGTATCAGTCAGATCGTCCACGGCAAGCGCTCCATCACACCGGAGACAGCACTGCGCCTGTCCAAGGCGTTGGGCACCGACGACCGCTTCTGGATCACCACCCAGACCGATTACGACCTAGAGGTTGAACGCGACCGGCACGGCCCGGAAATCGACAACGTGACCACGCTCGTCGCCAGCTGAGGCGCTGAGGGCCCTCCGTGAGCCGGGTTAGGCCCTCGCGTTGTGATGTCGAGAATGCGGCCCCGGCTCCGTCCTCGTCGTACAGCGGCCACGACAGGCCGCGCGACGAAGAAAGGGACCACCATGACGGTTCAACGGATGGACAACGTCGGCATCGTCGTCGACGACCTCGATGGTGCCATTGCGTTCTTCACCGAGCTCGGCTTGGAGATGGAGGGCAAAGCACAGATCGAGGGCGCCTGGGCCGATCGCACCGTCGGGCTCGCCAACGTGCGCTGCGACATCGCGATGATGCGGACCCCGGACGGCCACGGCCGCGTCGAGCTGTCGAAGTACCACTCCCCGGCGGTGAACGACACCGCAGAGCACAATCCGCCGCACAACACGCTGGGTATGCATCGGATCATGTTCGCCGTCGACGACATCGACGCCACGGTCGCCGCTCTGCGTGCCCACGGCGGGGAACTGGTCGGCGACATCGCGCAGTACCAGGACAGCTACCGGCTCTGCTACGTCCGTGGGCCCGAGGGAATCATCGTCGCCTTGGCCCAGCAGCTCGGCTGACGCCCTCGCATCAGCCGAGCTGGTTGCGCCGCTGTCAGCCCAACCGCGCGGCCAGGTTCTCGTCCAGCGCGGCCAAGAACTCCTCGGTGGTCTTCCACTCCTGGTCGCCGCCGATCAGCAGGGCAAGGTCCTTCGTCATGACGCCGGACTCGACGGTCTTGACGACGACGTCCTCGAGCGTCTCGGCGAAGCCGACCACCTCGGGCGTGTTGTCCAGCTTGCCGCGGTGCTCCAGGCCTCGCGTCCAGGCGAAGATCGAGGCGATGGGGTTGGTGGAGGTCGGCTTGCCGGCCTGGTGCTGACGGTAGTGCCGGGTGACGGTCCCGTGCGCGGCTTCGGCCTCGACCTTGCCGTCAGGCGTCATGAGCACCGAGGTCATCAGGCCCAGCGAGCCGAAGCCCTGCGCGACGGTGTCGGACTGGACGTCGCCGTCGTAGTTCTTGCACGCCCAGACGTAGCCGCCCTCCCACTTCAGCGCGGCGGCGACCATGTCGTCGATGAGCCGGTGCTCGTAGGTGATGCCGGCGGCGTCGAACTCGGCCTTGAACTCGTTCTCGAAGACCTCGGCGAACAGGTCCTTGAACCGGCCGTCGTAGGCCTTGAGGATGGTGTTCTTGGTCGACATGTAGACCGGGAACTTGCGCTCGAGGCCGTAGCGGAACGACGCCCGCGCGAAGTCGCGGATCGACTCGTCGTAGTTGTACATGCCCATCGCGACGCCGCCGTCGGGGAAGTTCGCCACCTCCATCTCGATGGGCTCGCCGCCGTCAGCCGGCGTGTAGGTCATCGTGATCGAGCCCGGGCCGGGGACGACGAAGTCGGTGGCGCGGTACTGGTCACCGTGGGCGTGACGCCCGATGATGATCGGCTTGGTCCAGCCGGGCACCAGCCGCGGCACGTTGCTGATGACGATGGGCTCGCGGAAGATCACGCCGCCGAGGATGTTGCGGATGGTGCCGTTGGGCGAGCGCCACATCTTCTTCAGGCCGAACTCCTCGACCCGGGCCTCGTCCGGCGTGATGGTCGCGCACTTGACGCCTACGCCGTGCTCCTTGATGGCGTTCGCAGCATCGACGGTGATCTGGTCGTCGGTGGCATCGCGCTGCTGGATCGACAGATCGAAGTAGCGCAGGTCGACATCGAGATACGGGTGGATCAGCCGATCCTTGATGAACGCCCAGATGATCCGCGTCATCTCGTCGCCGTCGAGTTCGACGACGGGCCCGGCAACCTTGATCTTCGCCATGCTCAGCAACTCCTGGACGGTGACTTTTTTTCTCTCGACGTCAAGATATCAGATGCCGTCAGATCAGCCCGAGGGCGGCCACGGCGTCGCGCTCCTCACGCAACTCCTCGACCGAGGCGTCGATGCGCTGCCGCGAGAACTCGTTCACGTCCAGGCCCTGGACGATCTCCCACGAACCGTTCCGCGAGACCACCGGGAACGACGAGATCAACCCTTCGGGCACGCCGTAGGAGCCGTCCGACACGACGCCGGCCGAGGTCCAGTCACCCTCGGGGGTGCCCAGCACCCAGTCGTGCACGTGGTCGATGGCGGCGTTGGCCGCCGAGGCCGCCGACGACGCACCGCGGGCCTCGATGATGGCCGCGCCGCGCTTGGCCACGGTGGGGATGAACTCGTCGGCCAGCCACGCCTCGTCGACCAACTCGGCGGCCGGCTTGCCGGCGACGGTGGCGTGGAAGATGTCGGGGTACTGCGTCGCGGAGTGGTTGCCCCAGATCGTCAGCTTGGCGATGTCGGTGACGCTGACGTCCAGTTTGGTCGCCAACTGCGACAGCGCCCGGTTGTGGTCGAGGCGGGTCATCGCGGTGAACCGGTCGGCCGGCACGTCAGGTGCGTGCGAGCGCGCGATCAGCGCGTTGGTGTTGGCCGGGTTACCCACGACCAGCACGCGCACGTCGTCAGCGGCTCCGGCGTTGATCGCTTCACCCTGCGGCTTGAAGATGCCGCCGTTCGCCTCGAGCAGGTCGCCGCGCTCCATGCCTTTGGTCCGCGGGCGGGCACCCACCAGCAGCGCGACGTTGACGCCGTCGAAGGCCTGTCGTACGTCGTCGGTGATGTCCACGCCCTGCAGCAGCGGGAACGCGCAGTCGTCGAGCTCCATCGCCGTGCCCTCGGCGGCTTTCACCGCTTGCGGAATCTCCAGCAACCGCAGGCGCACGGGGGTGTCCGGCCCGAGCAACTGGCCCGAGGCCACTCGGAAGAGCAGGGCGTAGCCGATCTGCCCGGCGGCGCCGGTGACGGTGACGGTGACGGGGGCCTGCGCCATGAGATCTTCTCCTCGGTCAACGCGACGGTTTCGACGTCAGCGATGCTACGCAGGCCGTGCGCCGGCGTCGGGCCGGGGTCTACGACGGTGGCGGCACGATGAGCGAGGCGATCAGCGAGCCACCGCCGAGAAACCCCAGCGTCAGGATGTCGAGCATGCGCGAGCGCACCTGCAGCAGCCCGGCCCGTTCATTGGGCAGCACGATGCGCAGGAAGGCCGCCAAGCACACCCCGCCGGCCATGATGAACGTCCCGCGCCGGAAGTGATCGTCGGCGACGACCACCACACCCGTGGCGACGACCCCGAGCACCAGCAACAGCGGCCACTGCCGGAACACGGCCTGGAACCAACTGCGCGGAGTCAGCCGCCGCTCGGCCGCCTGGGCCCAGCGACTGCGCAGGTCGCGGTGGCGATGGTCGCTGACACTCACCGTTGGGAGATCTCGACCCAGCGCTGGTCGCGCGGCCCGACGTAGTCGCTCTCGGGGCGGATGAGGCGGTTGTCGTCATGCTGCTCGATGACGTGCGCGGTCCATCCGCTCATCCGCGAGACGGCGAACACCGGCGTGAACAGGTCGGTCGGGATGCCGAGCGCGTGATAGACGCTGGCGGCGAAGAAGTCGACGTTGGGGTAGAGCCCCTTGGTCTCGAGCACGACCTGCTCCATGCGCCGAGAGAACTCGTAGTATCGAGAGTGGCCGGTGATGTCGGCGAGTTCCTTGCTCATCTCGCGCAGGTGCGTGGCGCGCGGGTCTTCGGTCTTGTAGACGCGGTGGCCGAAGCCCATGAGCTTGCGCCCGGCATCCAACTCGGCGCGGACGAACGCGTCGACGGCGCTGGCGTCGCCCTCGATGGACATCAGCGTGTTCATGACCGCTTCGTTCGCGCCGCCGTGCAGCGGGCCGCGCAACGCACCCATCGCGCCGGTGACCGCGGAGTGGATGTCGGACAGCGTGGCCGCGATGACCCGGGCGGTGAACGTGGAGGCGTTCATGGTGTGGTCGGCATGCAGCAGCAGGCAGGTGTCGAAGATCTCCGCGGCCCGCGGCTCGGGGCGCTCGCCGGTGATCTGCTGCAGGAACATCCCGGCGATACCGAGGTCGGGGTCCGGCTCGACGACCGGACGCTCGCGTCGAGTGGCTTCGTAGCGCGCGACGAGCACCGGCATCTGGGCGACCAGCCGGGTCGCCTTGCGGCGCTCGGCCTCGCTGGAGGAGTCCGCAGCATCGGGATCGTCCGCCGACAGCGACGAGACCAGGGTGCGCAGGGCCTCCATCGGCGTGCCGCTACGCGCGACCTGCGGCAGCAGCGCCTCGGTGGTGGGGCCGATGTGGCGGTCGGCAGCCAGTTGCGCCCGCAACTCGTCGAGCTGCTGCTGATTGGGCAAGGCTCCGCGCTGAAGGAGATGGACGCACTCCTCGAACGAGGTGCGCCCGGCGAGGTCGTGAATGTCGTAGCCACGATAGAAAAGCCGGCCTTCACGTCCGTCGATGTCGGAGATCGACGTCGACGCGGCCACGACATCGGCAAGCCCGCGCGGAGACTTTTCGGCCATGAAACGGGACCTCCTCGTATTCAGCGAGTTCGCGCCACCTTATCCATTGTCGCCGATGATCGGCTGATCGGCCCAAACCGGACCGAAACCGCGGTGGTCACCGCCGCTCCGCGGCCTCGACGACATTGGTCAGCAACATCGCCCTGGTCATCGGTCCGACGCCGCCTGGCACCGGCGCGAGATGCCCGGCCACCTCGCGGACCTCCGGCGCGACGTCGCCGGTGTAGTGCCCTTTGCCGGTCTCGTCGACGACCCTGGTGATGCCGACGTCGAGCACCGCGGCGCCGGGCTTGATCATGTCCGCGGTGACGAGCCCAGCGACACCGGCAGCCGAGATCACGACGTCGGCCTGCCGGGTCCGCTCGGCCAGGTTGCTGGTTCCGGTGTGGCAGATCGTGACCGTCGCGTTCTCGCTGCGCCGCGACAGCAACAGGCTCATGGGCCGGCCGGCGGTGATCCCGCGACCGATGACGACGACGTCGGCGCCGTCCAAGGGGATGTCGTAGCGGCGCAGCAACTCCAAGCAGCCGCGAGGCGTGCACGGCAGCGGCGCCGGGCGCATGAGCACCAGCCAGCCCAGGTTGATCGGATGCAGCCCGTCGGCGTCCTTGGCCGGATCGATGAGCGCGAGCACCCGTTGGTCGTTGATGCCGTAGGGCAGCGGCAACTGCACGATGAAGCCATGACAGCCGGGGTTCTCGTTGAGCTTGGTGACCTCGGCTTCGATGTCTTCCTGGCTTGCCGTGGCGGGCAGTTCGACCTGGATCGACTCGATGCCCACCTCGGCACAATCGCGATGCTTACCTGCGACGTAGGCATGACTGCCCGGGTCGTCGCCCACGAGTACGGTGCCCAAGCCGGGGGTCACACCGGCCTCTCTCAGCCGGGCCACCCGCTTGGTCAGGTCGGCCCGGATCGCCGCCGCCGTCGCCTTGCCGTCGAGAATCGTCGCCGTCACGACGCCGATTCTTGCACGCGTGCCGGCGGCGGAGTCAGCCGCTCTTGCGGCGGAACAACCGCTGGGTCTTGGCCGACTCTTCGTGGGCTGGTCCGCTGGCCGCGGCATCGTCGTGCGGATGCGTGTGGCCAGCGGCTTTCTTACGTTCGAGCGCCTCGCGGAACTTGCGCTTGACGTCGTCGGCGTCGCCGGATTTCTTGGCCGCGGCCATGGCATGACCTCCTGCGGTCTAGGTAGGTCCCACCCTAGTGGAAGAAGTGCCGGGAGCCGGTGAAGTACATCGTGGCGCCGAACTCGCGAGCGGCGGCGATGACGTCGTCGTCGCGAACCGACCCGCCGGGCTGCACCAGCGCGCGCACGCCAGCCTCCAGCAGCACCCGCGCGCCGTCGTCGAACGGGAAGTAGGCATCCGAGGCCGCCACCGAGCCGGCCGCCCGCTCCGCCGCGCGGGCCACCGCGAGCCGTGCGGCGTCCACTCGGTTGACCTGGCCCATACCCACGCCCACGGCAGCACCGTCGGCAGCCAGCAGGATCGCGTTGCTCTTGACCGAGCGCACCGCACGCCAGGCGAACTCCAGGTCGGCCAGCGTGGCGGCATCGGCCGGCTCGCCCACGGCCAGGGTCCAGTTCGACGGGTCGTCGCCCGGCGCGTCGACCTTGTCGACCTGCTGGACGAGCAGGCCGCCGGAGATCCGGCGTGCCTCGGCCGCGCCGTCCTCGCCGTCGGTCACCCGCAGCAGCCGGATGTTCTTCTTCTGGGTGAGCACCTCCAGCGCCGCCGGCTCGAAGTCCGGCGCCACGATGACCTCGGTGAAGACCTTGGCGATCTGGTGGGCCGCTTCCTCGGTGATGGGCGCGTTGGCGGCGATGACCCCGCCGTAGGCAGACACCGGGTCGGTGGCGTTCGCCTTGCGGTGGGCCGTGGCGATGTCGGCGCCGACCGCGATACCGCACGGGTTGGCGTGCTTGATCACCGCGACAGCGGGCTGGGTGAAGTCGTGCGCGCAGCGCCAGGCGGCGTCGGCGTCGACGTAGTTGTTGTACGACATGTCCTTGCCGTGCAGCTGCTCGGCACTGGCCAGGCCACCGGCGCCGTGCTCGGACCGGTACAGCGCCGCACCCTGGTGCGGGTTCTCGCCGTAGCGCAGCACCGCCGCGCGCTCCCACGTCCCGCCGATCCAGGCGGGAAACACCGACCCGGCATCGTCCGCTGGTGGGGCGACCGCGCTGCCCAGCCACGATGCCACGTGGACGTCGTACGTGGCGGTGTGCGCGAACGCTTCGGCTGCCAGCCGCTGCCGTTCGGACAGGGTGAACCCGCCGGCGCGGACCGCCTCCAAAACGTCGCCGTACCGCGCCGGGTCGACGACCACCGCGACGTTGGCGTGATTCTTCGCCGCCCCGCGCACCATCGACGGCCCGCCGATGTCGATCTGCTCGATGACCTCGTCGGGCGCGGCGCCGGAGGCGACCGTCTGCGCGAACGGGTAGAGATTGCTCACCAGCAACGTGAACGCCTCGATGCCGAGCTCGGCGAGCTGGTCACGGTGCGCGGCGAGGCGGACGTCGGCGAGCAGCCCGGCGTGCACGGCCGGATGCAATGTCTTCACCCTCCCGTCGAGACACTCCGGGAATCCGGTCAGGTCCTCGACCTTGGACACCGGCACGCCGGCGTCGGCGATGCGCGCGGCCGTAGAGCCGGTCGACACGATGTCGACGCCCGCCTCGGCAAGCCCCCGGGCCAGCTCTTCCAGCCCCGTCTTGTCGTAAACGCTGATCAGCGCCCGGCGGATGGGGGTGCGTGGCTCAGTCACTGAAGATCGTGACCTTTCTCTCGGTGATCGTCCAGCCGCCCCGGGCCAGTCGGCCGACGTAGGTGACGAGCTGGGCGCGTTCGGCGACCTTGATGCGTTCGGTGAGGGTGTCTTCGGTGTCGTCGTCCAGGACCGGCACGGCGACCTGGGCGATGATCGGCCCGGTGTCGACACCTTCGTCGACGAAGAACAGCGTGGCACCGGCGATCCGCACGCCGTAGTTCAGCGCGTCGCGCGGACCGTGGATGCCGGGGAACGCCGGCAGCAGAGCATTGTGCGTGTTGATGTAGCGGTCCCCGAAGTGTTTCAAGAAGACCGGACCGACGAGTTTGAGGAAACCGGCCGAGACGACGAGGTCAGGGTGGTACTGCGCGGTCTGCTCGGTCAGGGCGGCGTCCCAGTCCTCTCGGGTGGCGTGATCGCCGACCCGTTCGACGAAGGTCGGCACGCCTGCAGCCCGAGCGATGTCGAGGGCACCGATGCCGTCACGATCGGAACCGACGGCCACGATCTTCGCGCCGTAGTTGTCATCAGCACACGCGCCGAGCAATGCGGCGAGGTTGCTGCCGCCGCCGGATGCCAGTACGACGACCCGGCAGCCTCGCCCGGCTTCGCGGTCCTGGCCCAACGCTGATCTCCTCGTGATCGCGGCCGCTTCGACGGGGGTGTGCGCCGCCGCGTGGCGAGAATACCCGAGGTGATTTGATCATGAGCCGTCTGCGGCCTTGGAGCGCCGCAGACGGCTCATGATCTCCATGGAGATCCGCTCCCCGGTGCGGATCTGCTGCATGGCCACCACCACGTTCCCAGCCACCGCGACGAACGCCACGGTCATGACCCCCACCTGCCAGAACACCGGGCCGATCTCGGTCAACCGGACGGCTCCGGCCGATCCGCCGGACAGCAGCGCGAGCCCGGCCATGCCGGCACCGGCGAGCACCGCGGCGCCGCCCACGACACCGGCGGCCGTCGCCCAAGCCACGCGGCCGGACTCGTGCGGCTCCAACCGGCGGCACACGATGAGCCCGGCCAGCGCGCCGGCCGCCAAGGGACCGATCACCACGAGCCAGGTCGCGGCACCCGGGACGTCCGACGGCAGCGCACCCAAGGCCGGCACCGCGGGTACCGCTGCCAGCTCGACACCACCGGGCGCCACCGACGTCCCGGTGCCCACCGCGAAACCCGGCCCCAGCGCGAACGACACCGCCCAGATCACGGCGTTGGGCATGATCACCATGCTGCCCACGATCAGCACCGACGCACCCAGCGCACCGGCATCGAGCGCCTCGGCCAGCGCGCCCACCTGATCGGCATGCACGATGACGCTGAGCGTCGACAGAACCGCGCCGGTGGCCAGCAGCCCGGCCAGGGCGGCCGCGGCGGCGACGCAGGCCACCTGCACATAGGACGGCAGCCGGTCGAACCACGGCGTCAGCAGCCCCGCCTCGTGCCCGGCGCCCACGACCACCGCCGCAGCCGACCACCCGGCCGCCCAGGCCACCGCTTCCAGCGGCAACGCCGCGACGTCGCTGGTGGCGGACATGCCGGCGACGATGCCGGCGCCGAGTGCATAGGTCAGCACGGCCGGCACGGTGACCGCGAGCAGTCCCCGGGTCGTGGCGACGCCGGCGCTGTGGGCGGCCCACCGGGCCGAGCGGTGCAACAACAAGACGAAGGCGATGGTGAGGCCCAGCGGGGCGATGGTGAACCCGGCGCCGTCGACGTCGAGGCCGATCCGATGCGCCGCCAGCCACACGCGTGCGCCGAATCGCAGCGGATCGCTCAACGGTTGGCTCGCGCCCTCGCTGATCCACACCGCGACCCCGGGCAGCACGCTCATCGCGAACCCGGCGATCAGTGCCCAGCCGGCCGCGACGATGGCGGCCAGCCACGGCACTCGCGAGCCCCACGCGGGCTCGTCGCGGCGCAGCAGCGGTCGGGTCAGCAGGTCGGCCACGACACCATGGTCACCGCAAACACCGTGAACACCGCTGACACCACGCCGACGAGCGCGCAGATGATGTCGCAAACCCCGGACGCCGCGGCGCAACTCATGCAACCGTATGGCGGACTCGGGGGTCATCCAGGGTGTAGCCGGAGCAACGGACAGCGGAGACGATATGGCAGGGGAAGCGGATTTCGACGCGTTCTACGACGCGACGAACCGCCGCGTGCTGCACCAGATGTACGCGATGACGGGAAACCTCGCCGACGCTCAAGACGTCACTCAGGAGGCTTACGCGCGTGCATGGCAACGCTGGAAGACCGTCAGTCAGGCCACCAACCCGGAAGCATGGATCCGGACCGTGGCCTGGCGGATCGCGGCCAGTCGCTGGCGCAAGGCCAAGAACGGCATCGCGGCCTTGGCCCGGCACGGCACGCCGGATCACAGCCCGCCCCCCAATCCGGACCATGTCGCTCTCGTCACGGCGCTCAAACAGATCCCGGAGAACCAGCGCCAGGCGATCGTGCTCCATCACCTCGTGGGGCTGAGCGTGGACGACATCGCCAACGAGACCGGCGCCCCGACGGGCACCGTCAAGGCCCGCCTGTCCCGCGGGCGAAGCGCGCTGGCCGAGCTCCTCACCGACACCGGCATCGAAGTCACGAGCCACACCCAGGGAGGTGAAAGCCATGACTGACGGCTTCGACGACGAGCTGAACCGACAGTTGGCCTCCCTCGAGTCCCAACTCGGGTCCGCGCGGCTGCCCGGCGCCGCCGCGGCGCGGCAGCGTGCCGCCCGACGGACCCGCCACCAGGTCACCGGCGGTGTGCTGGGCGGGGTCGCCATCATCGCGATGGGGGTCATCGGCATCACTCAGCCGACGTTCACCACGGCTCCGGCTCCGGCCGACACGCCGAGCGACGGCCCCACCCCGACGGTCGCTCCCACCGAGTCCGATGCGAGCCCGAGTCCGTCGGAGTCCGACCCGACCGACGACGCCGACGACGACTCCGCCGACACCGTCGCCATCCCGCCCGAGGCTTTCCTCACCGTCGAGGACATCCAGATCGAAGGAACGGACTGGGCGGAGGTGCCGGCTCAGGACAGCTGGCTGCCGTGTGTGCCGCACATGCCCGAGAACGCCGAGGCCCGAAGTTTCGAGTCGCCGGCGGAGTCGTCGGGGACGGCCGTGCGGCTGGACCAGTTCATCGAGCGTACGGCCGCCGGCCAGGCCGAAAGCCGCCTCGACGACGTGCGCCGTGCCGTCACCGATTGCGCTGACGGCGGCACGGACACCTCGCTGATCGAAGTGTGGTCCGTGGCCGGCGTGGGCGACGAGGCCTACCTCATCGCCCTGGCCGGACCGCCCAGCACCGCAGAGACCGACACCTACGTCACGATCGGCCTCGTGCGCTCCGGCGACTACGTCATGTCGGTGTTCGACGGCGGCGCCTCGATGGACTACATCGGGCCGGCCCCCGAGACGAACACCGTCGCGGCCGCGCAGCGGATGTGCGAGCCGCTCGGTGTCGAGTGCCCCGGCGAGCTCGAGCGCGAGCAGCTGCACCCGGAGCCGGCCGGCGACGTCGAGGGCTGGCTGACTGCGACCGATGTAGCCGAAGCCACCGGCTTGACGCAGATCACGCAGGGCAGCGACGTCACCGACCCCACCGAGGGCGGCCCCGGCGGCTGGCCGTACATCGGCCTGCCACGAGACCCGATGGCCGACGGCGCGGAGTCGATGGAGCACCGGGCGTACGACGACCCGCTCGAGCCCGGGGGCGCCACGGTGGACGAGACGATCGCGCGCTTCGGTGACGAGGCGTCGGCGCGCGAGCATTACGACCAGCTGGTCGCCGCCGCGAACGACTTCCAGCAGGAAGGCGACGTCATCACCCCGACCGGCACGATCGACGGCGACGGCTACGCCGGGGCGAGCTGGCGCTCGGAGAGCTCGGAGTTCGGCACGGTCTTCGTGTACGGCGTCGTCGTCCGGGGGTCGAACGTCGCCGCCGTCTCCTCCGGGGTCGCCGAGATCACCGGTGAGCAGCTGAACGACCTGCTCGACCGGGCCGCGCAACGCCTGGGCGGGTAGCCGACGTCGCCTGTCGCAGCGCGCTGACGACCACGTACGCTGCGGGCATGGATCGTGCGGATGCTGTGCAGCTCGACGACCGTGACCCGCTGCGCCACGTGCGCCAGCGCTTCGTCCTGCCCGACGGAATGATCTATCTGGACGGGAACTCGCTCGGCTCGCTGCCCCACGGCGTCCGCGAACGCCTCGAGAGCATGGTCGACGTCGAGTGGGGACACGACCTGATCGCGTCCTGGAACACCCACGGCTGGTGGGACCTGCCCGCGACGACGTCGGCGAAGCTGGCCGGGCTCGTCGGCGCCGGGCCGGACACGGTCTCGATGGGTGATTCCACCAGCGTGCAGCTGTTCAAGCTGCTGGTCGCCGCCGCGCGGCTGCGCCCGGAGCGCAGCGTCATCGTCACCGAGCCGGGCAGCTTCCCGACCAACTCCTACATCGCCTCGAGCGTCGCGCAGCTCCTCGGGCTGACGGTGCGCTGGTGGGACGCCGAGCATTCGCCGGACATACGGACGGTGCTCGACGACGACGTCGCGGTGGTGGCGTTGTGCCACGTCGATTACCGCACCGGCTGGATGCACGACGCCGCGCAAGTCACCGCGGCCATCCACGACGCCGGCGCCATCACGTTGTGGGACGTGTGCCACTCCGCCGGCGCGGTCGACATCGACCTCAGCGGCTGGGACACCGACCTGGCCGTCGGGTGCACGTACAAGTACCTGAACGCCGGCCCCGGGTCGCCGGCGTTCGCCTATGTCCATCCGCGCTGGCACGACGTTCTCGACCAGCCGATCACCGGATGGCACGGGCACGCCGACCCGTTCGCGCTGGAGCGTGACTACCGCCCGGCGCCCGGGGTCCGCCGGGTGGAGGCCGGAGCCGTGCCGTTGCTCGCGGTCGCGGCGGTCGAGGCAGCCGTGGACGCGTTCGACGGCGTGGCCATGGCCGACGTGCGAGCGAAGTCGCTGGCCCTGACCGACCTGTTCATCGACCGCGCCTCGGCACGGCTGGAACCGCGCGGCGTCAGCATCGAGGTGCCACGCGAGCATCGGCACCGCGGCTCGCAGGGATGCCTGCGCCTGCCCGACGCGTACGGCTTCGTGCAGGCGCTGATCCGGCGCGGTGTGGTCGGCGACTTCCGCGAGCCCGACCGCGCCCGGTTCGGCTTCGTCCCGCTGTACACCCGCTACGTCGACGTGTTCGACGCGGTGGAGCACATGGTCGCCGTGCTGGACGAAGGCGAGCACGTCCGGCCGGAGAACACCGCACGGGCCGTGGTCACCTGACCCGGGCGGTTCCGGACCCTCAGCCCTCGCCCGGTTCCCCGGCCATTTCGGCTTCGAACGCCGCACTGTAGGCGGCGGCGCCCGGCACGGCGTCCACGGCGAAGGTCACGTGGCCGACCGGAACGCGGTCACCGACCGCCTCGGCGACCCGTGCGGCATCGGCGAGCGCGAAGCCGCCGCACAGCTCGATCAGCCCGACGCCGTCGTCGACCAGCGACTTCGCCGCGTCCGGCGCCGCCGCGGCCGACGGAACCGGAACGAGCATGGTCACTTGACCGTCACGGTCGAGCACGAACCGGTCGGCTACCGGATCAGCGCCTGGGTGCTCGTAGATGTAAGCCCAGGTGGGCACGGCTGTTCCTCCACTGCTTCGACGTCCGCGCCGGCTGCTGCCGGGGCGCACCAACGGTGATCGGCCAGGATCACATGTTCTGGAAGATCTCGCGCATCAGGCCCGCGGTCTCGGTCGGCGTCTTGCCGACGCGGACGCCGGCCGCCTCGAGTGCTTCCTTCTTCGCCTGTGCGGTGCCCGACGAGCCGGACACGATGGCACCGGCGTGGCCCATCGTCTTGCCCTCCGGCGCGGTGAACCCGGCGACGTAGCCCACGACCGGCTTGGTCACGTGCTCCTTGATGTAGGCCGCCGCGCGCTCCTCGGCGTCGCCGCCGATCTCACCGATCATGACGATGCCGCGTGTCTCGGGGTCGGCCTCGAACGCCTCGAGCGCGTCGATGTGCGTGGTGCCGATGACCGGGTCGCCGCCGATGCCGACGGCGGTGGAGAAGCCGATGTCGCGCAGCTCGTACATCATCTGGTACGTCAGCGTGCCGGACTTGCTGACCAGCCCGATGGGGCCGGGGCCGGTGATGTCAGCGGGGATGATGCCCGCGTTGGACTGTCCGGGGCTGATGACACCGGGGCAGTTCGGGCCGATGATCCGCGTCTTCGACCCCTTCGACTGCGCATAGGCCCAGAACTCGGCGGTGTCGTGCACCGGGATGCCCTCGGTGATGACCACCAGCAGCTCGATGCCGGCGTCGACGGCTTCGATCACCGCGTCCTTGGTGAACTTCGGCGGCACGAAGGCCACCGACACGTTGGCGCCGGTCTTGTCCATCGCCTCGGCGACGCTGCCGTGCACGGTCAGGACCGCGTCGGAGGCGAAGTCGGTGAAGTCGAGCTCCTGGCCGGCCTTGCGGGCGTTCACCCCGCCGACCACGCGCGTGCCCGACCGCAGCATCCGCTGGGTGTGCCGGGTGCCCTCAGCGCCGGTGATGCCCTGGACGATGACCTTGCTGTTCTTGTCGAGGAAGATTGCCATGATCTGTTGTCCTCACTTCCCGGCCGCGGCGAGCTCGGCGGCGCGACGGGCCGCGCCGTCCATGGTGTCGACCTGCTCGAGGTTGACGGCAGCTGCGCTGGCGACGAAATCAGCGAGGATCCGCCGGCCCTCCTCGGCGTTGTTGCCGTCCAACCGGACGACCAGCGGCTTGGTGACCGAGTCACCGCGAGACTCGAGCAACTCGAAGGCGTGGACGATGCCGTTGGCCACCGCGTCGCAGGCGGTGATGCCGCCGAAGACGTTGACGAACACGCTGACGACCTCGGGGTCGGACAGAATGATCTCCAACCCGTTGGCCATCACCTCGGCCGACGCACCGCCGCCGATGTCGAGGAAGTTCGCCGGCTTGACGCCGTTGAACTCCTCGCCCGCGTAGGCGACGACGTCCAGCGTGGACATGACCAGGCCCGCACCGTTGCCGATGATGCCGACCTCGCCGGAGAGCTTGACGTAATTGAGGTCCTTCTCCTTCGCCCGCGCCTCGAGCGGGTCGGCGGCCGCGGAGTCCTCGAAGCGGGCGTGGTCGTCGTGGCGGAATGCCGCGTTGTCGTCCAGGCTCACCTTGCCGTCGAGCGCGACGATCTTCCCATCCGGCGTCTTGACCAGCGGGTTCACCTCGACCAGCGTGGCGTCTTCGGTCGTGAACACCGTCCACAGCTGCTGCAGGATCGTGACCACCTGGTCGCGCACGTCGGCGCTGAAGCCGGCGGCGTCGGCGATCTCGGCGGCCTTCGCGGCGTCGACCCCGGCGAGCGGGTCGACGGGGATCATGGCCAGCGCCTCGGGTCGTTCGGCGGCCAGCTGCTCGATCTCGACCCCGCCTTCGACACTGGCCATGGCCAGGAAGGTGCGGTTGGCGCGGTCGAGCAGGAACGAGACGTAGTATTCCTCGGCGATGTCGCTGGCCTCGGTGACGAGGACGCGGTGGACGGTGTGCCCCTTGATGTCCATACCCAGGATCGCCTCGGACTTGGCCACGGCGTCATCCGGGTCGTCGGCCAACTTGACGCCACCGGCCTTGCCGCGGCCACCGATCTTCACCTGTGCCTTGACGACGACCTGCCCGCCGATGGCTTCGGCCGCTCGGCGCGCCTCGTCCGGGGTCTCGGCCACCTGTCCCGGCAGGACCGGGACATCGTGCTTGGCGAAGAGCTCCTTCGCCTGGTACTCCATCAGGTCCACGCGAATCCATCCCTTGTCATTCGGTCGCGTTCGACGGCATTGGCACGGCGCACCCCCCGATCACGAGGTGCCGATGGGCTACCCACTCCAGCTGCCGACGGCTCCGGCGTCGGACACCGAAGCCGCTCGGCAGCTTATCCGCGCCCGTTCTGACCCGTGCGAACGGGGCCACCGTGCGCCGGTCAGCCGACGGTGACGTCGCGCGCCGCCGTCTCGCCGTTGACGGTCACGCGCACCGACGCTTCACCCGCGCGGAGTCCGACGATCTGGTCTGCGCGCGGGTCGACGGCGACCACCGCGTCGGCCGGGGCCGCCTCGGGCGACCCGACGAACACGCCCGGCCCGCCCCACTGCGCCGACATCGGCCACCCGACGGGCACCTCGCGGGTGTCGTCTTGCATCACGGTGGCCGACACCGCGCCTGTGGCCCCGACGGCCAGCTCGCCCGGCGCGTCCAGCTCGATCGCGTCCACACGCGCCACGACCTCTGAGCGCAACCAGTCACCACCGGCACCGCGACCGTGCTGGGGTTCGATGCCGAG
>JAJYTA010000251.1 GCA_021793295.1 Actinomycetes bacterium
CCGCTCGCGCTGGTCCGGATGGGCGAGGCGTCGTTGTCGCGGGCGGACTTCAGCTTCGGCTGGCATCATCCGGCCCGGGCGGCCTACCAGAACGCCTACAGCCACTGGCACGAGAAGATCTCGCGCGGCGAAGCCCAGGCCTACGTGCCGGCCGACGTCCGGCACCGGCCGATTCAGGCTCCGGCCCGGTTCGACCACGCCATTCCCGGGCGGGCCGAGCGTTCCCAGCACTACGACGTCGTCTTCCTCAGCGAGTGGCGCCGGTACGGCGGGCCGCAACGGTCGATGATCGAGGAGATCCGCGCGCTGAGCGCACGCGGGATGCGGGTCGGAGTCGCGCACATGGAGGCGTTCCGCTTCATGACGACGCGCTCGGATCCCCTGTGCGAGCCACTGCTCGACCTGGTCGCCGAAGGCGTCGTCGACCTCGTCCAGCTCGACCAAGGGGCGAGCGTGTCCCTGCTGGTGGTGCGCTACCCACCGATTCTGCAGTTCGTCCCGTCCACGCCGACGCGCATCGACGTCACTCAAGCGATCATCCTGGCCAACCAGGCGCCCTCGGAGCTCGACGGCACCGACGTGCGCTACATCGTGCCAGTGTGCGAGCAGAACATGCGCGAGCTGTTCGGTGTCGATCCCACCTGGGTGCCGCAGGGCCCGATCGTGCGCCGGGCCCTGGTGGACCTGGTGGCGCCCGAGCGACTCGCCGACTACGACATGCCCGGCATTCTCGAGCTCGACGAGTGGGCCACGCCGCGCACGCGGTTCCGCAGCGACCGGCCGGTGATCGGCCGGCTCAGCCGCGACACGGCGATGAAGTGGCCGGCCGACCCCGACGTGCTCTTCGACGTCTACCCGGTGCACGACGAGTTCGACGTGCGGATCATGGGCGGCAAGCACACGGTGCGCCGCGTCACCGGGAGTCCCTCCCTACCGGCGCAGTGGTTGTCCTACGACTACGGCGAGATCCCCGCCCGGCTGTTCCTGTTCCAGCTCGACTTCTTCGTCTACTTCCACCATCCGCAGTGGCAAGAAGCCTTCGGGCGGACCATCCTCGAGGCGATCGCCACCGGCTGTGTCGCCATCCTGCCGCCGCATTTCGAGGAACTGTTCGGCGAGGCCGCGGTCTACTGCGACAGCGCGCAGGTGCAGGACACGATCCGGCGGTATTACAAGGACCCCGACCTGTACCGCGAGCAGGTCAAGCGCGGCTACGACTTCGTTCGCCGCAACTTCAGCCACGCGGCCTATGCCGCCCTGGTGCGCCGGATCATCGGCTCCCCAGTGCCGGCGCGTCCGCCGCGGGCCGCCACCGCAGTACCGACGCCGCGCTGACCGTCGCCCCGGCAGTCTCGAGGCCGTCGACGCGGGCCCGCCAGCCGTCGACGATCCGGTCTGAGGGCTGCTCGGACTCCCCCGGGTCGACCACGATCAACGCGCCCTCGGCCAACCGCTCGGCGAGGACGGGAAACGCCGATTCACGCACGTCGCTGCCGTCCGGGCCGCGCCGCGCGTCGACGATGAGCACGTCGATGCGCGCCAGATCGTCGAGCACGCTGGGGTCGTACCACGCCACCTGCTGGTCCCCGGCATCGACGTCGGTCCACACCGCAGCGCGCACGTCGACGTACCGGTCCAGCTCGTGGGCACCGACGGCAGCGGTGGTCTGCGCGGCGACGGCCTCGTCGTGCTCGAGCGCGATCAGCCGCCCGCCGCCAGAGCGTCGCAGCGCGTAACCGATCCACACGCTGGCCGGCCCACTGCCGACGCTGACGACGACGTCAGGCCTCGCCCGCTGGACCAGGTCGGTCAAGTCGAGCAGGCCACCGGGCTGACCGGCCAGCCGGCCGGGCCGGTCGGGCGCGACGAGCTCCGCGGCCGACGGCGTCGCCCGGCTCACCGCGCGTAGCGCGAGCAGAGTCTCGTCGTGGCGTTCGATTGCTTCGAGCCGGCCGGACTCGATGGCGGCCATCACCCGCCGCGTCATCGCGTCGACCCGGCGACCGGAGTCCGGGCCGCCCGAGCCGATGCGGCCGTCTGCGCGCGAGCGCTCCGGCGTGCCGCGCTTGACCCAGCGTCCGATGTTGCCGATCCGGCGCCGCAGGTCGAGCAGGGTCACCAGGATCGCCAGCAACAGCAACGCCAGCCCGGCACGGGCCAGTCGCCCATCAGCGACCAGCGCCACGACCACCACCCCGGCCCCGGCGATGACGCTTGCGGAGGCGAGGACATACTGCCGTCGCGTCTCCCCCATGACCGCGGCGACCCGCTCCAGCGTCCGGCGCATCGTGCCCACCCGTGAGCCTCCCATCATCGGCTTCCCCTTGGACGAGGACTGCGGAGACTTTACCGGTGTGCCGGCACCGACGGCGAGACGGCACAGGACGGGGGTTCGCTTCGTCGCCGCGATCGGCGCCTTCGCCGGATTGGTACCCTGACCGACCGGTGGGCGCCGGGCGTCCACCGGGTGCGAGGAGGTGCCGGTTGCGGCCGAGGACGGCGGCAGTGTCACTGTTCGTGCTGACCGGGCTTCTCGTGGTCGCCGGCATCGCGCTGGTCACCGAGTACACCTCCGCTCCGGCCGGTCACGCCCGGCTGACCGAACGCTCCGTGGTCGACGTGACGGACTACCGCCGGCCCGGGCACGAATCCGACACCCCGGCCATCAAGGCGGCCATCGCCGCCGCCGACCCTGGCGACACGGTGGTCTTTCCGCCCGGCGTGTACGAACTCGACCGGCCCTTCCAGTTCCGCGCCGGCGTGAACTACGAGGGCACCGAGGCCACCCTGCGTGCCCGCGACAGCGGCGGCCTCGTCCTCTCTCATCCGCCGAAGGCGGACGTGCACGACGTGACCATCAGGGGCCTCACTTTCGACAACGTCAGCGTCGAGCTCAACGGCACCCGGCAGCAACGCCACGCCGACATCACGTTCGTGGACTGCCGCTTTCGCGGCGGCATCGAGAGTGACGAGTGGTCCGAGCCGTATCTGCGCCTGACCTACACCACCGGCGTCACCGTCGACTCGTGCGAGTTCCTCCGCGGCGCGGGGCACGGCGGCCGGGGAATCATCGCGCGCCTGACCGACCTCACCGTCATCAAGGACTCGTACTTCGGCACCACGGCCGATCTGGAGCCCGGGGTGCCGTACGGGCACTTCCGCACCGCCATCAACATCTCCGGCTACGACGAACAGCGGTCCGAGGGCAGCCGGGAGACCGTCGTCGACGGCAACGTGTGGCGGCGCACACCGTCGGCGGAGTTGTCCGGCGAATGCGACGGTTGCCAAGATCACGGCCTGTACTCCTGGGGCACCGACCGTATGTTCGTCGTCGGCAATCGCGCCGACGGCTGGGACACCAGCGCCGCCGGCGGCTCGATCAAACTGCGCAACCAGCAGAACACGTTCGTCCTGGACAACACGCTGTCGACCTCGGGCATCCTCACCTACGTCTACGACAGCCAGGGGATGCCGAACCACCTCAAACGCCTGGTGATCCGAGGGAACACGATCAACCTGCTCGACGACGCGCAATGCCGCGGAGCGTACTGCGGGATCAGTTTCTGGCGGAATTTCACCGGCGACGGCCTGTACGAACGTGGCGTATACATCGCCGAGAACACCTTCACCGCCGGTGGAACGATCCGGATCTCGCAGGCCCACGGCCCGGAGTTCTGCGTGGAGGACAACCCGAACGCCGAGGTGAACGACTTGTCCGGAGGGGCAGGCAAGGGTATCCGCCGACTCGGGTGCACCGTGCCGCGCGAGTGGGCACGACCGCTGGCCGGCGTCCATCGCGGCGACTTCAACGGCGACGGCGCCGAGGACTTCGTCCACTACGTCGAGCCCGACGGTGAACCCGGCTACTGGCGCGCGCACCTGAGCGACGGCGACGGCTTCGTGACCGAGGATTGGGGGTCCGGCGTCTACACCTCCACCCGGACCGAGGAGTACGGCGTGCTCGTCGGCGACTTCGACGGCGACGGCTTGGACGACCTCACCTACTCCGGCCAGTGCGGGGACGGCCGGGCCTGCTGGCGCATGCATCGCAGCACCGGTTCGTCGTTCGCCGACGCGACCGACTGGGGTCACGGCGTCTACGCCAGCCACGAGACGACGACGTTCGGCTTCGCCGTCGGCGACTTCGACGGCGACGGTCTCGACGACCTCGTCTCACGCGGCTACTGCGGAGACCGGCGAGCATGCTGGCGCGTACACACCAGCACCGGCGAGTCGTTCGTCCCCCACGACGCCGGCGACGACGCGCGCTGGTCCGACGACGTGGTCATGCACGAGCTCTTGGTCGGCGACTACGACGCAGACGGGCGCGACGACGTCGCGTACCTGGGGGTGTGCGGGTCGAAAGCCACATCGTGCTTCCGGGTCCACCTGTCCGACGGCCACGAGTTCGAAGCACACGACTGGGGTGGCGACACCTACTTCGCCGGTGACCTCACCTCGCACTTCGGCCTGCGCGTCCACGACGCCAACGCCGACGGCCGAAGCGACATCGCCTACGTCGGCCGGTGTGGCAGCGACGGACCGACGCAATGGCGCCACCACGTCAGCACCGGGGACGGCTTCCGCGTGCGTTGCGCGCCCTCGCGGTCATTGACGCAGCCGTGAGGTGGCCTGGTCTTGGTCATGACGATGCTCGACGTCGTGCGGTCGTGACGATCGTCGTGGTGGAGAATGCCGCCATACCGCGCACATCCTGGCACGACGATCTTCACGACCGGGCAGGACCGGCACCTCACCACACGACAACCGTCACGACCCGCCAGGACCGGCACCTCACCACACGACAACCGTCACGACCCG
>JAJYTA010000252.1 GCA_021793295.1 Actinomycetes bacterium
AACTGCTCGGGCGTGACGACGTCGACGCGGTCGTGCTGGCCGTGCCGTCCGGGCTGCATGCTGATGCTGCGGTAGCGGCGCTGGAGGCGGGCAAGCACGTCTTGCTCGAGAAGCCGCTCGAGGTGACCGTGGACGCCGCCGATCGCATCATCGACGCCGAGAAGCGCTCGGGCAAAGTGCTCAGTGTGGTCAGCCAGCGCAGATTCGCGCCGGAGAACCAGTTCCTGCACCACACGATCGCCTCCGGCGCACTGGGCCGGATCACCGCGGCGAACATCGAAATCGCCCTCTGGCGCAGCCAGGAGTACTACGACTCCGGCGCGTGGCGCGGGACCTGGGCCCTGGACGGCGGCGGCGCGCTGATGAATCAAGGCGTGCACCTGGTCGATCTGGCGCTCTGGCTGCTCGGCGACGTGGAGGAGGTGTACGCCCACAGCGGGCTGCTGGCGCACGAACGCATCGAGGTCGAGGACACCATCACCATCACCGCCCGGCTTCGCAGCGGTGCACTGCTCACGTTCCTGGCCACGACCACCGCCTTCGGTGACCTGCCGCTGCGGGTGGCGATCATGGGTGACGGTGGCACGGCGGTCACGCTGGCGGAGAAGTTCACCCACTTCGTCGCGAGCGACGGCCGTGAGCTTCCGGCGTTCGAACCAGCCGATCAGCAATTGGGCCAGTTGACCGACTTCGTCACCGCTGTGCAGCAAGGCACCGCGCCGCTGGTGACGTCGGCACAAGCGCGTGCGGCCGTGGCGTTCATCGAAGCCGCCTACACCTCCGCACGCACCGGGCGACCGGTGGCGCCGCGCTGATCGACACGCCATCCGACGCGCCACCCGTGCCGGGTCAAGCCGCGTCGCCGGTGTAGACCACGTCGCCTCGGATTCGCGTCGACGTCACTCGGCTGGTGCCGTGCTCCCGAGCGACGGTGACGACGTCGCCGCCGTCGTGCACGCGCTCTTCCTGACCGAGGACGCGGGCTGGGTTCGTCGTCGCCATCGCCAGTGTGACGTCGGAGTCGAACGGCAGGTGCGCCCAGGCCCAGTCGAGACAGGCCAGCAGTGAGCGCCCGGAGCCGGCGAGGAGTTCGGTACCGCTGAGCGTCAGGCGGCCATCCGCGCCGACGGTGACCTGTCCACCGACCGGGGTGGTGTACGCGCCCGGTGCTTGTCCGGCCAGCGCGGCCGAGTCGGACGTGAGCACACTGCGCTCCGGAGATTTCGCCCGGATCATCGCGGTCAGCGTGTCCGCCGGCAGGTGGTGTCCGTCGGCGATGAACATCGCGGTCAACGTGTCGTCGGCGAGCTGGGCCCAGATGTGGTTCGGATGCCGTGGCAGGACGCCGTAGGTGCCGTTGCCCAGATGCGTGCTCAAGGTGGCCCCGGTGCGAGCCGCCTCGTGGACCTGGTCCGGTGTGGGCGCACAGTGGCCGATCGAGGTGAGCACGCCGCGCTCGGCCGCGCCGCTGATGAATTCCATCGCCCCGGCACGTTCCGGGGCGATGGTGACGATGCGCACCAGGCCGTCGCCGGCCTCCTGCCAGCGGTCCAGCTCGGCGAGGTCCGGAGCGCGCACATACCGGACGTCGTGGGCGCCGCGCGGGCCGTCGTCGGCGTTGAGCGCCGGCCCTTCGACGTGCACGCCGGCGATCGTGTGCGCGACCATCGGGTCCCTCCGCCGAGCTGCGACGACCGCCTGGAGGGCGCGGATGATCTGCTCTTCGGAAGCGGTGGTCACCGTCGGGAGAAACGTCGTGACGCCCTGGGACCATTGCGCACGGGTCAACGCGGCGATGGTGTCGGCGTCGACGTCAGCGGCGTTGACGTCCAGCCCCGCGTACCCGTTGACCTGGAGATCGATCAGGCCAGGGAGCTCGACGGCGTCCGTGTTCGGCACGGCATTCCCTTCGGTCGATGATCAGGGCCGCTCCGGCGCGGCAGCCCCCGGCAGCATCGAAGCGGCTGCGACGTCCACGTGCAACGAGGCGTTCGGGTGCGTCCGCAAGATCGTGGCGGGGCACCGCGGTGACACCGGATCGGTCAGGGCCATGGCGAGCGCCGGCGCCTTGCGTTCACCCAGCACGGTGGCCACCATCGCCGCGGAGCTGACCAGGGCTGGAACCGTCAGCGTGAGGGCATGAGTCGGCACGTCGTCGAGGCTGGGGAACTGTGCGTCGTCGACCTGCTGCACCCGGGAGGTCGGCGTGAGTTCCACCTGACGGACGAGCACGTCGTCGTCGAACCTGGCGTCGTCGGGCTCGTTGAAGGCGATGTGCCCGTTCACGCCGAAACCCAGGCAGGTCAGGTCGATCGGCGCTTGCTGGAGCAGCGTCGCATACCGCTCGGCTTCCGCGCGTGGGTCGTTCGTGGAGACGATGCGCTCGAAGCCGGGCAGGGCGTCGGCGGGCAGCCGGTCCACGAGCCATTGGCCGAAGGCTTGCGGGTGGTCGGGAGCGAGGCCGAGGTATTCGTCCATGTGGAACGACCGGACCTTGGTCCAGTCGATCCGGGGATCACGGCCCAGCGCGGCCAGCATGTCCTCTTGGGAAGGTGCGCTCGCCAGGATGACCCGGGCGCTGCCGCGCTCGGCGATGGCCTTCGCGATCACTGCGGCGGCGACGTCGGCTGCCGCGGCCCCGGCCTGTTCGGGTGTGGCTGCCACCGTCATGCCACCGGACAGCTCTCGCTGACTCCACTCGCTCATTCGTCCCCCTGGCTCGGCATCATCTGCAACCGGTTGCATGTATCTAATGTAGCCTGCTCGACAGAGCCGGTCAAAGATGTCTCAGCCCAAGGAGGTTGACATGGATCCGGCGACCCCGCTGGCCGAAGCGAACCCAGCTGCGTCGCGCGAAGACGTGCTGGCGCATTTCCGCGAAGACGTCTATGGCTGCGCCCCCGTGGACGGCTGGGAGCTGGCCTGGGAACTCGCCGCAGAGCATGTGACGGCCACCCAGATGGTCCGCCAGCAGTGGGTGTTGAGCATCAGCACCGAACTCGGCACGCATCGGTGTGTGGTGATGATCGATCTGCCCCGCGGGGCCACAGCGGTCCCCGCCTTCCTGGCGCTGAATTTCCGCGGCAACCACGCGTGTACCGCCGACGGCGACGTCCTCGACCTCCAGCACGAGCCCCCCGAACGACTCGGGGCCATCCACTACACCGGCCTGCGGGAACCGGTGACCCTGCCGGTACCCCGGGGCATCGAGGCCCACCGGTGGCCCGCGGAGCTGGTGACGAGCCGGGGGTACGCAGCCATCACCTCGTGCTACCTGCAGTGCGGCCCGGACAGCGTCGACGTCTTCCGGCACGGGATCCACCCGCTGTTCTCCTCGACCACAGCGGACACGCGGGATCCTCGTGCCTGGGGCGGCATCGCGATCTGGTCGTGGCTGCTCTCTCGGATTCTCGATGCCCTGGAAGCGGGGATGGCGCCTGCGGTCGATGCCGGACGAGTGGCTGTCCTCGGGCACTCGCGCCTGGGCAAGGCGGCGCTGTGGGCCGCGGCGCAGGATCCGCGTTTCGCTGCCGCGATCAGCAACAACTCCGGATGTATGGGCGCCGCCCTGTCCCGGCCGGTCGGCGAGACGCCCGAGGTGCTGGCCCGGATCCGGCCGTACTGGTTCGCGCCGAGGTTCACCGAGACGGTGCTGGCCGGCCAGCCGCTTCCGGTGGATCAACACCAACTGATCGCCGCGATCGCGCCGCGCCCGGTGTACGTCGCCAGCGCCAGTGACGACGCGAACGCCGACCCGCAGGGGGAGTTCGCGGCGCTCCGGACGGCCGCCGCTGTCTGGGGCGCCCACACAGGGCCGGCGGACCTGGAGTTTCCGGAACCGGACACCGTGCGATGGTGGAGTGATGCGCCACTGGCCCACCACGTTCGCCGCGGGGGACACGACATGATGCCCTGGGACTGGATGCAGTGGCTCTCGTTCGCCGATCGCTGGCTCTGATCAGGCGGGCCGGTGTGGGTTGATGGAGCCGCTGTTCGCGTCCGCGGCGATCTCTGCGGCGATCTTCGTCCTCGCCGGGACCGCCCAAGCGGTGAGCGGTTTCGGGCTGGCGCTGGCGGCGGTTCCGCTGCTGTCTTTCACCGTCGAGACCGAAGCGGCTGTCGTCGGCACGGTGATGGTCATGACCGCCATCACCGGCATGGCGTGGTGGCGTGAACGTGCGCACACCGAGGCGGCGGTGGCGCGGCGACTGTCGCTGACCGCTATTGCCGGCATGCCGGTGGGGTTGGCCGTCATCGTCGTGTTGCCGGAGCGATCACTGACCCTCCTGATCGGGATCGTCGTATTGGTGCTGGTCGCAGCATTGGCGTGCAAGGTGCGGCTGCCTACCGGGGTGCCGACCCAACGGGTCGCCGGGGTCGCCAGCGGTGCGCTGCTGACGTCGACCAGTATGAACGGGCCTCCGTTGGTGCTGGTCCTGCACGGCAGCGGCATGTCGCCGCGGTGTTTCCGCGCGACGCTTCAGGCCGTCTTCTGCGTGCAGGCGGCTTTGGGAGTCGTCGGCTTCGCCGTGCTGGGGCACATCAGCTCGCTGGCCGCTGCCGTCGCCGTCGGCGGTTGCACCGGTGTCCCGCTCGGGTGGGCGGCCGGGGATCGGCTGTTCCACCGGATCGCACCTGCGACCTTCCGCGTCGTCGTCCTCGTGGGATTGGCGGTCAGTGCCCTGATGTCCCTACGCAGCGCTCTGCTCGGCTAGGGCGTGTCTCGTAACTTTCGGGTGATCGTCGTCTGAGACTTGGGGTGTGTCGCGTACTCAAGTTCTCTCGGACGTTGCGTGGGCTCGGATCGAGC
>JAJYTA010000052.1 GCA_021793295.1 Actinomycetes bacterium
GCGGCTGGCGCCACGGTGACCACTGACTCATCCAGAAGACCCAGGGCAGTCAGCGCTGCACTCACCCGGGCTGGCTCGGGGTGGTGCACGGTCAGCGAAGCTAGTTCGACGGATGGTAGGCGCGTCGCCGGGTGCGGGCTGTGGAGCCAGTCGATGACGAACGGCACAACGCCGTCGAGCCCTCCCTCGGGCGGGGTGAGACGCCACGTCAGCAGCGTGTCGTCAGTGGTGCGGCGGGACATCTCCGTCACGGCACCGGGGTCGTAGCCATGGTTCCGGGCGGCGGTGATCACGTCGTGGATGGCGGTCGTCCGCACCGCCCAGGCCCACCAAGGCAGGTCCGGTCAGCTCGTCGACGCGCATCGGCCGGGGGAGATCTGGTTCCGGCTGTGACGGGTCTGGCCCGAGCAGCTCCAGGTAGCGCTCGCCACCTAGTCCTAGCAGGTAGTTTTGCGTGCCCCGGCCCTCGTGCCGTCCGCCGAACACCGGCGTCACCCCGGTGAGTTCCGCGACTCGCTCCACCAGCGCGCCCAGGTCCGGGCTCGCCCATACAACGTGGTCGACTTCAACGCGCATGGGGCCACGGTATCGCTGCTCCGCATCCAACCCCCCAATAAGGCTGGCTTATGCGAAGCTTAAACTTTTGCTGTCTTGCTTTTTGGTGAGCGGGATGGACAGAGTAGGCGAGCACCCAGAGTTGGGTACATCACGACGTCTCACCAGCCGGAGGTCAGAGTGGAGAGCCACCCCACCAGCGGGCCGGACATGCGCGCGGCCGTCATCATCAAGCGCGGTGGTCCCGAGGGCCGCATTGTCCAGAACCATCCGCGCCCGCTTGTTGGGCCACGCGACGTCCTGGTTCGGGTGCGCGCTTGCTCGCTCAACCACCTCGACGTCTTCGTCCGCAAGGGAGTGGCCGGCGCGAATCTGCCGCTACCCCACATCTCCGGCGGCGATATAGCCGGAGATGTGGCGGAGACCGGCGCTGAGGTGAGGGGCCTCGAACCCGGCCAGCGCGTGCTGATCGATCCCCTGATCGACGGTAAGGCGCTCGGTGAGGACATGCAGGGTGGCTTGGCTGAGTACGCCTCCGTCCCGGACACCAACTGCATCCCCCTGCCCGACGAGGTCAGCTTCGAGCAGGCCGCAGCGTTGCCGATCGCCTACGGCACCGCCCGCCGTCAGCTGATCACACGTGGTGGCCTGAAGGCCGGGGAGACCGTGGCCATTCTCGGCGCGGCCGGTGGCCTCGGCACCGGTGCCGTCATGATCGCCAAGGCCGCGGGCGCGACCGTCATCGCCTGCGCCAGCTCACAAGACAAGCTGAAGAGACTCGGCGAGCTGGGCGCCGATATCCTCGTCGACACCAGCTCCGACGATTGGGGCGGGCAGATCTGGAAGGCCACCGGCAAGCAGGGGGTGGACGTCATGGTCGACAACACCGGCGCGGCCACCTGGCAGCAGTCCATCCGGGCTACCAAGCCGGGCGGACGCGTGGTGACTTGCGGCGCCACCAGCGGTTACGAGGTCACCCAGTATCAGCCGTATGTCTGGGTGCGGGAACTGGACATCCGGGGCAGCAACGGCTGGCGCCGCGAGGACCTGGAGGCTCTGCTGGAGATGGTGCACGACGGCCGGCTCGAGCCGGTCATCGACCGCGTGCTCCCGCTCGATCAGATCCGCGAGGCCGAACGGCTGATCGAAGACCGGCTGGTGTTCGGCAAGGTCGTCATCACACCGTGAGCGCGCCCCGCACTGTCGCTGATCTCGCGGCCACCAATCTCGCGGTTCGGCTTTTGCGTAAGGCCACCGAGCACCCGGACCGGATTGCCATCCGTCAGGGCAGCCGTGCCATCAGTTATGCCGAACTGGACCAGTCGGTGCGGTACACCGCGTCCGTGCTGCGCGGATGTGGAGTGGAGCGGGGGCAGAGGGTGGCCCTTCTCTTCTCGAACCATCACCGGTTCATCGAAGCCCTGCTCGCGGTGATGTGGATCGGCGCTGTGGCGGTGCCGCTCAACACGAGGGCCGGGTTGGCTTCCCTGCGGCACGTGCTGGCCGATGCGGCTCCGGCCGTACTCGTGACGCAGCCGGAGCTGGCGGACCGGGCCGCCGAACTGGCCGAGCCCGCGGGCACGCCGACGCTGACCGCCGCTGACACCGGCTGGACGACGCCCAGCGGTCCAGCGCCCGCCGGTACGAGCGCCGATGCTCAGCCCGTCGATCCCGGTGACGTTTGCCTGCAGCCCTATACGTCCGGTTCGACCGGCGCGCCGAAAGGCTGCTTGCTCACTCATGGCGGCCAGTACTGGAATGCCTCGACCGTCGCCGCCGTCTGGGAACTCGCCGATGACGATCGCGGCCTCGTTACCGCGCCGCTTCACCACAAGAACGCGATGATCTGCGTCGTCAAGCCACTTCTGCTGGTGGGTGGCACGATCGTCATCGGGGAGTCGCCGAAGCCAGCCAGCATACCGGCCGAGGTCGAGCGTCATGCCTGCACCTACACCACCGGCGTGCCAGCCACCTACGAGCTATTGCTGGACAGCGGGGAGCACGAGAAACACGACCTGTCCTCTCTTCGGTTCGTCATCTGTGGCTCAGCGCCGCTGTCCGACGAGCTTGGCCGCCGATTCACCACCGGCCTCGGCGTGCCCGTCATCGAGGCGTACGGGCTGACCGAGGGCGGTCCGCAGGTACTGATGACGCCACGATCCGGTGAGCCCCGCTACGGCCAGGCGGGCAAGCCGCTGCCCGGCTGCGAGGTCCATCTGCTCAACGTCGGGGAGATGCCGGACCGGGGCGTGTCGGATGCGCCGGAGGTGCCAGTCGGTCATGTCGGTGAGATGTGGGTCCGCAACCCTGGCGTCACTCTCGGCTACTACAACCTGCCGGCCGTGACCGCGTCGAAAATCAGCCGGGATGGCTGGTTGCGCACCGGAGATCTCGCCATCGCCGACGCTGACGGCTGGTACCGGGTGCTCGGCCGGGCCGACGACATGATGAACGTCGGCGGAGAGAACGTGTATCCGATCGAGGTGGAGAAACTGCTGTTGACCATGCCGGGCGTGCGACAGGTGGCCGTCGTCCCCGTCGCGCATCCGCAAAAGGGTCAGGTCCCGGTCGCGTTCGTGAAGGCCGACGGCAGCCTGACCGAGCAACAAGTGAAGGAGTACGCCCTGGCCGAGGGCGCGCCGCACGCACATCCGCGGCGGGTGTGGTTCGTCGACGAGCTGCCCGTCGGCGGTACCGGCAAGACCGACCGCGCCCGCCTGGTCGAACTGGCTCAGCAGCGTACATAGGAACGGAGACGACGTGACGAGTAACGACGACGTAAACCGCGATCTGGTCGAATCGCTGCTGACCGGACCGGCTTACCACAAGTGGCTGGGCCTTGAACTGCTGGACGCCAAGCCCGGCCAGGTGGTCATCGGTATGGCGGGCCGACCCGAGTTCTGCGGCAACACCGACGGTACCTACATCCACGGTGGGCTGCTGGCCACCCTGGCTGACATCGCGGCAGATTTCGCCTTGGTCACCCAGGTTGGGATCGGGCTTCCCACCATCGACCTACGGATGGATTATCTGCGCCCGGCCAAACCGGGCGACTACCTGCGGGCAGTCGGGACCGTGGTGCGGCGCGGGCGCACGTTGGGCGTCGCCGATGCTCTGGTGGCCAACGGCGACGGCGTGAAGCTGGCGGTCGGCCGGGGGCTTTACAGCACGGCGACGCCGTGAGTACTCAGCCGCTCACCGGAAGCGGCCCGGGGCCGCCCTCGGCACGCAGCTTGCGGCTGATGGTGGCCAGTGCCTCCAACGTTGCCCGCACTGCTGGCACCTTGGCCAGCGCGGGCGTCGTGTAGGCGCTGATGGCCCGCACCGGCGCCGGTTTGACGGCACACAACTCCAACGTACCGAGCCTGACGGAGGACAGCATGAGGCCGGACAGCAGGGCCACGCCGAAACCCTCGGAAACGAGGCTGCGCACGGCCAGGTAATCGTCGGTTGAGAACGCGATATCCGGCTCGAACCCAGCGTCCTGACAGGTCTCCACGAGCTGCCGACGGCATCGGGGACACCCGGCGATCCAACGCTCCCGGCGCAGTTGGTTCATGGACACGGGCTGCGTCTTTCCGGCCAGTCGGTGGCCCCGGGGGAGAGCCAGGTGCAGTGGATCGTCACACAGCGGTATCCGCAGCAAGCCCTGCGGCTCAGTCTCGAGCGGCCGTCGGTACGTGTAGCCGATGACGATTTCGCACGAGCCCTGCCGGAGCAGACTGAGCGACTCTGGTGGCTCTGCCTCCACCAACGTGAAGTGCACGCCGGGGTGCTGCTGGCTGACCATGCTCAGCGCCCGCGGCAGGATGGTGGCGCTGCTGCTGGGGAACGACGCCAGCCGGACGGTGCCGGACTCGAGGTTGGTGATGGCCGCGATCTCCTTTTTCGCCAGCGCGAGCCTAGCCAGAACCTCTTCTGCATGCTGCAGCAGAATCTCCCCGGCTTCGGTGAGCGTGGTGTTGCCCGGATTGCGCAACAGAATGGGCGTGCGAACGGATCGTTCCAGCGCGCGCATTTGCTGGCTGGCCGCCGGCTGGGAGAAGCCGAGCTCGCGTGCCGCGGCGGACAAGGAACCGGTGGCAGCGACCTTCTGCAAGAGCTGGAGGTGACGAATCTCGATCACACCGGCCTCCCATAAGTAATGCCAATGACAACGCTAACAAATATGTGTCTTGCTTTGGGGGATTCCGGATGGGATCGTGGCGTCATGTCCGACCCTGATCTTTCCGATCGCCGCTGGCTGCATGACGCTTTGGCTCGTTTGGAGGCGGATCGCAACCGCACCGGTGAGACGCACCTGCTGCGTTTTCCGCTGCCGCGCGCATGGGGTGTGGATCTCTACCTCAAGGACGAGTCCGTGTATCCAACCGGATCGCTCAAGCACCGGCTGGCCCGCTCGCTCATGGTGTATGGGCTGATCAACGGTTGGATCCGGGAGGGAACGACGGTTGTAGAAGCCTCCAGCGGATCCACCGCAGTCTCCGAGGCCTACTTCGCGCAATTGCTCGGGCTGCCCTTCGTAGCCGTCGTCCCCCGGGGTACCAGTCCGACAAAACTCGCCCTGATCGAGTCCTACGGCGGACGGTGTCACATGGTCGAGGATGCGTCCTCGGTGTATGCCGAGGCTGCCCGGCTGGCCGGTGAGCTTGGCGGTCACTACCTCGACCAGTTCACTCACGCGGCGGCGGCGAGCGAAGCGTGCGAGGCGCCCAGCGTCGCGGAGGTAATCTTCGGGCAGATGAGCTTGGAGCGGTTTCCGGTGCCGCGCTGGATCGTCGTCGGCATGGGCACCGGTGGTACCAGCGCCACCATCGGCCGCTATGTGCGGCGGCACCGGCAGCCTTCCAGTGTGCTCGCCGTCGACCCTGAAGGATCGGCCTACTACGAGGCATGGTGCACCGGTGATGTGACGGTGACGACCACCGGTTCGCGGATCGAAGGCATCGGGCGCCCGCGGGTGGAGCCGTCGTTTACCCCCGGCGTCGTCGATCGGATGCTGCGCGTTCCCGACGGTGCATCGGTAGCCGCCATGCAATGTCTGAAAAGCGTCACCGGAAACGCCGCCGGGCCATCCACGGGCACCAACCTGTGGGGCGCCTTCCACCTGATTTCGGAGATGGTCCGGGCCGGCGAACGAGGCAGCGTGGTGACGCTGATTTGTGACCGGGGCGACCGGTACAGCGAGTCCTTCTACGACGACGCGTGGCTGGCCAAGCAGGGAATCGACCCGACGCCGTACTCGCGGGCCATCGATGCGTTCCTGGCTGGCGCGGCGCCGTTGGGCTCACTTACCGACGAGCCCGCCGCCGCCGTCGACCGGTAGGACGATCCCGGTGATCCAAGCCGCCTCGGCGGATACCAGGAAAGCCACAGCCGCGGCGATGTCCTCCGGTTGACCGACCCGGCCGAGCGGATATTCGGCCGCCCGCTGCTCGAGTAGCGCGCGATACTTCTTCGGATCCATTCCGGCATTGATCCAGATCCGGCTCTCGACGAGCGCTGGCCGCACCGCGTTGACCCGGACCCCGCCAGGCGCGAGCTCCAACGCCAATGCCTTGGTGAAAGCTTCGACACCGCCCTTGGCGGCGGCGTAGGCGCTTGTCCCGTGTTGCGGGCTGGCGGCGATGGACGAACTCATCGTCACGATGGTGCCGCGTGACTCGGTGAGTGCCGCGGAAAACGCCCGGCAGGCATGCATGGTGCCCATCAGGTTCACGCCGACCTGCCGCGCGATGTGCTCCGGCGATGCGTCGGCGAGGTGCTCGCGCCCCACGATCCCGGCGCAGGTGACGAGGGCGTCGACCCCGCCGGTGTCGGCTAAGACCTGGGCTGCGGCGGCGTCGACGGCGACCGGATCGCTGACGTCGGCGCGGTACTCCCCGCCTTGCCTTGACAACGAGACCACTCGGTAACCCTCGGCGCGGAGCCGATTACCAACAGCTTTGCCGATACCGGCCGAGCCGCCTGTGACGACGGCAACCGGCTGCTTCGTCATACGCTCACCTGGGCTGGCTCCTCGAACATGGCGAAATGCCGATCGACGTGCTCCTTCGGCGGTGGCTGGGTCATCAGGCTGCCAACGACGAGTACCAGCACGCCGACGAGGCCGGCCGGGATGGCCGGGTGCCAGCCGGACAGGTCAATGCTGATCCACCCTTGGTGCAGGCAGATGAACAGCGTCTCCGAGATCAACATGGAGGCCACCGCTGCGGCGGCCGTCGCACGCCGCCAGTACAGTCCGGCCAGAAGCGTCGGGAAGATGAGAAAGACCGCCGGCCAGGTGATCTCTACGATGATCCCGATGATGGTGCTCGGCCCGTAGAACGCGACCAGCAACCCGCCGGCCACGAGGAATGGCAGCATGATTCGTGTAGTCATGGTCAAGAACCGGTCGGCGTTATAGCGTCGGCCGACGTATTCCTTGGCCACCATCGAACCCAGGGTCAGCACGATCGAGTTCGCCGTGCTGCCGGTAGCAGCGATGATGGCAAGGATCGCCAGGAGGAGGAGCCATTGTGGCAGCACGTCGATGATCATCGATGGGTAGATGGCTTCCGGCCGCTCGTCGCCCGGACGGGTGACCACTCCAACCATCGCGATGTAGAAGCAGAAAATGTAGATCATCGCGGTGCCAACAGGTAGGGACAGCGCTATGAACTTGAGCGTTGTGTGACTTCTGGCCGCCATCCAGCGCTGCTGTAGCTGCGGCATGGTGAAATGCGCTGCGGCAAAGATGACCAACACCGAGATCAGATAAGGCAAGCCGAACAAGTCGTTGGCTCCCGGGTTGGAAAGTAGCTCGGACTCCTCGCCGACGCGGTTCATCAGGTCGCTGAATCCGCCGGTTGCGGAGAACACCAGAATCAGCATTGCCACGCCGAGCAGCACGTACATCAGCGCACCCTGCACCACATCGGTCCAGACGACACTGCGGAAACCGCCGGACATGACGTAGAGAGTGACGACAGTGGCGAGGAAGATCGCTCCGGCCCAGTACGGGATACCCCCGTTGGTGACGGCGTCCAGCGTGAGCCCGCTGCCGCGGAACTGCGCGCCCATGTACGGAACCAGTGCACTGATCATGATCAGGCCGGCCACGAGCCCGACCAAGCGGTTGTTGAAGCGATCAGACAGGTACTCGGTGACATTGACGAATCCGTAGCGGCGAGCGACCAGCCAGATCCGCGTGCCGGCAAAGTACAAGATCGGCCCGACTGCAGCGGTGGTGGCGACTTGGATCCAGGCGCCGATGCCGTCGGTGTAGTACTGGCCGGTGATGCCGAAGTAGGAGAACGCGCTGAACAGCGTGGCAGTGACGGTGAAGAAAGCGGGCAGCATCCCGAGCTTGCGCCCACCGAGGACGAAGTCCTCCATGGTATTGCTGGTGCCGCGATGGCCCAGGTATCCGAGCGCGACCATCACAAGTGCGAAGCAGGACAGAGCGATCCACATGGCGGTGACAGACATCGACTACGTCCTGCCTTTCAGCGCTCATCGTCGTTGGCGGGTGCATTTCGCCTCACGACGTCCGCATACGGATCCCAGCGGAAGGCGATCCACGCGACGTAGGCGATGAAGGCCCCGGTCCAGAGAACCCAGAAGAACAGCGGTGCCGGGATGATTCCGAGAATGATCGGTTTCGGCATGTTCTGCGGCCAAGGCAGGACCAACAGGGCGGCCAGGAGCACGCCGATGACGACCGCGCTGGTGCGGCGACGCCGCGTCATGCGGAGGTCCGGCGAGCGTCGATCTTCACTCATGTGTGCTTCCTTCCCTGCGTGTGCGTACCACTAGCTGGTGAGCAACCTGGTAGACCGCGTGTTTCGCACACATTGGCATGGCTGGAGTACAAAGGCAATCCAAACTATCCTTAACTATTCCATAGGCGATGCTTATGGCTCCTGCGGTGGGGTGTGTAGTGGTAGAGAGGGCCGGTGCGGCATCGATCTCGCCGTCCGGACTCGTGGTGCTGGCGATCATTTGGCCGGTGCTGCGTTCATGAACGCTGTCTTCGCGGCGATCGAGGCGCGCCTTCTCCGGCGCTGGTCGGCTCTCGCCTAAGCGCTTGATCAGCATCGACCGGCTCCCGGCGCCCGAATGTCGTGTCGGCGGAGTCGGCGAAGACATGCAGACCCAATCGGTTCGACAGGTCGCGGCACATGTTGACGGCACGAACGCTGTTGCCGTGCCGGTCCAGGCCCGGGGAGAAGAAGCCGGCGCCGAAGCGGTTCGGGAGCACCACGAGCAGCCCGCCGCTGACCCCGCTCTTCGCCGGGATTCCGACGTCGTAGGCCCACTGGCCGGCCGCGGTGTACATGCCGCACATCAGCATCACGGTGGCGACATCGCGGACCAGGGCCCGAGGCAGCGCCCGCTGTCCGGTGACCGGGTGGACCCCGCCATTGGCGAGAGTGGCCCCCATGTCGGCCAGTTCGCGCCCGGTGACCTTGACCGAACATGCTGATAGGTAGACGACGAGGTTGTCGTACACGTCGCCGGTGAGCATGCCGAGGCTACGCATCAAGTAGCTCAACGCGAGGTTGCGGTCGTTCGACTCGAGTTCGCGGGCGAGGGTTTCCTCGTCGACTTGCAGACGGTGGTTGCCGGAAAAGGTCCGCAGCATCTGCAAGAGGCGCGCAACCTTCTCGTCCCTGGTGTCGCCGTGTATCAGACTGGTCGTCACCAGCGCCCCGGCGTTGATCATCGGATTGAACGGCCGGTTGTTGGTCTCGTCGAACGTGATCTCGTAGAAGGGGTCGCCGCTCGGCTCGACGCCCACGTGGCGCAGCGTGCCTTCGCGGCCGTTGTCCTGCAGCGCCAGAGCATGGATGAACACTTTGGCGATCGACTGCAACGGGAACGGGTAGTCCCAGTCGCCGAAGTTCCACCGGGTGCCGTCGACGTGCGTGTACGCGACACCGAACAGATGCGCCTGAGCCCGCATCTGTGGCGGATAGAACGAGATGACCTGATCATGGCCGAGGTGGCGATGTTTGGCGTGCAGCTGCGCCGTCTGTTCGTGCACGATGGCGGTCTGCTCAGCATCAGGCATCGGTCACACTCCCGTGCGATGACGATAGCCCTGTTCTGAAGTACCGGCCACAGCTCGGCGAATGGATGTTGAACGCCGCGCGCAGGTGCTGACAGAACGCGGCATGTCGGGCATCCTTGACGCGAACGGTCAATTCGAGCCAATCGGAAGGTCAAGGCCATGTCGAATCGACTGCTTCGCGTCCTGGTCGCCGCCGTCGCCGCTCTCGGGTTGGCCGTCGCCATACCGGGCCCGGCCGCCGCTTACCCGCCCGACCCACCGTCGGTGAACGAAGCACAGGCCCAACTGGCCGCCATCACCGTCAGCGCGCCACAATCCGACGACGGCTACTCCCGCGACCGGTTTCCGCACTGGCGCGCGCAGGAAGGAAACTGCAACACGCGAGAGGTCGTCCTCCGCCGTGACGGGGCCGGTGTCGAGACCGGCAACGACTGCTACCCGACCAGCGGCCGGTGGTACAGCGTGTACGACCAGATCTGGGTGAGCGACCCCGCGGACGTCGACATCGACCACATGGTTCCGCTGGCCGAAGCGTGGCGCTCGGGAGCCCGATCGTGGACCGACGCCAAGCGCGCGGATTTCGCCAACGACCTCTCGCGCGGGCAGCTCATCGCCGTCTCGGGCTCGAGCAACAGCGCCAAGAGCGACAAGGACCCGGCCGAGTGGCGCCCGGACAACACGAACTGGTGGTGCTACTACAGTCGGCACTGGATCGACGTCAAGCACGACTGGGCCTTGACGATCGACGCCGCGGAGAAGAGCGCCTTGGCCGACATGCTCGCGACCTGTTGAGCGACGATAGGGGCATGTACGAATCGGTGGAGTCCTGGCCCGACGGCGAATGGGTGGTCCGGCGCATCACCGGCAGCTCGTCCACCAAGCCCTACCGATGTCCGGGCTGCGATCAACTCATCCGTCCGGCGACCCCGCACGTCGTCGCGTGGCCGACGCAGAGTACGAGCTTCACCGGTGAAGGAATCGACGAGCGGCGGCATTGGCACACCGGCTGCTGGAACGCGCGGATCCGCCGCGGCTCGTAGATCACTAGGGTCGGCGTATGACTGTGGAACTCGCCTACACCGACCACGGCAGCGACGTCGAGGGCATGCCGGTCGTGCTGTTGCACGCCTTCCCGCTGTCGGCCGCGATGTTCACCGGCGTCGTGTCAGCGCTGGCCGGACAACGGCGATTCATTCTTCCTGACCTGCGCGGCTTCGGCGACTCGCCCGGGCCCGGTCTGGAGGAACCGTCGGTCGAGGCCATGGCCGACGACGTCGCGGCGTTGCTCGACCGCCTCGGCCTCCAGCGGGTCGTCGTCGGCGGCGTGTCGCTCGGTGGGTACGTCGCGATGGCGATGCTGCGCCGGCACCGCGACCGGGTCGGTGGCGTGGCCTTGATCGACACCAAGGCGGCCGCTGACGCGGACGAGGCGAAGGCTAATCGCGAGCGGGTGGCCACTGCCGTCCTGAACCACGGCACCCGCGCGCTGTATCCCATGCTCGACACCTTGCTCGGGGAGACCACCAGACGCGAGCGGCCCGATGTCGTCGCGCAGGTGCGACAGTGGCTCGACGGCGCCCGGCCCGACGCGGTGGCCTGGGCGCAGCGAGCCATGGCCGCGCGGGCGGCGTCGTTCGACACGCTCGCCGCAACCGACGTGCCGTGGGTGGTGATCGTGGGGGAGGAGGACGAGCTGACCGGGCGGAGCGACGCGGAGGCACTGGCCGGCGCGTTCGCTCAGCCAGGCCGCCCGCGTCTCATCGCCGGCGCCGGCCACCTCGCACCGGTCGAACAACCCGATGCGGTGGCCGGAGCTGTGCGTGACCTGCTTGACGAGGTGCGCTGACCCCGACTCACTTGTCCTGGGACGGGTCGTCGACGAGTTCGGCGTCGACCACGTCGTCGGACTTGCTGGACTCGACCGCCGGTGCGGGCTCGCCGGGGGTGACCCCACCCAGCAGGCTGCGCAGCTGGCTGAGGTGCGCGGTGATGCTGTCGCGCTGGCGGTTGAGCTCGGCGACCTCGCGCTTGGCGGCGGTCAACGTGGTCGAAGCCTCGGTCTTGGCTTCGTTGACCGTGGCCTCGGCGTGCGCCTTGGCCTCGGCGACGAGCTGCTCGGCGTTGCGCTTGGCGCCGGCGACCAGGGCCTTGGCCTGCTCGTCGGCCTCGCGGCGAACCTTCTCGGCACGCTCGTGCGCGGCCGTGGCCCGGGCTTCGGCGTCGGCCGCACGTGCCTCGGCGTCGTTGACGAGCTTCTGGGTCTCGGCGACCGAAGCCTCGTAGCGCTCGTTGATCTCGCGCTCGAGCTCTTCACGCTTGGCGACGAGCTGCAGCTCGTGCTCGGTGTTCTCCTTCTCCGCCTTGACCTGGGCTTCGTCCAGGACGGCCTGGGCCTTTGCGCGCATGGACTCGGCCTCGCGCTTGGCGGTGGTGCGCTGCTCCTCGACTTCGCGCTTGGTCGTGGCCCGCAGCTCGGCGACCTCGCGCTCGGCGACGGCTCGCAGCCGGCTGATCTCTCGCTCGGCCTGCGCCCGGCGCTCGCTGGACTCGTGATCGATCGACGAACGAACCTTGGCGGCCTCGCGCTTGGCGGTTTCGACCAGGTTCGACGCTTCGCGGTTGGCCGAGGAACGAACCTCTTCGGCCTCGACCCGCGCTTCGTCGATGAGCTCGTCGGCGGCGCGCTTGGCGTTGGCGCGCATCTCCTCGGCCTCGTTCTCAGCGGCCGTGCGCAGCTCGGTGGCATCGACCTGGGCCTCGGCGCGGGTCTCACTGGCCTCGCTGTCCGCCTGCGCGATGAGTTCACTGGCCTGTTCCTCGGCGAGCCGCAAGAGCTGCTCGATACGCGCACCCAGCCCCGAGTAGGAAGGTCGCTCGACCTCTCGCAGCTCTGTGCTCGCCTCGGCCAGCTCCTGACGCAGGCGCATGACCTGCTTGTCGAGGTCGTTAGCGCGGCTGCGCACCTGAGCCAGCGTCGCCTCGAGTTGCCGTACGTGCTGCTCGACCTGCACACGGTCGTAGCCACGCATCGCGATGGTGAACCCGCCCGTCGGCGAGCCGTCGAAGATGGACAGTCCGCCCTCGGTGCCCGTCTCTCGAACCGCTACTTCTCGTACCTCGCTCATGTTCTCCCTCATCGGGGGTGCGACCCCCGGCGGGGTCGACACACGTGTCGTATCCGTTGATGCCCGAGGTGTTGACCCGGGTCTCCCCGTCACAAACGCCGAGCCCCTCGTCAGGTTGGCTAGGCAGAGTACCGGAAAACCCAGCCCTGCCGTCGTGCTCGTGTAGTTGGTCCTCCGGAGATCAACGTAGTCTCCCAGGCTCACGTTAGTTGCCGAAATGCGAACCCACCACCCGCTTGGGACACATCCGTCGATATCTTTTGCCGATCGTATCGGGCGCGCCACGTACGCTGCGGGGCATGGCGCTGTTCACGACCATCGACCACGTGGGGATCGCCGTCGCCGACCTCGACGCCGCCATCGCGTGGTATCGCGAGGTCTTCGGGATGGAGCCGGTCCACGAAGAGGTCAACGACGAACAGGGTGTCCGTGAGGCGATGCTGCGCGTCGCTCCCGGCGACACCGGCCCGATGCTGCAACTGCTCGCGCCGCTGCGCCCGGACTCACCGCTGGCCGGATTCCTCGACCGGCACGGGCCGGGGGTGCAGCAGGTCGCCTACCGGGTCGACGACGTCGAGCGAGCAGCGGCCACCTTGCGCGAGCGCGGCATGCGCGTGCTCTACGATCATGCTCGCCGGGGTACCTCCGGCTCCCTGGTCAACTTCGTGCATCCGAAGGACGCTGGGGGCGTGCTGGTGGAGTTGGTTCAGTTGCCGTGAGCCGGGACTACCGTTGAACTACCACGTCACTGGAGGTGCCATGCCCGTCATCGCTGCCGGAGCGCGAACACCCATCGGCAAGCTGCTCGGATCGCTGTCCGGATTCTCGGCCACCGATCTCGGCGGCCTGGCCATCCGCGGCGCCCTCGAGCGCTCCGGCGTGCGGGCCGACCAGGTCGACTACGTGATCATGGGCCAGGTCCTGCAAGCCGGCTGCGGCCAGATGCCCGCGCGACAGGCCGCGGTGAAGGCTGGCCTGCCGATGACGGTGCCGGCGCTGACGGTCAACAAGGTCTGCCTGTCGGGTATCGACGCGGTCGCCCTGGCCGCCCAGCTGATCCGGGCCGGGGAGTTCGACGTCGTCGTCGCCGGCGGCATGGAGTCCATGACCAACGCGCCGCACCTGCTTCCCGGCGCGCGGCGCGGGCACAAGGCAGGCGACATCACCATGATCGACTCCATGACCTACGACGGGCTGTACGACGTGTTCACCGACCAGGCCATGGGGGCGCTGACGGAGTCGGCGAACTCCCTGACCCGCCAGGAGCAGGACGAGTTCGCGGCGCGCTCGCACCAGCGTGCCGCCGCGGCCTGGAAGAACGACCTGTTCGCCGACGAGGTGGTTCCGGTCGAGGTGCCCCAGCGGCGCGGCGAGCCCGTGCGCTTCGCCCAGGACGAGGGGATCCGCCCCGACACCACGGTCGAGGCGCTGGGCCGGCTGCGCCCCACGTTCAGTGACGACGGCACCATCACCGCCGGTTCGTCGTCGCCGATCTCCGACGGTGCCTGCGCGATGGTCGTCATGAGCGAGGCCAAGGCCGCCGAGCTCGGCATCGAGGCGCTGGCCTCGATCGGTGCCCACGGCGTGGTCGCGGGCCCGGACTCCACGCTGCAGAGCCAGCCCGCAGCGGCGATCCGGGCGGCCTGCGCGAAGGACGAGCTCGACCCGGGCCGGCTCGACCTGATCGAGATCAACGAGGCCTTCGCCGCGGTGGGCATCACGGCCATGCGCGAGCTCGGCGCGGACGCGGACCGGGTGAACGTCAACGGCGGCGCCATCGCGCTGGGCCATCCCATCGGGATGTCCGGGGCCCGGCTCGTGCTGCACCTGGCTCTGGAACTGCGTCGTCGCGGGGGCGGGGTCGGCGCGGCGGGCCTGTGCGGTGGGGGCGGTCAGGGCGACGCACTCGTCCTGCGCGTCCCGTGACGGTCGACGAACTCGTTGCGAGGGCCGTCGACGCTGACCGCCGGGCCATCGCCCGGCTGGTGTCGATGGTCGAAGACGCCTCCCCGCTGCTGCGTGAGGTGATGGCCGCGCTGATCCCGCACGCCGGCTCCGCGCTGGTCATCGGGTTGACCGGCGCTCCGGGGGTCGGCAAGTCCACCTCCACGTCGGCCTTGGTGACGGCGTTCCGGGCCCAAGGTCTCCGGGTGGGCGTCCTGGCTGTCGACCCCACGTCGCCGTTCACCGGAGGCGCGTTGCTGGGCGACCGGGTGCGGATGCAGGACCACGCCACCGACGACGACGTGTTCATCCGGTCGATGGCCACCCGCGGGCACCTGGGCGGCCTGGCCTGGGCGACCCCTCAGGCGGTCCGCATCCTCGATGCCGCCGGCTGCGACGTCGTGCTCGTCGAGACCGTCGGCGTGGGGCAGTCCGAGGTGGACGTGGCCGGGTTGGCCGACACGACCGTCGTCTTGCTGGCACCCGGCATGGGTGACGGCATCCAGGCGGCCAAGGCCGGCATCCTCGAGGTGGGCGACATCTTCGTCGTGAACAAGGCCGACCGGGACGGCGCCGACGCCGTCGTCCGCGACCTGCGCGCCACCGTCCGAATGACCGAGCGTGCACCGGGTGACTGGCGCCAGCCGATCCTGACCACGGTGGCCTCGCGGGGCGAAGGCATCGACGAGCTCGTGGCGGCCATCGAGGCGCACCGTGCCTGGGCCGTCGACAGCGGCACGGCGCAACAGCGCCGGGTACGCAGAGTCCGCGACGAGATCCAGGCCATCGCGATCGCCGACCTGCGCCGGGCGATCGCGGACCTGCATGGCGACGAGCGTCTCGACGAGCTCGCCCGCAGTGTCCTCGCTGGCGAACAGGACCCTTACGTCGCGGCCGATACCATCACGGCGGCCATGCGGTAGCGTTTCGATCATCATGTCGGCATTCGGCGTGGCACTCCGGAGCCGAGCGTGATCTGAGGTACAAAGAGTTCTTCAGGCGGGCGTGTGGTTCGCCTGCCGACCGACCGACGTGCGAGAGGATGAGGCAGTGAAGAAGGCGCTGATCATCCTCGGCATCGCATTCCTGGTGTACTTCGTGCTCACCGAGCCGGAAGGCCTGGCCGACGTGCTGGGCAACATCGGCGACGCTTTCGCCGACTTCTTCGAGTCGATCATCACGTTCTTCACCGAGTTGTTCTGACGGGGCCGACATGTGGTCGCCTCGGAAAGCTCTCGACGGCCTCACCGACGGATTCGTCCGTTGGCTGGATCGAGTGGCCGAAGACGGCCTGATCCGCCTGTTCTGGCGTAACTTCACCTCGTGGTTCGGGCACCGCCTGGTCCGGCGCAAGCTGGTCGCCGGCGAGGAGATCGTCGCGGAGTGCAAGCACAGCGCCATCCTGTACGCCCTGCCCGCAGCGGCGACCCTGGGCGGGCTGGTCATGCTGATCCTCACGCCGTTCGTGGCTGCCCGCGTGGCGTGGCTGCCCTTCGCCGCCGCAGTGGGTCTGTTCGGCTATGCCTTGATCCGCTCCTTGTACATCGCTCGCGACCGGTTCGTGGTCACCGACTCCCGCGTGTTCCGCGTCTGGGGGCTGTTCTCGCTGAACGAGGCCGAGATGGAGATCGTGCGGCTGCTCGACGTCACCGTCGTGCGGCCGTGGTGGCTGCGCCCGTTCCACAGCGGCCACATGGTGTTGGAGAACGCGGCTCAAGAGCAGGGCCTGCGCGAGATCCACTACATTCCGCGCCCGGCTGACGTCGCGCGCGTGATCCACGCGCTGCGCCGGGAGATGACCGGCGCCGCGTCGTCGTCGGGTGACGAGGAGTCGGAGCCGAAGAAGAACCCGCGGCGCCCCGACCATCCACGCAGCCCAGGGCCGGTCACGGCGCGGCGGCGCCAAGGTGTTTACTAAGGTCGGTCGACGTGGCTGACCCCCTTGACCTCGACTTCGACCCGATCGCTCGCGCGGCATCGATCTGGAGCGAGCGGTTCGGCGACTCCGGCGCCATGGCCGCCGCCACGTCGATCATGCGGGTGCAACAGTTGCTCATCGGCGAGTTCGATCGCATCTGCCGCCCGTACGGACTGACGTTCGCGCGGTACGAGGCGCTGGTCCTGTTGAGTTTCAGTCGCACCGGTGCGTTGCCGATGGCCAAGATCGGCGAGCGACTCATGGTGCATCCCACCAGCGTGACCAACACGATCCAGCGCCTCGAAGCGGCTGGCTTCGTCACCCGCGAGCCCAACCCGCGTGACGGGCGCGGCACGCTCGCGCGGATCAGCGACTCCGGACGCGACGCCGTCAAACATGTGACGGCGGAGTTGATGGACGCCGAGTTCGGCCTGCGCGCACTGGATGACGGCGAACGCGCGCAGATCGTCGAGCTGCTGCGCCGGCTACGCGTCGCGGCCGGTGACTTCCGGGACTGAGCGCCCGAGCAGCGCGAGCAGGCCGGCGGTGTAGTGGTCCGGGTCCACATCGCCGACGATGTGCCGTTGGGTGATGTAGCCGATCAGAATGCCGTACACCACGATGGCGACGTCCTCGGACGACGACTCCGCGGCGATGTCGCCGGTGGTCTTCCAGGCGTCGACGACCTGAGCCAACTTCCCGCGGATCTCGCGTGCGATGCCTTGCACCATCTCCTGCATCTCGGCATCGTGCAGGGACTCGGCCCAGATGTGCAGCGCGACGCGGGTACGGTCGAAGTCGCCGGTGCCGGCCAGATCGTCGATGAAGCGCAGGATGGCGCGGATCGCCGTCTCGGGGTCGGGCACGTGCCCGTCGTCGGTGATCTGGTCGAACCGCTGTGACAGGCCGCCCAGGATGTTCTGGGCGATGGTCCGGGCGAGATCGGCCTTGCTGGGGAAGTACCGGTAGACAGCGCCGGCCGACAGGCCTGATTCAGCGAAGACGTCCTGCATGGACGTGGCGTGGAACCCCTGCCGGGCGAAGCATCGCCACGCGGCGTCCACGATCTGCTGGCGGCGGGCAGCGAGATGTTCGGGTGAGACTCGGGGCATACACCCATCATAAAACGGACAGCCGTTCTTGACAGAGGGGTGCTGGCCAAATATAAAGAAGGAGCGTTCGTTTTATAGGAGACATCATGCGTAGAGTCATGGGAGTCGCAGCCGGCGTATCCGTCCTGATCGGCTTGTTGATCACGGCGTTCGTCTGGCCGAATTCACAGATCGAGCCGCGCGACGTGCCGCTGGTCGTCGCTGGGCCCGCTGCGACGGTGGCGGCGGTGCAGGCCCAATTGGACGAGACCGCTCCAGGAGCCTTCGAGGTCGAGGCGGTGGCCGACGCCGATGCGGCCCGCCAGGTCATCGTGGACAACCGCGCCTACGGGGCCGTGGTGGTCGACTCGACCGGCCCGCCGCGGATCCTCACCGCCACGGCGGCATCCCCGGCCGTGGCCAGCATGCTGCAAAGCATCGCCGACCAGATGGCGACGGGCGAGGCGGCGTCGGGTGTCGAGGACGTGGTGCCCCTGCCCGCCGACGACCCCCGGGGCAGTGGCTTCAACGGTGGCGCGTTGCCAATGGTCATGGGCGGGCTGGCGGTCGGCTTCGTCATGGCGCTGGCCGTCACCGGGCTACGCCGGCGGTTCTATGGCGCCACGTTGGCCGCCGCCGGAGGCGGCGCCGTGGCCGCGCTGGTCATGCACTCATGGCTGGGCGTGCTCGACGGCTCCTGGTGGGCCGAGGCCGGAGCCTTCGCGCTGGCGATCGCCGCGGTGTCGTTCACGGTGCTCGGTTTGCAGGCACTCGTCGGGCGGGCCGGGCTCGGGCTGGCCGGCTTGGTCATCATGCTGGTGGGCAATCCGCTGTCCGGGGTGACCTCCGCACCGGAGATGCTGCCGTCGGGTTGGGGCGCGCTGGGTCAGGCGCTTCCACCGGGCGCGGGTGGGAGGCTGCTGCGCTCGGTGGCCTACTTCGACGGCGCCGGAGCCGGCGGGCCCGTGCTGGTCCTGAGCCTGTGGATCGCCGGTGCCTTGCTCGCGGCAGGGGTGGGTGCGGCTGTGGCCGGCCGGCGCCAGGGCCAGGTGGCCGTCAGCGACGGGACCACGAATCGGGCCGTGCCAGTAGATCACTGACATGTTCGGGCAGTTCGCCGGTCAGGATGTCGGCGACGGTGACGGTCTCGAGCACCTCGCGCAGGCTCGCCCGCACGGCCACCCACACCTGGGTCAGCGGGCGGGCCGGGCCGGGATACGTCGTGTCTTCGGGCGGCTGGCCGCGAACGGCGGCGAGCGGGCCTTCGGCCGCGCGGACGATGTCGGCGAGCAGAATCTGCTCCGGCGGCCGGGTCAGCCGGTAACCACCGGCCGCGCCGCGCTGTGCCTCCAGCAGGCCGGCACGCCGCAGGTCGCCGAGGATGGTCTCGAGGAACTTCCCTGGAATGTCTTGGGCCTCGGCCAATTGATGCCGGGTGGCGGTGGCGGGCTGGATCGAGGCGAGCTGGACGACGGCTCGCACGGCGTAGTCGGCGCGGGCGGTGACATGCACGGCACCTGATCCTGCCACCTGGGCGCGTAGGATGGAATTACTTGGACGTCCAAGTAAGTCGATCCGGCCACAAGGGGTGCCATGGACGCGCAGCAGATCGAGGAAGGCCGACGGCGCTGGCAGGCGCGCCTGGACGAGGCGGTGGCCGCCGGGCGGGTACGTGACGCCGACTTCACGACGTTGTCCGGCGCCGAGGTGGACGCGGTGTACGGGCCGCCGCCCGGTGCTGACGACCCGCGTTTCGAGCGCATCGGCTGGCCCGGCGAGTACCCGTTCACCCGCGGGCTGTACACGACCGGCTACCGGGGCCGGGCTTGGACCATTCGCCAGTTCGCCGGGTTCGGTACCGCCGAGCAGACCAACGAGCGCTACAAGATGATCCTACGATCCGGCGGTGGCGGCCTTTCGGTGGCGTTCGACATGCCCACCCTGATGGGCCGCGACTCCGACGACGAACGCAGCCTCGGCGAGGTGGGGCATTGCGGGGTGGCCATCGACTCTGCGGCGGACATGGACGTGCTGTTCTCCGGCATCCGGCTCGACGAGGTCACCACCTCCATGACCATCAGCGGGCCGGCCGTGCCCATCTTCTGCATGTACGTGGTGGCCGCCGAGCGGCAGGGCGCGTCGGTCGGGTCGCTGGACGGCACGCTGCAGACCGACATCTTCAAGGAGTACATCGCGCAGAAGGAGTGGCTGTTCGCCCCGGAGCCGCACCTGCGCCTCATCGGCGATCTCTTGGAATACACAGTGGATTGCGTCCCGAAATACAAGCCGCTGTCGGTGTCGGGCTACCACATTCGCGAGGCCGGCGCGACGGCGGCGCAGGAATTGGCGTTCACCCTGGCCGACGGGTTCGGCTACGTGGAGCTCGGCCAGTCACGCGGCTTGGACGTCGACGTCTTCGCGCCCGGGCTGTCGTTCTTCTTCGACGCCCACATCGACTTTTTCGAAGAGATCGCCAAGTTCCGCGCAGCCCGGCGGATCTGGGCGCGATGGATGCGCGACGTCTACGGCGCAGCCACCGAGCGGGCCCAGTGGCTGCGGTTCCACACCCAGACCGCCGGGGTCTCGCTGACCGGTCAGCAGCCCTACAACAACGTCGTCCGTACGGCCATCGAGGCGCTGTCGGCCGTCCTCGGCGGCACGAACTCGCTGCACACCAACGCCCTCGACGAAGTGCTCGCGCTGCCCACCGAGGCTGCCGCCGAGACCGCGCTGCGCACCCAGCAGGTGCTCATGGAAGAGACCGGGGTGGCCAACGTCGCCGATCCGCTCGGTGGGTCGTGGTACGTCGAGGCGCTGACCGATCGCATCGAGGCCGAAGCCGAGGCGATCTTCGAACGGATCCGCGAGATGGGCGACGGGTCGTCGATGACGTCGGGGATCCTGCGCGGTATCGAGGACGGCTGGTTCACCGGCGAGATCGCCGAGTCGGCCTTCCGGTACCAGCAGAGCCTCGAGAAGGGCGACAAGCGGGTGGTCGGGGTCAACGTCCACACCGAAACGGTCGCCGGCGAGCTCGACATCCTGCGGGTGTCGCATGAGGTCGAGCGTGCGCAGCGTCGAGAGCTGGCAGCCCGACGCGAGGCGCGGGACGACGCGGCCGTGCGCGCGGCGTTGGCGGCCATGGTCGAGGTTGCTCGCACCGACGAGAACATCATTCCGGCCATGCTCGATGCTGTCCGGGCCGAGGCGACGCTGGGTGAGATCTGCGGCGCCCTACGCGACGAATGGGGTGCTTACGCCGAACCGGCCCGGTTCTGACCGGCTATGCTGTGGTGATGTTGATCGTGCCGGCTCTGCTGGTCACCATGGTGCTCGTGCTCCTGGTCCATGGGTTCGTATTGCGCCGCCGCACTTCCGACTACAGCCACGGCGTGTTCTTCGACGTCGGTGGTTCCCACCACCAGGTCTTCACCAACTCGATGCAGGATTTCGCGCCGTCGCCGCGCGGACGCGGCTTCGACACCAAGTATTGGACCGACCTCCACTGGGGCTGAAGCTCCCCACCCGCCTGGCATCGGCCCGGTTGTGCGAGGGAAGATGGAGCACATGAGCTCGCAGAGTTTCAGCCGTCCTGGCGCTGTCGACCTGTCCGCACTGAACACCGGTGGCCCCGGAGCCGACGGGGGTAGTGCTACCGCGCGCGGTGGCGGCGGCTTTGCCGTCGACGTCACCGAGGCCACCTTCCAGACCGAGGTCATCAACCGGTCCATGTCGGTGCCCGTGGTCATCGACTTCTGGGCGACGTGGTGCGAGCCGTGCAAGACGCTCTCGCCGATTCTCGAGAAACTGGCGGCCGAGTACGACGGCCGCTTCGTGTTGGCCAAGATCGACGTCGATGCCAACCAGGCCATCGCGCAGGCCGCTCAGGTGCAGAGCATCCCCACCGTGATGGCCGTCCTGCGCGGGCAGGTCGTTCCGCTGTTCCAAGGCGCGGTTCCCGAGGCGCAAGCGCGTCAGGTGATCGACCAGCTCCTGCAGATGGCCGTGGCCAACGGGGTCGCGGGGCGCGCCGAGCCGGTGGGTCCGCCACCTGGCGGTGAGGAGTCCGCGGCGGAGGAGGAGCCGCCCGTCGACCCGCGGTTCGAGGCAGCCTACGAGGCCATCAACGCCGGCGACTTCGATCGAGCGGCGGAGGCCTACCAGGCCGTGCTGGCCGAATCCCCGGGTGACGCCGAGGCGAAGGCGGGCTTGGCTCAGGTGGAGCTGCTGCGCCGCACGAGCGGCATCGACGAAGCTGCGGCTCGATCCGCGGCCGACGCCGACCCGACCGACGTGGATGCCCAGCTGCAGGTCGCTGACCTCGACCTGGCCGCGGGTCAGGTCGAGGCTGCCTTCGACCGGCTCATCGCGACGGTACGCAGGGTCGCAGACGACGACCGCGAGCGGGTTCGTGCCCGCGTCGTGGAGCTGTTCGAGGTCGTCGGTGCCACCGATCCCCGCGTCGTGAAGGCGCGAGCGGCGCTGGCCAGCGCGCTGTTCTGACGAACAGCGAGGTCATAGGCGCTGATAACGTTGTCGGCGTGAACGGGGGTACCGGCCGGCCGACGATGAACGATGTGGCCCGCCATGCCGGCGTCGGATTGAAGACCGTCTCGCGGGTGGTCAACGGCGAGCCCAGAGTCAGCCCCGCGATGCTGAAGAAGGTGCTGACGGCCATCGAGGAACTCGGCTTCCGCCCGCACGAGGGCGCCCGGGTCCTGCGCCGTGGCCGGACCGCGTGTGTCGGGTTGGTGCTCGGAGACGTGGCCGATCCCTTCTACTCCGTCCTGACCCGCGCCGTCGAGCGTACGGCGCGTGCCAACGGGCACCTGTTGTTCACCGCCTCGTCCGAAGAAGACCCGGAGCAGGAGCGACAACTGGTGCAGGCGTTGTGCGCGGGCCGGGTGGACGGCGTGATCATCGTGCCGACCGGTGGCGACCACAGCTATCTCGCGCCCGACGTGGCGGCCGGTATCAGCGTGGTGTTCGTGGACCGTCCAGTGCAGGGCATCGACGCCGACGTCGTGCTCAGCGCCAATGTCGACGGGGCGCGGCAGGGCGTCGCCCACCTGATCCAGCAGGGGCACCGTCGCATCGGCTACCTCGGCGACGCAGAGAAGATCTTCACCGCCGTCGAGCGCGAGCAGGGCTATCGCCGCGCGCTCGCCGACGCGGGCCTGCCCTACGATCCCGCGCTGGTCGCCAGGGGACGGGCCGACCCCGAGTTCGTGCATGCCGGGCTACAGCGCATGCTCGACGGCCCGGAGCCCGCGACGGCGGTGTTCACCGGCAACAACCGCACGACCGTGGCCGTGCTGCGAGAACTGGCCGCGCGCGGTGACCGGCGCACGGCGTTGGTCGGGTTCGACGATTTCGAACTGGCCGACCTGCTCGAGCCCGGAGTGACGGTAGTGGCCCAAGACGCCGCGGTGTTGGGCCGATCGGCAGCCGACCTGTTGTTCCAGCGCCTCGGCGGCGACCGGAGCCAGGCTCACACGATCGAGATCCCCACCCGATTGATCCCCCGCGGCTCCGGCGAGATCCCGCCAGCCACTGCTTGACCCACCTCTTGACGCCCAGTGCGTCCGCCCGATAGACAAGCGGGCACATGTGACAACGTTGCCATCGCACGCGTGACGTCGGCGGAGGGGTTTGATGCACCGTTCGGACCGATTCGGATCTGCACGTCGGCTGACGCTCGCGGCGATGCTCGCGGGCGTTCTGTTCGCGGGGGCCGCTGGTCTTCCGGCCGCAGCCACCGACGCCACGCCCTCGGTGCCGCCCACCGCGCCGGCGACACCGACCCCCACGCCGGACTCCGATCCGCCCGACGAGACCCCGCAGCGCAGGTCCCTGCCGGATTACCCCGTGGATCCGACGGCGGACTTCTACACCTCGTTCGAGCAGGGGCAGCCGCAACCGAACTGGGAGAACACCGTCGAGGTCGACGCCGAGGGCAACGAGCGGATGTCCGGAGTCACCGGCGACCCGCCGACCGGAATTCCCGGCAACGTCACCGACCAGGTGGTCGAGGTCCGGGCCAGCGGCGAGAACCCGCCGAACGAGGCCAAGGAGAGCGTGGTCGACGGCAACACCGGCACCAAGTGGCTCGTCTTCGAGTCGACCGCTTGGGTGGAAGTCCGCCTCGAGGCACCGGTCGCCGTGGTCCACTACGCGCTGACCTCCGCTGACGACGAGCCCGAGCGCGATCCCCGAGACTGGGTGCTGCAAGGCTCGGTAGACGGTGAGACCTGGACGACTCTGGACACGCGCACCGACGCCGACTTCGCCGAGCGGAATCAGACCAACGAGTACCGCATCGACAACGACACCGCCTACCTCTGGTACCGCCTCGACATCACCGCCAACAGCGGTGCCGACATCGTCCAACTGGCCGAGCTGCAACTCTCCGACGGCGACACCACGCCACCACCGCCGACCGACATGCTCACCTTCGTCACCGACGGCCCGGTCGACGGCTGGACGACCCGCCCGAACGTCGGCTGGACCGGGGTGCGCTCGCTGAAATACTCCGGCGGGCAGACCTCCGACGAGCGCGGGTACGCCTACAACAAGGTGTTCGACGTCGACATCCCCGTCCAGGCCGACACCGAGCTGTCGTACGTGCTGTTCCCCGAGTTCACCGACAACGACCTGAACTACCCGAGCACGCACGCCGCCGTCGACCTCGCCTTCACCGACGGGACCTACCTCAGCGAGCTCGCGGCCGACGACCACCACGGCTTCACGCTGAATCCGCACGACCAGGGCGCCTCGGACTCGCTGTGGCCGGACCAGTGGAACCGCAAGTCCGCCGTCGTCGGCGAGGTCGCCGAGGGCAAGACCATCGACCGCATCCTGGTCGGCTACGACGCCTCGAACGGCCCGTCGTTGTTCAACGGCTGGGTGGACGACATCCGCATCGGCCCGCCGGCCGCCGACGAGCCGGTGCAGCGGCTCAGCGACTACGTCATCACCACCCGCGGCACGAACTCCAGCGGCGGGTTCTCGCGCGGCAACAACATCCCGGCCACCGCCGTCCCGCACGGGTTCAACTTCTGGGTCCCGATGACCGACGCCGGTTCGACCAGTTGGCTGTACCAGTACCAGCAGGGCAACAACGCCGACAATCTGCCCGAGATCGAGGCGTTCACGGTCAGCCACGAACCCAGCCCGTGGATGGGCGACCGGCAGACGTTCCAGGTCATGCCGTCGGCAGCACCTCCGACCACCGACCGCGACGCGCGGGAGCTGGCGTTCCGGCACGAGAACGAGACCGCCAAGCCGCACTACTACGGCGTCACGTTCGACAACGGCATCGAAACGGAGATCGCGCCCACCGACCACGCGGCGATGTTCCGGTTCACCTTCACCGACGACACCTCGTACCTGATGTTCGACAACGTCGAGAACGACGGCGGGCTCACGCTGGACGCCGAGAACGGCGTGATCACGGGCTACTCCGACGTGCGCAGCGGGCTGTCCAACGGCGCGACCCGGATGTACGTCTACGCCACCGTCGACCAGCCCGTCGTGGCCGCCGAGAAGCCCGCGGGCGATACCCGCCCGGACGTCTTCGGCCACCTCGAGTTCGACACCAGCGCTGACAAGCAGGTGACGATGCGGATCGCGACGTCGCTGATCAGTATCGACCAGGCGCGGCACAACCTGGAGCTGGAGATCGCACCGGACGACACGTTCGCCGACGTGCGCGAGCGTGCCCAGCAGCTGTGGGACCACGAGCTCGGTGTCATCGAGGTCGAGGGCGCGAGTGCGGACCAACTGACTACGCTCTACTCCGGCCTGTACCGGTTGTTTCTCTATCCCAACTCCGCGCATGAGAACGTCGGGACCGCCGACGACCCGCACTACCGCCACGCCGTGCAGTCGTCCACCGGCACCCCACCGAGTGGTCCGGAGGAGACCGGCGCCGACGTCGTCGACGGGAAGGTCTACGTCAACAACGGGTTCTGGGACACCTACCGCACCACGTGGTCGGCGTACTCGCTGCTCACCCCGCAGAAGGCCGGCGAGATGGTGGACGGGTTCGTCCAGCAGTACCGCGACGGCGGCTGGGTCTCGCGGTGGTCGTCGCCGGGCTACGCGAACCTGATGACCGGCACCAGTTCGGACGTGTCCTTCGCCGACGCGTTCGTCAAGGCGGTCCCGGGCATCGACCCGGTGGACACCTACGATGCCGCAGTGAAGAACGCGACCGTCGCGCCGCCA
>JAJYTA010000253.1 GCA_021793295.1 Actinomycetes bacterium
CCAGGGCGGGCTACACCACCGGCCTGATCACCTTGAACGGCCCGCTCATCGCGAAGGTGGCCCCGGTCAACCGGCACATTCGCCGGGCCGTCGAGGCCGGGCAGGCCACGTTGTTCATCGGCCCCGAGCCGGTCCACGCGCGGGTGACCGTCGTGCGCCACCCGGCCGTCCTGCAGCACGCTGCCGGCCAGCTCCCGACGGTGCACACCGACCACGTCGTCATCGTCGCGAACGCCGGGCCGTACGACATCGACGGCCACGAGCACTACCGGCCCGAGGCCGTACACGAGATCGCCAAGGAGCACTTCGGCGTCGAGCCGCTGTGGGCGCCCATCGGCCCGCTCGTGCGCCAGTCGATCGTCTCGCGCGTTCCGGAGTCGGCCCTGGCCGACTCGGACTGGGTCAACATCATCGACGTCGATGCGTGGCAGGTCGCCTCCCAGCGCCGTCCGGCGCGCCCGGAGCCCGGCACCGCGGCGCGGCGACCGGTGATCGGCCGGCACAGCCGTTCGTCGCCGCAGAAATGGCCGGCCGACGCCACGACGCTGCGGGCGGTCTACCCCGATGACGGGTCGTGGACGGTGCGGGTCCTCGGCGGCGCCGACCCGGTGGTCAACGTGCTGGGCACGGTCCCCGACTCGTGGGAGATCATGGAGTTCGGCGCGATGTCGCCACGGGAGTTCCTGGCCTCGCTGGACTTCTTCGTCTATTACCACAACCCGAACTGGATCGAGGCGTTCGGGCGAACCATCCTGGAGGCGCTGGCCACGGGTGTTCCGGCCATCCTGCCGCCGCATTTCGAGCCGGTGTTCGGCGAAGCCGCCATCTACGCCGAGCCGCACGAGGTTCGCGGCGTGGTGGAGCGACTGCACACCGATCGCGACGCCTACGCCGCCCAGGTCGACCGCGCCCTACGGACCGCTCGCGAACGGTTCGGCCACGAAGCGCACATCGCGCGGCTGCGTGAACTGATCGGCGCGCCGACCGATCAACGCGTCCCCGTCAGCCCAGCACCGGTCGCCGCCGCCAAGACCCCCACCGCGTTGTTCATCAGCAGCAACGGCGCCGGCATGGGTCACCTGACCCGGCTGCTGGCCTACGCCGAGCGGGTCCGGCCCGATCTCGCCGCGCATTTCTTCTCGCTGTCGCAGGCCGTTCCCGTCGTCGCGGGGTTCGGTCACACCTACGAGTACCTGCCGTCGGCGACGGCGGCGGGGCTCGAACCGCGACGCTGGCATGCCTACTTCGCCGACCGCGTCACCAAGACCCTGGAACGCGTCGAGCCCAGCGTCGTGGTCTTCGACGGCACCTGGCCCTACGACGGCATCGTCGCGATCCGTGAGGCCCATCCCGAGATCCCGTGGGTGTGGTCGCGTCGCGGGTTGTGGCGGGCCGGGAAGAACCACAGCCAGCTGAAGAAGACGTCCTGGTTCGATTTCGTCATCGAGCCCGGCGACTTCGCCGCCGCGGCCGACCGCGGGGTCACCGCTCAAGCGTCGGCGCACCGGGTCGGGCCGGTCACGCTGCTCGACCGCGAGGACCTCCAGGACCGCACCCAGGCGCGCCTGGCGTTGGGCCTCGATCCGACCGCCCGGCTTGCGCTGGTGTCGCTGGGAGCCGGCAACATCAACGACACCAGCGGTGACGTCGGCGCGGTGGTCGCGGCGCTGCGTGAACTCGACGTGGAGGTCTGCGTCACCCGGCCCGAGATCGCCGTGGACGGTGGCCGGCTGGACGACGTTCACGTGGTGCGCGCGTATCCGCTGTCGCGGCACTACCACGCCTTCGACCTGGCCATCAGCGCCACCGGCTACAACTCGTTCCACGAGCTGTTGCGGTTCGGCGTGCCGTCGCTGTTCGTGCCGAACAGCTCGACCGCCTTGGACGACCAGGAAGCCCGGGCTCGATTCGCCGCCGAGCAGGGGTGGGCGCACACCCTGCCGAGCATCGCCGTCGACACCGCCGTACCGCTCCTCGCCGACCTGCTCGAGCGGGGCGAGCAGATGGTCAAGCGCGTCGCCGCGGCCGACCCGGGCAACGGCGCACCGGACGCTGCCGCACAGTTGCTGACGCTGGCAGGGGCCCGGTGAGGCCCGCGCTCGGGCGTCGGCGTGCCGTCGCCACCACGTTCGTGGCACTATCACTGGCCGTGACCGCTCCGCGCCCCAGGCCTCGCCGCATCATGCGCCACGTCCGTAAGATCCCCGGGTATCGCTATGCCCGGCGCACGATGGTCCCCAGGGTCCGGCAGAGCAGTACCGCGCGCGCCGTGGTGCATCGCCTGTTCGACATCGACGCCGACCAGCGCACTCCGCTGGACGTCGCGGGCGGGAATCTGATCGCCGGGGTCGGCGTCGAACGGCTGCCCGTGGTGGTGGTGATCCTGCTCGGCATGTCCCAGAAAGACGCCGCCGACGTCGACGGCGTCGTGCGCGAGATCGCCGAGTTGCAGGTGCTGACCGGCGGGTTCCGCCCGGTGATCGTGATGGACACCCCCCGCCTCGGCGCCGCACGGCAGTGGGGATACCCGGCCGAACTGCTCGTCCCGGAACACAGCTGGACCAGCGACCATCAGCCGTGGGACGACTACGTCCGTGCCACGCTCGCCTCGGTGCTGGTGACGTATCGCTGCTCCGCTTCGCTCATCGTCGGGCCGGCCGGCCTCACCCGCACCGATCGGCTCGTGCTCGGGGCGCTGGGCGAGCGCCGCTGAGCCGAGCTCAACCCGAGACGATGCCGGCCAGGGCGTCGTCCAAGCGTGGCGTGAGGCTCTCCACGTAGGTCGCGGTCAGATGCGACCCGCGCCGGTAGACCAACGTGTTCCCGATGACGGCGGGGCACGTCTCGCCCGGGCAGATGTAGTCGCGTAGATCGACCGAACTGACCCCTTCGGACCGCTCGAGCGCGGACAACTGGACCGCTGCGCCACCGACCTGTTCACCGTCGGCACGCGAGAACGCACACTCCGTCAGCTCGTCGCCGTGTGTCGCGACGCACTCCATGACGTCCAGGAGCGGGTTCGGGTTGTCGATCATGACGATGACGTCCCGACCGGCTTCCTCCAGCTCGGCCCACTGCTGGACCAGGTCGTCGACCATCATGTCGGACTTGTCGTCATCGGAGCGGTCGTCGTCGGTGTAGGCGCGGGAAGCGACCTGCGAGGTCAGGATGTAGTCGATGTCGTCATCGGTGAGCAGCCGGTCGAGCCGGTTCTCGTTGTACTCGGCGCACTCCTCGTTGGCTTGGTCGTTCAGCTCGATGTCGACGCTGACGAAGGGGCAGGCGCTCTTGAGGTAGGTCACCAGCCGCCAGCCGTGCTCGTCGGCGACGTTCTCCAGCGCGGGCAGCCATTGGTGCATCTTCGAGTCACCCACGACCGCGACGGTCGTCTCGGCGTCCTCGGGGCCGTAGACGCACGGCTCCAGCTCGGTGCCCGTGGTGCCGCCGATGCACATGTCGCCGTCGAGTCTCGCCACGTCGTCCGGTGCGCTGAGCACGTCGGGCACCATGGCGTCCACCTGATCGGGCGCCTCGAAATCCGCCGGGTCGTCACCCAGCACGGCCGCGCCGTCGGCTTGAACATCCTGAGGCGACGTCGACGTCTTCGGCACCGCGAACGACACCACCATCGCCGCCGCCACCCCGACAGCGGTACACGCCACGGCCAGGACCCCGGCCCGCCAGGGAAAGCGGGCCAGCACCCGGGCGTGGTGAATCGGGTACTCGACGACCCGGTAGGTCAGCCAGGCCGGGACGGCCGAGAACCCCACGACCAGCACGCCGATGCCCACGGGCAGCGTCCCGTCGGGATCGCCCCACACCACCGTGGCCCCGACGATCAGCGGCCAGTGCCACAGGTAGAGCGAGTACGACAAGTCGCCGATGTCGCGCATGGGCGGGTTGTCCAGCACCACGCTCGCGCAGGTGCGCCGCCCCGTCGTGCCGGCGACCAGGACCGCCGCGGCCCCCAGAGTCGGCACGAGCGCGGCCGCACCGGGAAAGACCGTCCCCGCGTCGAACCGCACCGCCGCGTACCCGATGGCGACCAGCCCGAGCACCCCGAGCGCGTGGGCCGCGGCCGCCGGGATCCGGGGCGCACGATGCGCGAGGATCGCCAGCGTCGCGCCGATCGCCAGTTCCCACAGCCGGGTGGTGGAGACGAAGTACGCGGCGCCGGGGTTCGCCGAACTCAGGTAGACCGACCACAGCAGCGAGGGGACGGCGATGACGGCGACGCCGGTGAGCATGACCTTCGTCAACGGGAGCCGGTAGCGTCGTTGCAGCCACAGCAGCACGATGATCAGCAGCGGCCACACGACGTAGAACTGCTCCTCGACCGCCAGTGACCAGAAGTGCTGCACCGGGCTGGGAGCGTCCTCGGAGACCAGGTAGTTCACCGATTGATCGGCCAGCCGGTAGTTCACGACGTACAACGCGCTGGTGGCGATGTCCCACGTGATGGCCGGCCAACGGGTGACCGGGAGCACGACGATCGTCACCACGGCGACGGTTCCCAGAACCACCGCCGTGGCCGGGAGCAACCGCCGGGCGCGGCGGGCCCAGAAGCGCGCCAGGCTCAGCCGTCCGGTGCGCCCGATCTCACGGTCGATCAATCCGGTGATCAAGAAGCCGGAGATCACGAAGAACACGTCCACGCCCACGAACCCGCCGGAGAGCATGGGCACCCCGGCGTGAAAACCCAGCACGAGGATCACCGCGACGGCGCGCAGGCCCTGGATGTCGCCCCGGAACCCGGCTGGCCCGGT
>JAJYTA010000254.1 GCA_021793295.1 Actinomycetes bacterium
CCAGGCCGTGGCGCATCGGGAGCACCGACATGCGGCGAGCCTGGCGGTAGTAGTCGTCGGGAAGGATGAGCTCCTCGAACCCGTGGTGTGCACGCGGCGGAGTGAAATGCATCTTGCCGATGCCGATCGTCGCGTACCCCAGCTCACCGAGCCGAGCCGGCAACGTCTGGGCGCCGGGCGGCAGGACGTCCTGGCTGGCGCCGTTGTGCGTCATGCCGTGGCGCACCGCCGACTGGCCGGTGAGCACGGTGATGCGTGACGGCACACAGATCGGCGTTGTCGCGTAGGCCGCGTCGAACCGCACGCCTTCATTGGCCAGTTGATCCAGGTGTGGTGTGCGCAGAAACGACGGAGCGGTCGGGCCCAGGGTGTCGCGTCGTTGTTGATCGGTGGTGATCAGCAGCAGATTCGGCCGATCGATGGTTCACACGCCCTCTCTACAAGAACTCAACGGTGCCGTTCTGCCGCGATCGCTCCGCGGCGAAGGCCGCCCAGTGACTCTCCAGGCTCTCCTCGAACGCCGTCGGAGCGGCCTCGACGGTCCGCCCGGCCCGGCGCTCGCGCGTGCGTGCGGTGAAGTCGGCCATGAGGCCGGCGTCGCCGCCGCCGTGGCCGCCGATCACTTCGCCGATCTCCTCCACGAAACCGGCACCGGTCTCGACGACGTCGAACGGCTTGCGCTCCACGCCGGGCACACCCGTCACGTTCGGGCGGGTGTCGCGGAACTTGACCACCTCGAGGCGGCCGGCATGCGCGTCGCCGTTGATCTCGCCGTGGCTGCCCATCACCGTGATGGTCCTGGAGTTCTCGCGGGTGAACGCCGACACGACGAGGGAGGCGGTGACGCCGTTGGCGAACCGCAACGACGTCGTCTGATGGTCGACGACGTCGTTGTCCATCCGGTAGACGCAGCGTCCGTAGTCGGTCTCGCGCAGCGCGCGCCGACGCCCCTCCGGGCTCAGGTCGTTGGTGATGATGGCCACCGGCGGCCCCTGCACCTCGGCCAGTTGCTCGACGTAGAAGCGTTCGGCGTTGTAGGGGCAGGTATCGGCCACGGCGCACCCGTCGATGCAGCGCTCGGTCGATCCCGCCGGCGCGTTCTCGCGGCGGAAGTGCCGCAGCGAGCCGAACGACGACACCGCGACGTACGGTGAGTCCACCAGCCAGCGCAGCATGTCGAGGTCGTGGCACGCCTTGGCCAGCAGCATGGGGCTGGACTGATCGGAGCGGTGCCAGTTGCCGCGCACGTAACTGTGGGCGAAGTGCCAGTAGCCGATCCGCTCCAGATGCTGGATTCCCTGCAGCTCGCCGATGTGCCCTTCACCGAGCAGCCGGTGCAACGCCCGGTAGAACGGCGCGTACCGCATCACGTGCGAGACGGTGACCGCGCCGGGACGGTCTTTGGCCACCGCGACGAGCCGGTCGAGCTCGGCCGGGGTCGACGCCATCGGCTTCTCCAGCATGACGTCGTAGCCGAGTTCGAGCGCCCTGGCCGTCGGGTCGACGTGGGTGCGATCCGGCGTGGCCACGATGACGGCGTCCCACGGTCCCGGTTGGGCGAGCGCGGCCTGCCAGTCGGTGAACCGGTACTGCGGTTCGACCGCGTGCGCATCGCCGATCTCGGCACGTCGCTGGGCGTCCGGTTCGGCGATGCCGGTGACCCGCGCGGCGTCGGGATTGTCGAGGCACCACCCGGCATAGGCGTGCCCGCCGCGGCCACCTGCGCCGAGTACCAGCAGCCGAACCGGTCCGTCGTTGTCGTCGGTCATCGTCACCCTTTCTCGGCCCCCGCGGTGAGGCCCTCGACCAACAGTCGCTCGGCAGCGAAGAACAGCACGACCACCGGAAGCGTCAGCAGGACCGACCCCGCCATCAGCACCGTCGCCGACACGCTGATGTCGTCGAGTTGCGCCAACCCGAGCGACACCGTCCAGTTGTCCCTGCGCTCCAGCAGGAACAGCAGCGCGAACAGGTACTCGTTCCAGGCGATCATGAACACGTAGAGCGACGTCGCGGCGATCGACGGCATCGCCAGCGGCAGCACGATCCGGGTGATCACCTGGGTGCGGTTGCAGCCGTCGACCATGGCCGCGTCCTCCAGTCCCCGTGGGATGGACCGGAAGTAGTTGCGCAGCATGTAGACCGACACCGGCACCGTCGAGGCGAGATAGATGATGACCAGCGCGAACAGTTCGCCGCGCAGACCCATCCTGGAGAACAACACGAACAGCGGAATCGCCATGACGATGCCGGGGAACATGTACACGGCGAAGAACGACGTGTTGATGACGTTCTTCCCGGGGAACCGCAGCCGGGTGGCGGCGTAGGCGCCGAGCACCGAGAAGGCCACCGTCAGCACGACCGTGCCGATCGCCAGCTGCAGCGAATTGCCGAAGAACGACAACAGGCCGTAGCCGCCGTCGTCCGGCGAGGCGATCACCTTCTCGTAGGCCGCGAGGTTCAGCTCGTCCAGCGACGGAATGACGTCGAGGGGATCGGACAACACCGTCTGCAGCGGCCGCACCGACAGCAGCAGCATGTACAGCAACGGCACGACACACACGACCAGGACGAACGCCAGCCACAGGATCCTGGCGACGCCGATGACCCGGGTCTCGACCACTTCCCGCGACGCCATCAGACCTCCGCCTCCTGCTTGAGCACCCCGTAGCGGTAGTAGAAGGCGAACGCGGTCACCAGCACGATCGACATCAGCAGGCCGAGCGCGGCCGCACCGCCGACGTCGTTGCGCGAGATCAGGTAGTTGTACACCTGCACCGCGACGACCTCGGTTCCCGCGGACCCGCCAGTGAGCAGGTACACGTCATTGAAGTTCTGGAACGTCCAGATGAAGCGCAGGAGCACGAGCAGTGCGATGACGCCGGACAGCTGCGGCAGGACGACGTAGCGGAACCGCTGCAGCGGGGTCGCGCCGTCCACCCGGGCCGCCTCCTCCAAGTCGCGCGGCAGGCCCTGCAAACGGGCCAGGATGAACAGGAACGCCAGCGGGAACGTCTTCCACGCCTCGAACACGATCACCGTCAGCAGCGCGATCGGCACGTCCATGCCGACGCCGAGCAGCTCCACTCGGTGGTAACGCTCGGACAGGAACCCGATCGGCTCGTCCCACCCCAGCACGTCGGTGCCGAACACGTTCACCGGGCCGAACTGCGGGTTCAGCAGAGTCCGCCACACCAGCGCGGCGGAGACCACCGGGATGACGTAGGGCACCAGGACGAACGCACGCACGATCATCCGGCCGGGGAACCGCTGGCGAAGCGCCAGCGCCGTCAACAGCCCGGCGCCGACCGACAGCAACGTCCCGCCGATGCTGTAGATGAGCGTGGTGCGCGTCATCTCCCACAGGTCGGGACTGCCCAGCACGGTGCGGAAGTTCTGCAGCGTCAGCGTGATGTCGAAGACGTTCTGCAGATCGATGAGCCGCAGCCGCTGGAACGACATCACCACCGTCCAGATGAACGGCAGCACGACCACCAGCAGCACGATCAACAGGGTCGGGCTGACCAGCGTCAGCCCGGCCACCGCCTCGCGCGCTCGCAACGTGGTCGCCGACCAGCGCCTGCGCTTGCGCGGTTCGCCCGGCCGCTGCCCCGGCGGCGCGCCGTGCGCCGCGTCCGCTGCGCCCGAGTCGCCGGTTCCGGCTGCGTCCCGGGCCTGCGCTTCTTGCCGCCCCATCAGCGCAGGTCAGCCGATCTCCGTGGCCAGCTGCTCAGCGCTCTCGGCCATCCGGGTGGCGGCCTCGGCGGGCGTGATCGACCCGTCCAGCGCCTCACGCAGGATGTTCGTCAGCTCGAGGTCGCCGTACATCGCGGTGACGAGCGCGCCTTGCCCCTGGCTGAAGCCCCAGCGCTCGAACTGCGTCGCGCCGCCGGCGATGGTGTCGACAGCCTCGTCGCCGTACAGCTCGCCCACGCTGAGCGTGTTGTCGCCGGAGCCCACCGGCAGCTCTTTCCAGCCGTCGACGTAGGTGGTGTCACCGGGCTCGGGGCCGTTGCGCATCGGGAAGCGGCCCTCGGGCGAGATCGACAAGAAGTCCGTGTAGCCGTCGCTGAGCAGGTACGTCACCAGTTCCTTCGCCGACTCGGTGTCCGCGGAGCTGGTGATGCCGAGGTTGACGGTCAGCCCGAACTGCGTGGGCTGGTCACCGGAGGGCCCGCTGAACAGCGGCAGGATCGTCGTGCGATCCACCAGCCACTGCTGATCTTCCTTGCACTGCTCGCAGGTCAGCGGCGTGTCCGGGAAGAGCCCGGCGAGCTCGTCGAGCAGGTGCGGCGACCACGAGACCATCGCGGCCTTGCCGGCGAGGTAGTTCGCGCGGGTGGTGTCCACGTCGCCGGCGCCGGCCGGGGCGTACTCGTTCAGGTCGACGTAGAACTGGATGGCCTCTTCGCACTCCGGGCTGTCCAGCGTGATCTCGCCGTTGTCGTCGACCAGCTGGCAGTTGTTGGCCAGCGCGACATGTTCGAACACCTGCATGGTGAAACCGTCGCCGCCGGAGCTGCCCGGAGCGAAACCGTTCACCCCGTCCTGCCCGTGCAACTGTTCGGCGGCGGCCAGTACCTGCTCGTACGTCTCGGGCGGCTCCAAGCCGGCCGCATCGAACAGATCCGCGCGGTAGAAGATCATCTGGCCCCAGCCGTCGGACGGCACGGTGGCGTACTCGCCTTCAGCGCCGTCGGTCCTG
>JAJYTA010000255.1 GCA_021793295.1 Actinomycetes bacterium
GACCTCCACACCACCATGCCCGAAGCCATCGCAGACATGATCGATACCGACCCCGCCGACATCACCATCGACTGGCGGTACGAGATCATGGGCCACGACATCACCGAACCGCTCAAGGCGGCGAAGGCCGCCTCGGCCGAGCTCAAACGGGTGCAGAGTAAACGCGACCAGGCGCTCAGCTTCGCTATTACGTCGATGCGGGATGCCGGCCTCTCCCAAGCCGTGATCGGCGACGTTGTTGGCCTATCCAAGCAGCGGGTCAGCCAAATCCTGGCCGACCACGCCCACCGGCGCCGCGTGCGGGACGATGCCCACCAGCGGGTAGCCGGTTGACCCGTACTGCAGAACCCGATCACCGCCCTGCGTGCACCTGATAGCGCGACTCCCCGTGGTAGGGACGTCCCCACGGAGCGCGTCAATCGTTCCGCTCGGCTCGTTCTGCCGTCGCCGTTGCGAGAGCCGATGATCGGTCGGCGTCATCCCATACCAGCGGATCAAGTCATCGCGAGGTGTCACAGTTTCACTCGATACAGCACCACCAGAGGGTAGGGCGACCAGGGAGGACCGGATTTACCAGACTCCACGACGGCGGGGGCCGCGCGGCGATGTGCTTCGCGGACTGGGTGCGGTTGTGGGCCTGGCTGTCCTCGTGGCGGTGTCGGGTACGAGGACGATCCGGGACCACAGCGGTGATCGCCGGTTCAGCTCGTCATCGCCGCACCGACATCGAACTCCGTGCCGAACGGGTCCGTGATGTTCGCGACCCGCCCGTAGATCATGTCGTAGGGCTCGGCCGAGGTCCCACCCGCGTCGACCGCTCTGCGCGCAGCCGCATCGGCGTCGTCCACCTGGAACAAGGTCCCCCAACGGGATTTCGTGGCCGTTGGGTCACCGGCGATGCCGCCGATCTCGTGGCCATCCGGTCTGCGCAGGAACGTGAAGTCGAGCTCAGGCATGTCCGGGTTGGCATCCAACGTGTAGCCGAAGACCGCGACGTAGAAGTCGCGCGCAGGCCCGGATTCCGCGGTGACCAGGTCGTTGCGGAGCAGGGCGTTCGGCTCGTTGACGATCTCGCAGCCGATGTGGGCACCGGCCTGCCACAGTCCACACTGCGCACCGGTGGTGTCCTTGATGATCGCCGTCCGGCCCAGGTCCAGCACGTCCATCGGACCGGTGATGATCGAGCCGCCCGCGTCCCGCGCTCGGGCGGCCGCGGCGTCACAGTCATCCGTCGCGAAGTAGACGTTCCACCAGAATTCCGTGGCGTCGGGATCGGGGTTCGGCCTGATGGCCGCGACGGGTCTGCCCCGTAGCAAGCACTGGGTGTAGTGGCCGAACTCCGCCGGTCCCACATCGAACTCCCAACCGAACAACGCGCCGTAGAAGGTCATCGCGCGGTCGAGATCCGGGATGCCCAGGTCGATCCAGGTCGGTGTGCCAGCCGGCTGCGCGGTGGTCAACTCGCTCATAGTCTCTCCTTGTCGTGTCCCCATCGTGTCCCGCATGACCCCGGAACCTTAAGAGCACCGGTGTAAACCCAGCTCACACCGACGTGGGCTGCCCCTCCGTCACTTGCACTTCGGGCCAGTTTCGGGAGTTCCGGGCCTTGTGCCGGTGATGGCGTTGGCCGAGTGGGCCGGGTTGTCGGAGTTGATTTCGACCACGTGCTCGCGGTAGCAGCATCTACTTCTTGTTGCGGTAGAGGACCATGGTGATGGGACCCAAGACCGCGACGAGAAGTACGGACGAGACGAGCACCCAGCCGATTTCCCCGGCGGGCACCGAGCCGTGCATCAGGCCGCGCACCACGGTCGCCAGGTGGGTGATCGGGTTGACCTCGACGGCCGCCTGCAACCACCCGGGCATCGTCTTCGGGTCCACGAAGATGTTGCTCACGAACGTCAGCGGGAACATCACCATCATGCTGACCCCCGCCACCGAGTTCGGCGTGCGCAGGATCAGGCTGAGCATCGTCCACAGCCACGACAGGCAGAACGAGAACACCAGCAGCAGCACCACCGAGAGCACCACCCCGACGGCGCCACCCTCCGGCCGGAACCCTAGGATCAGGCCGAGCGTGATCACGATCGCCGACCCGATCGAGTAGCGCATCACATCGCCGAGCAGGGCGCCGACCAGCGGCGACGGTCGCCACACCGGAAGTGACCTGAACCTGTCGAACACCCCCTTCTGGATGTCGGTGTTCAGCGTGATGCCAGTGTTCATGGTGATCATGACGTTCGCCTGCACCAGGATGCCGGGCAGCAGGAACTGCAGGTACTCCTGAGTCGACCCGGCGAGCGCGCCACCGAACAGGTAGGTGAACATCAGCGTGAACATGATCGGGAACATGGTCACGTCGACGAGCTGCTCCGGGACGTGTTTGATCTTCAGCAAAGCGCGCCAGCCGAATGTCAACGAGGTGAGCACCGGGCCGGGGTTAGACGGCCGCTCGCCGGCCAGCGCACCGCGCAGCGCGTCCTCGGTGACCGGCGCCGACGCCTGTTCTGTGGACGTGGCATTCATGCGGCATCCTCCTCGGGTGTCTCCTCGGGTGTCTCCTCGGGTGTCTCCTCGGCGGCGTGTCCGGTCAGGGCGAGGAACACCTCGTCCAGGCTCGGCTGACCGAGCGCGAACTCGGTGACGTCGATGCCGCTGCGGGACAGTTCGGCCAGGGAACGGGCGACCCGCTCGGGGTCGGAGATCCGCGCGGACAGCGCGGCCGGGTCGGCGGAGGGCTCGACCTGCACCTCGAGGACGCCGGCGAGGACCCGTTCGGCCTCGGCCCGCTGCCCGGGGGCACGTAGCCGTACCTGCAGCGAGCCGGCGCCGACCGATGCCTTGAGCTGGCCGCTCGAGCCCTCGGCGATCACCTTCCCGTGGTCGATCACCGCTATCCGGTCGGCCAGTTGGTCGGCCTCGTCGAGGTACTGCGTGGTCAGCAACACGGTGGTGCCCTCGGCGACCATGCCCCTGACGATCTCCCAGACCTGGTTCCTGCTGCGCGGGTCGAGCCCGGTCGTGGGCTCGTCGAGGAAGATCAGTTCGGGGGTGACGACCAGGCTCGCCGCGATGTCGATGCGCCGACGCATCCCGCCGGAGTACTTCTTCACCTGCCGGTCGGCCGCCTCGGCAAGACCGAACGCGTCGAGCAGGTCGCCCGCCCGCTCCCTGCCTCGGCGGCGTGAGTAGCCGAGCAGCCTGGCGAGCAGCAACAGGTTCTCCACCCCGGTGAGGTCCTCGTCGACCGACGCGAACTGCCCAGTGAGGCCCACCCTGCTCCGCACCGCCCGGGCGTCACGCACGACGTCGTAGCCGAGCACTTGCGCCTCTCCGGCGTCGGGGCGCAGGAGGGTGGCCAGCATGCGGATCGCGGTGGTCTTGCCCGCCCCGTTCGGACCGAGCACGCCGTACACGCCCCCGGCGCTCACGGCCAGGTCCACACCGGCGACCGCGTGGGTCTTGCCGAAGCTCTTCTTCAACCCGCTCGTCTCGATCGCGAACGTCCCCATGGGTTCGATTCCTTCTCTCGGTGTTGCGAACGGATTAGTCAAGTTTGACTACCTCACCGAGGATGCATGGAGATGGCTAGCTAGTCAAGTTTGAGTAGCCGCGCGGTCAAAGTCCGGGCGGCGTGGAACGCCACGAGTCAGGGTCATCGGCCATGATGTAGGCGCCGTCAGACAGCCGTTTGCTCAAGCTCTTAGCCCACTCGAGCTCGGTGCGCGTATGGCCCTCCCACAGCTCGGCCTGGTCCCGGACGTGTTCGGGAATATCGGGGTTCGGGTTCTCCCGCCATTTGGTCTGCTCAACGAGCTCCGCCTCGAGCCGCGCGACTCGCTCGTTGACGTGCACGATGGCATCCGCCCTGGTCAGCATGGGCAACATGGCGATGGACGCGTTGAGCATGGTGGGGTCATGGGTGCGCCGCAGACCGTCGCGGACAAGTTCGACGATCTCCTCGCGGCCACGGTCGGTCGCCTGATAGAGCGTGCGCTCCGGCCCCGACTTGCCAGGCTCGACGCGCTCGGTCAGCAGGCCGTCCGCCGCTGCCTTCTTGAGCGCGTGATAAACCGAGCCGGGCTTGATCTTGGCCCAAATCTCCGCACGCCAGCTCTGCAGTTCGGACCGCACCTGGTAGCCATGCGCGCCGCCGGAGAGGTGCACGATACCGAGTACCAGGAGCTTCGTCGCCGACATGCTCGCCTCCGCTCAATCCGCTTGGACTCACTCCGTAGGCTAGGGCCATGAGCACCCGCCGAGACGACGACGCACCACTTGGATAGCGACCCGCAGCTCAACGCCTGGCACTGGCCCACGACCGAGCATGATCGACTTGTTGCATCACGGCCAGCTTCGTGAAGATCAGCGCGATGACCACTGCGACCCATTTCTTGAACCAGCCATGCGTCTTCTCGCAGGCCAGGCCCATGATGGCTAGCGGGCCCATGACGACGGCGATGTCGAGCAGCATGGTGCGCACCAGTAGAGCCGCGAACACGGCCAGACGCGACGCCGACCGTCCGTTTCATGCCACGAACCATGCCACGCCGTCGCGTCGCGGGGACCGGGACGGAAAATCGACACTGGTCAAACGAGTGGGCCCCCGGGGGATCGAACCCCGAACCCGCGGATTAAAAGTCCGCTGCTCTGCCGATTGAGCTAGAGGCCCGGACTGGCCGGCCGTCCGATCACCAGCC
>JAJYTA010000053.1 GCA_021793295.1 Actinomycetes bacterium
CACCCCAACCCGAACCCCCACCACCCGAGCCACCCGACCCCGCCCACGACATCCCACCCTTCTGAAACCAGCGAGGTCAGCGGAACAGGGTGTACGCGAACGGCTCAGACCGTTGGCGGGCTGTGCCACACGAAGTTCCAGCCAGCTGCTTCGACCGCGCGGTGCGCTGGGCCGCTCAGGGCCGAGAACGACACCTCGAATCCTGCGTTCTTGCCTCGTTCGGACAGCTCGCGGAGGAACGCGATCCCGGCCGAGCCCAAGTGCGTCACAGCATGCATGTCGACGACGGCGTGAGAGAGCGCGTTGAGTTCCTCGAGCCTGGCCACTCGTTCGACAGCGGCATGCATGTACTCCGCCGTCTCGTCATCGATGTCTCCGGTGAGAAAAACGACGATCTCGCGCGCGCCGCGGTCGACGACTTCGATACCGCCCATCGTTTCCACCTCCTTCTTCCACAGTGGCACCCCCCGATAGCCCCGGCAACGCCCGTAGCAGATTCGGGGCACCCGGGCAGGCACCGGCAAGCGTGACCTCATAGGCTGGTGCGTCATGAATGAGCCGCCCTCGAATGACCTTCCCGAGCAGCTGAGGGTGCGCCGGGAAAAGCGCGCCGAGCTGCTCTCGCGCGGAATACAGCCGTACGCGCTGGGCTTCGAACGCACGCACACCCTCGCGAGCGTCCGAGCAGAACACGAGGGATTGGAAGCAGGCGCCGAAACGGGCAAGCGCGTGGCGATTGCCGGAAGGGTGATCTTCCTCCGCAACACCGGCAAACTGTGCTTCGCGCGCCTACGTGAAGGTGACGGCACAGAACTTCAGGTCATGCTTTCCCTCGATCGCGTCGGCGAGCAGAGTCTGGCCGACTGGAAGCACGTGATCGACATCGGAGATCACGTCGGCGTCGAGGGAGAGGTCATCGCCAGCAAGCGCGGTGAACTGTCGGTCATGGCGGACAGTTGGACGATGGTTTCAAAAGCCCTTCGGCCGCTACCGGTTGCACACAAGGACCTCAGCGACGAAACCCGAGTACGGCAACGCTACGTCGACCTGATCGTCAATCCAGAAGCGCGCAGCATGGTCCGAACTCGCGCCGCGGTGACGCGTTCGCTGCGCGAGACTCTGCACCGGCATGGCTATCTTGAAGTCGAGACGCCGGTTCTGCAGTTGGTCCACGGTGGTGCGGCGGCTCGGCCGTTCGAAACTCACGTCAACGCTTTCGACATTCCGGTGACGATGCGCATCGCCTTGGAGCTCTTCCTCAAGCGGGCCGTCGTCGGCGGTGTCGACAAGGTGTATGAGTTGGGCCGCATCTTCCGCAACGAGGGTATCGACTCCACCCACAATGCGGAGTTCACGATGCTCGAGGCGTACGAGACCTACGCCGATTACGACACCATGGCCGAGTTGATGAGGTCACTGGTCCTCGACGCTGCCCGCGCGGTCGACCGGACCGTCGTGCCGGACGGGCGAGGCGGCGAGATCGACCTGGAACAACCCTGGGAACACATCACCGTGCACGAGGCGGTGTCGGCGGCCGTCGGAGAGGCCGTTGACGTCGACACCCCGATCGAGCGGCTGCGGGAGTTGGCGGCCAAGCACGAAGTCGCCATCGACCCTGACTGGGGCAGCGGCGAAATCGTCCTCGAGCTGTTCGAGAAGCTCGCTGAACACACGCTGGTGCGGCCCACGTTCGTCCGTGACTACCCGGCAGCGGTGCGTCCGCTGGCCCGGCCGCACCGCAACGATCCGCGCTTGGCCGAAGCATGGGATCTGGTCATCGCCGGGGTGGAGCGTGGCGTCGCCTACAGCGAGCTGATCGATCCGGTCATCCAGCGTGAGCGGCTGACTGAGCAGTCGTTGCTCGCCGCGGCAGGGGACCCCGACGCAATGCAGATGGATGAGGATTTCTTGCGCGCACTCGAGTACGGGGCTCCCCCGATGGGCGGGCTCGGGCTCGGAGTTGACCGGCTCATGATGTTGCTCACCGGAGCCGGAATTCGAGAGACGATCTTGTTCCCGCTGGTGAAGCCAGAATGAACCAGCCGGCCGAGAACCCGCAACAGTTGAGTTCGGCCGACACCCCGTTTCAGATCAGACGTGCTCGCACCAGAGACGTCCGTGCGATTCGTGGCCTTCTGGACGGATACGCAGCAAAACGAATCTTGCTCTCGAAGGAGACGGTGACGCTCTACGAGGACGTTCAAGAGTTCTGGGTCGCAGCGACCCCCGATGGTGAGATCATCGGGTGTGGCGCACTCCACGTCATGTGGGAAGATCTCGCCGAGGTTCGAACGCTTGCCACGCTTCCGGAATGGCGTGGCCGTGGTGTCGGGCACGCGTTGCTGACTCGATTGCTTGACGTAGCAGTGGATCTTGGCATCGAGCGCGTGTTCTGTCTCACCTTCGAGGTCGCGTTCTTCGAGCGGCACGGATTTGAACCCACCGAGGGTACCCCGGTCGACCCAGAGGTCTATACTCAGTTGTTACGCTCAGCTGATGAAGGGGTCGCGGAGTTCCTCGACCTCGACCGTGTGAAGCCGAATACTCTGGGTAACGTGCGTATGCTTAGGCGCCTGGCTTCGCCGGACAGCTAATCTCTTCACGATCCGTGCCGGGCAGAATTGAATTTCGCTGTTTCGGAGCGTAACAATAGAGTTGTCACGCGAATCCCAACTGAGCAGCTCCAGCAAGGAAGGACCAACGATGGCACAAAAAGTTCAGGTGATTCTGCTCGACGATCTCGACGGCGGTGACGCCGACGAGACCGTGAGCTTCGCCTTGGACGGTACCTCGTACGAGATCGACCTATCGACAAAGAACGCCAACAAGCTTCGCGAACTTCTCGCGCCGTACGTGGCCGCGGCGCGCAAGTCGACGACAAAGCGGGGCCGGGGCCGCGCAACGGCCACTCGCAGTTCGCGCAGCGACACCACCGCTATTCGCGAGTGGGCGCGCGAGCAGGGGCTCAAGGTGTCCGACCGAGGCCGAATCCCGTCGGACATCCTGGCCAAGTACGAGGCCGCCAACGGCTGAGGTAAACGTTCCGTCGCGGCATCGATCCGCCATGATGCCGCGACGGACCGGTGGTCAGGCTTTGGCGATGTTCTGACGTTGACGGCCGAGTCCGTCGATCTCGAGCTCGACCACTTCACCGCCCTGGAGGTAAGGCTGACCCGGCATACCCATGGCAACCCCTGCAGGCGTTCCGGTGTTCACCAGGTCGCCTGGTTCCAGAACCATGAATTGGCTGAGATACCACACGACGTAATCGACGTCGAAGATCAGGTCAGCCGTATTGCCGTCCTGTCGTAGCTCGCCGTTGACCCACAACCGCAGGCCGAGCTTTCCGGGGTCTGCCACGTCTTCGGCCGGAACCAGCCAGGGGCCGAGGGGATTGAATGTCTCGCACGACTTTCCCTTGTCCCACTGGCCGCCGCGTTCGAGCTGGAACTCGCGCTCGGAAACGTCATTCGAGATCGTGTACCCCGCGATGACCGCCCGCGCGTCCGCTGGAGATTCCAGGTAGCGCGCGGTGCGGCCGATGATGACGCCGAGTTCCACTTCCCAGTCCGTCTTGGTGCTGCCGCGCGGCACCAGGACGTCGTCGTTCGGTCCGACGGCCGTGTCCGGTGCCTTCATGAAAACGACCGGTTCCTTCGGCGGCTCGGCACCGGACTCCGCGGCGTGGTCCCGGTAATTCAGCCCGATACACACGATCTTGCCCGGGCGGGCGGTCGGTGTGCCGATCCGAAGGCCGGCCGGATCGATGGTGGCCAGCTCTCCCGCCTCCGCGGCGGCGCGCGCCCGCGCGATGCCATCCGTCGCGAGGAAATCGCCGTCGACGTCACGGGTCAGCGGGCCGAGGTCGAACGTCGTCCCGTCGTCGGCTTGGAGGGCCGGACGCTCGGAGCCCGGTTCCCCGAGGCGCAAGAGGTGCATGATCGTCTCCGTTCTGGTGGGTGGCGGTTACGCGGATGGTAGGCGAACGTGCTCCGGGGTGAGTTCGGCCACAGAACGGACCCCCAGCAACTGCATGGTGCGGCGTAACTCGGTCGACAAGATCTCCGCGGCTCGGGCGACCCCGCGTTCGCCGCCGGCCATCAGCCCGTAGAGGTAGGCGCGGCCGACCAAGCAGGCGTCCGCGCCCAGGGCCAGCGCAGCCACGATGTCGCCACCGTTGGTGATGCCGGTGTCGACGTAGATCTCGGTGTCTCCGCCGACCGCAGCAACGACTTCGGGCAGCAAGCGCAGTGGCACCGGCGCCCGGTCGAGCTGGCGGCCGCCGTGGTTCGACAGCACGATGGCGTCCGCGCCGGCGTCGACCACCCGGCGCGCGTCCTCGACGGTCTGGATGCCCTTGACGATCAACGGCCCGGACCAGATCGAACGCAGCCACGCGAGGTCGTCGATGGTCATGGTGGGATCGAACAACTGGTCGAGCAGTTCGGCCACCGTGCCGTCCCACGACGACAAGGTGGCGAACGTCAGCGGCTTGGTCGTCAACAGGTTCGCCCACCACGCCGGGTGGGTGGCCGCGTCGAGCACCGTCTTGAGGGTGAGGGACGGCGGGATGGTGAAGCCGTTGCGCGCATCGCGCAGCCGAGCTCCGGCCTTGGGGACGTCGACAGTCAGCATCAGGGCCTCGTAGCCGGCTGCGCCGGAGCGTTTGACCAGATCTTCCCCAGCGGCGCGATCGTTCCACACGTACAGCTGGAACCACTTCCGCGCCTCGGGAGCGGCCGCGGCGACGTCTTCGATCGACGTCGTTCCCATCGTGGACAGCGCGTACGGGATGCCGGTGCGCTCAGCCACCCGCGCGACCGCGCGCTCGCCCTCATGGTGCATCATCCGGGTGAAGCCCGTGGGGGCGAAGCAGAACGGCAACGCCGACGGTGCGCCCAGCAAGGTCGTCGACGTGTCGACGTCGGCGACGTTGCGCAGCACGGACGGGCGGAACTCGAGCCGGGCGAACAGCGACCGGGCGCGCCGCAGGCTGATCTCGGCCTCGGCCGCGCCGTCGGTGTAGTCGAACACCGATCGTGGTGTCCGGCGGCGCGCGATGCTGCGCAGGTCGGCGATGGTCAGCGCCCGGCTGAGTCGGCGCTCGGTCGGGTTGACCTGCACGGGTTTGGTGCGCAGCAGTGGCTTGAGCTCGGACCAGCGAGGTAATTGGCGGTCGGTCATGATCTGCTCCGTCCGGCTGCTCGTTCGGTGTGGTCGAGTGTGGTCGGACCACACAGTACCGTGTGGTCCGACCACACCGGTAGGCTGGGGCGCCGTGAAGACCTACGAGCTCGTGCTGCAGCGAGTCGAGGCGGACCTGGCGGCCGGCCGGCTCCGATTAGGTGACCGCCTGCCTGGCGAGCGGGCTCTGGCCGCAGAGCTCGAGGTCAGTCGGCCGTCGGTGCGTGAGGCTGTCCGCGTGCTCGAAGCGATGGGCGTCGTACGTACGGCGGTCGGTTCCGGCCCCCAGGCCGGCGCGATCATCGTCGCGGAGCCGTCCTCGCCGTTGACGTCGACGCTGCGTCTGCACTTGGCGACACGGCACCTGCCGATGGGGCACATCGTCCAGACCCGCGTGCTGATGGAGTCCTGGGCCGTCCGAGAGGCGGCCGAGCGAGCCGACACCGATGCCGATGCGCTCGAGGCGATCCGCCGCCTGCTGGACGCCATGGACGAGCCGGACCTCCCGCGCGAGCGATTCCACGTGCTGGACGCCGAGTTCCACGTCGCACTGGCAACGCTGGCGGGCAATGTCCTGGTGTCGACGATCATGGCCTCGCTTCGCGAGGCGATACATGGTTACGTCATGGATGCCGCGCCGAATCTGCCGGACTGGCCTGCCGCGGCGGAGGGGCTACGCCGTGAGCACCGGGCCGTCCTGGCGGCGGTCGAGGCAGGCGATGGCGACCTCGCGGCGGAACGGGTCGCCGCTCACATCGAAGGTTTCTACCAAGCCGCGGGCGTCAGATGAGCTGGCGGCGCGCCGCCCAGGCGACCACCTGAATAGTGCTCACCACACCCAGGCGGTCGCACAGAGCGCGGGAGCGGCGACGGATCGTGCGGTCCGAGAGGTCGAGACGGCGGGCGATGGCCTCGATACACAGGCCGTCGGCGAACAGGGAGATCAGCGCCAACTCGTCCGGGGTGAACGGGTTGTCGTGTGCCTGCGGCGAGTCAGGCGGCGGTGGGCAGACCCGCAAATGGGCGGGGCGGGCCGGTTCGAGTTCTGCCGTTCGGGCAGTGGAACGTTTCAGCGTCATGGCGTCGACCTGTTCGGTGAGAAGCGGGTTTATCGCCTGATCCGTCATGCCTGTCCCGTGAACGTACGGGTTTACGGGGTTCCAGGTCAACGATTCCGGATAACCTTCTTGATACGGTTCAATCGAACCAGCCCATCGAGTCGATCTGGACATGCGGATTCCAGGTCGGGTGATCGGTGCCGACGGCGCGCATCGTGACGGCCACGTGATCCACGTGTGCGCGGCCAGGCCAGTCCGCGACGTCCAGGGCGACTTCGGTCCACGAGTCCGGCGTGTACGGCTGGGTGATCGTCAGCTCGTCGCTGCCTGAACGCAGCGTGAACGTCACCTCGTACCCGGTGGCGCCCGGCGCGCCCCCGTATGAGTTGACGTGGATCACGACGCGCTGTGCAGCGCTGAGGTCGATCGGCTCGGCCAGGTCTACGACCATGGTTTTCGGTGCGAGAGACGAGCCGACCGTCGCGGTGCCGTCCAACGCGTGCGAGCCTCCGTGCGGTCTGCCCGGACCGTTGGCCATCGACGTCACGGCCTGCACGGAATCCATGCCCGCCCCGGGCTGCCAGCCCTGAGTGGTGCCGTCGTCGAAGTCGAAGATCGGGGTCGCCTCCGGTGGCGGCTCCGGCGGCACATCGACCTGTTCGGTGTACTGATGACCGACGATGCCGAAGCACATCGCCGGGGCGTCCGGGTTCTGGGGGGTTGCCGCCACGACGGTGACGGCGAACGTCCGTGCTTCTCCGGGTTGGATCCCGTCGGTGTCCAGCGCCGCTGGTTCGACGGTGATGCCGTCGCACGCCCGCACGTCCACCGGTCCGGACAGAGGCTGGACGTCATGGTTGGCGACGGTGATCTCGACTGTCGCGCCGACGCCGACTCCGTCCGGCGCGACCGCGTCGACCTCGATGTTCGCCGTCCGTGCCGCGCCCACGTACCGGCGGGCGAGCTCGACGTCGTCGATGTCGAAGTGCCCGGACCACGCATCGTTGGTGTCACCACGAGCCCACACCTTGATCCGCCCGATACTCGATCGGCCGGACCAGTCCGCCAGGTCGACGGTCACGCGCTGCCACTGCCCGTTCTCCACGAGTCGCGCCGTGCCCTCGGCCACGCTGCCGTCGGTGCCGTACAACCTGACCTTGACGTAACGCGAGCCGATGTCGGCGTCCGCGGGGATGCGTACCCGCAGGGCGAGCGCGGCGTCCTGGGATGCGTCGAGCGGGTCGTCGATGACGACGTCGGTGCCCCGCCACAACTTGGCCAGATTCGCCGCCAAGCCGCCCTCGAACGTGAAGGCCGAGCGGAGGTGGCCATCGCTCGCGTCGACGGTGTTCACCGCATCGGACGCGCGCCAGCCCTGTGCGCCGTCGTCGAAGTCCGACACCGTCGTGGTGCGCAACGGCAGGGCGGTCGTGCTCGTGCCCAGCTCGGTGGGCCTTTCGCGTACGGCGAGGGCGGCCGGGTCCCAGCCGTCGACGACCTCGGACCACTCGTCGATGCCGATGACGTCCTTGGCGAACTCGGTGACCTCCAACGAGCGTTCAGTGTCGATGTCCTTGAACACCTGGTAGATCAGCTTCTTCTCGCCCGGTGGCGCGTTCTCCGGACGGTCGTCGTCCCACCACCACAAGCCGAGTCGCAGCCCCTCCTCGACTTTGTGATCGACGTGGCGATGCAGGATGAACGAGTCGATGGCCGGCAAGAAGTGGATCTTGTAGTAGGCCAGCGCGTAGCAGGCGGCTTGTAACCGCTCCGCCTCGGCCGACGTGCCGGGGGTGTTGCAGCCCTGTTCGGAGAGGATGACCCGGCGCGGCTGGCCGTCGTACAGCTGCTCGGCACGCAGGAGGTACTGGTTGAGGACTTCGACGTTGTTGAAGGTGATCCGCGGTGTCGTGTCGGGGTCGGGGGTGGCGCTGGTGTCGTTCCAGAACGCCGGGTCGCGCAGGTCCTCGGGGTAGGGGTGGTGCGCGATGTGCCACGGGTAGTCACCGTGGGCCTTGGTCAGGGCGTTCAGGCCGTCGACGACGTCCTTGCCCGGGTAGAAGCGCCCGGGCGGATCGGCCGGACCACTGGGCGTGCGCCATGAGTGCGTCAGCGAGGTGTAGGTGCGCGCTTCGCCGTAGGCGGCGCGGGTGGCCAGATGGGTCAGGCGCAGGGCCCGCTCGTAGGACAGCAGGAACTCGTCCAGCGGCTTGGCGCCCATGTTCTGCCAGACCCACTGCGCATCGACCTCGTTGCCGACGATGAACCCGGTGGCGCGGCCGTAGCGCTGATCCTGCCGGGTGTAGCGCTGTGCCAAGAACTCCACCGCGGCCGTGTAGTGGGCGACGCCCTCGGCGGTGGCGGTGTTGAACGCGTAGACCGGACCGCCGGCCAGGTCCGCATCGGGGTGCTTGAGCACCGGCCATGCCGAGTTGGGGGCTTCGTCGCGATAGAGGATGAGGATCAGATTGACCACCGCGCCGTTCGCGGACAGCGGCTTGATCTGGCGATCGAGGCCGGCCACGGTCGCGGCGTCGAAGTAGTACTCGGTGCCGTTGGAGGTGAACGGGATGGAGGAGCCCGCACCTTCGTCCTCGAGCTGCATCAAGGTGTTGAAGGCGACGTTGATGCCCGCGTGACCGATGCCGAGCTCTTCGGCGTCGGCGCTCAGCTGGACCTGCAGGCCCTTCTTCGTGTCGCTGTGCGGGTAGGGGTAGTCGTTGGTCGGGGTGATCTGCACGTCGTCGGCATGGCGGTACGTGCCCACCACGGCACCACCGACGACGGCGACGTACTTGGCGTAGTAGAGCGTGGTTGCGCCCTTCGTGCGGGTGATCTCGACGGAGAAGGCGCCCTCGTCGTCTGCGGCGACCGCCGCCACGGGCTCGGCCTCGGCCCACTGCGCCACGTGCTGCTCGGTGCCCAGCGCGTAGATGTCGACGTCGGCGCCCGGCGCCGCCCCGCCCGAGACCGTCACGACGTCGTCGGTCACGCTCACGGCTGTGATGCCGGGCGCTCCGGCCGGTCCCGCGGGGTCCGCCGCCGCGGGGCCGGACAGTATGCTGCCCGCCAGCGCCGTCGCGACCACGGCGATGCCGAACCGTTGATGCCGTCGCATGCCGAGCTCCCGTCGTGGATGAATCGGTTCAGCTCACTGTGCCCTCAGGTGTGAGCGCCTGACACCTGCCGTGTCCGGAGGTGGCCACGGATTCGACCAGAGCGTAAGCCTCATCTCGTGAGTGCCACCGCTTGACCGCCGTGCCTGTGGAGCCTTATCGTCCTCAACACATGTCGGTTGTGAAACGATTCATTCAGCTGTGATTTGGGAGTATCCCGTTGTCCGGTACCGGGCTCGACGCCGAGTCGATACCTGAGCGCCAGCCGGTGCTGCGCCTGTCCGGGGCGTCGAAGAGCTTCGGCTCCGTGGCGGCCCTGACCGACGCCCGCATCGAGCTGTACGCAGGCGAGACGCATGCGCTGGTGGGTGAGAACGGCGCCGGGAAATCGACGCTGATCAAGATCCTCGCCGGCGTGCACCGTCCCGATTCCGGCACCATCACCGTCGACGGCGAGGTCGTCGAGTTCAGCGGCACGGCCGAGGCGAAAGAGGCCGGTATCGCCGTCATCTACCAGGAGCCCACGCTGTTCCCGGACCTCACGGTCGCCGAGAACATCTTCATGGGCCGCCAGCCGCGCGGGCGGTTCGGCATGATCGACCGCGACCGGATGAACCGCGCGGCAGCTGCCTTGTTCGAGCAGCTGGGCGTGCCGATGGATCCCGAGCGGCAGGCGCTGGGCATGTCCATCGCCGACCAGCAGGTCGTCGAGATCGCCAAAGCCATCTCGCTCGATGCGCGGGTGCTCATCATGGACGAACCGACCGCAGCCCTGTCCGGCGCGGAAGTCGAGCGGTTGTTCACGGTGACCCGGGCACTGCGGGACGACGGCGCGGCGGTGCTGTTCATCTCACACCGATTCGACGAGGTCGAAGCGTTGTGCGAGCGGGTCACGGTGATGCGCGACGGCGCTCACGTCTCCACCGACCTGATGTCCGAGGTGAGCATCGACCAGATCGTGCGGCGCATGGTCGGCCGCGAACTCGGCGCGTTGTTCCCCAAGCAGGAGGTCCAGCCGCGTGACGTGGTGCTGGAGGTCGACGGGCTGACCCGTGAGGGTGTGTACCGCGACGTCTCCTTCAGCGTCCGCGCCGGCGAGATCGTGGCGTTGGCCGGACTGGTCGGGGCCGGACGCTCGGAGGTCGTCCAGGGCGTTTTCGGCGTGGATCCACGCGACGCCGGCACGGTGCGCGTGGGCGGGCGGGCGCTGCCGCCCGGCAACCCGCGGGCCGCGATGCGCGCGGGTGTGGCGCTGGTCCCCGAAGACCGGCGGCATCAGGGCCTGCTGCTCGACCTGTCCATCATGCGCAACGCGACGTTGACCCGACGGAGCCGACTGGCGCGCTTCGGCTTCCTCGTCGGTGGGGCCGAGCGGCGCGAGGCCGAACAGTGGACCGCGCGCCTGCAGACGCGCTACGGCCGTCTCACCGACCCGGCCGGAACGCTGTCCGGCGGCAATCAGCAGAAGATCGTGCTGGCCAAGTGGCTGGCGACCGGGCCGAAGGTGCTCATCGTCGACGAGCCCACCCGCGGTATCGACATCGGCACCAAGGCCGAAGTCCACCGGCTGATGTCGAGCCTGGCTGCCGAGGGTGTAGCCGTGGTGATGGTGTCGTCGGAGTTGCCCGAGGTCCTGGCCATGGCCGACCGGGTGCTGGTCATGCGCGAGGGCCGGCTCGCCGGGGAGCTCAGCCGCGCCGAGGCCACCGAGGAGTCGGTGATGTTTCTCGCGACCGGGCAGGAGGCGGCATGAGCCTGCTGACGAAGGCGCACGAGTCCGGCTCCGACGCCCAGGCCCGGACCGGGTCGACCGTGCTCGACATGGTGCTGCGATTCCGGGCGCTGGGCCTGCTGCTCACTCTCGCCGCGATCGTCGCCGTCACCGCGGCGGTCAACCCCCGGTTCGTCAACGAGCAGAGCATTCGCGACCTGTTGCTTGCTGCGGCCATCACGCTGTTGCTGGCCACCGGCATGACCGTCGTCGTGCTCACCCGTGGAATCGATCTGTCGGTCGGCTCGGTGCTCGGGCTGTCGGCGTTCTGCACGGCCTCGCTGCTCAGCGAGAACCCAGGCATCCCGGTCCCGGTGGCGATGCTGATCGGGCTCGGTATCGGGGCGGTGTGCGGGCTGTTCAACGGCATGATCGTGCACCTCGGCAAGGTTCCGCCGCTGGTGGCCACGCTCGGCACCTTGTACGTGTTTCGCGGCGTCGTCTACTTCATCGCCGGCGGCGGGCGGATCAACGCCTCGGACATGCCGGGCGGGTTCCTCGACTTCGGCACGGCGCGCATCCTGGGGATCCCGTACCTGATCGTCATCGCCGGGGTGGTCCTGGCGGTGGTCGCGGTCTTCCTCTCCCGTTACCGCGCCGGGCGCGACATGTACGCGCTCGGGTCGAGTCCGGAGGCGGCGCGGCTGGCCGGCATCCCGGCCGGGAAACGCATCCTCACCGCATACATCCTGTGCGGTGCCCTGGCCGGGCTCGGCGGCGTGCTCTACGCCGCCCGGTACGGCACCGTGGACGCCTCTGCCGGCTACGGCATGGAGCTGGACGTGGTGGCCGCGGTGGTCGTGGGCGGCGTGGCCATCTTCGGCGGCAGCGGAACGGTCGTGGGCGCCGCGCTCGGCGCCGTGCTGCTCACGGTCATCAGCAATGCCCTGCCGGTGTTGAGCATCGACCAGTTCTGGCAACGGGCGATCGTCGGAGCGCTCATCCTCGGCGCCATCGCCCTGGACCGCCTCGTCGGCCTGCGGGTCAAAGCGTCGTTGCGGAAGAAGGATGCCCATGTCGGCTGACACCCTGACCGGTCGGGGAGCCGGCCGGTTCCGGCTCCAACGGTTCGCGACCTGGGACGTCGCGATCATCCTGGCCACGCTGGCCGTCATCGTGATCGCCGCGGCGACGGTGGAGCATTTCGGCACGTCGCGCAACGCCGGCTTCCTGGTGCTCGACCTCGCGCCGATCTTGTTGCTGGCCCTGCCGATGACCCTGATCATCGCGACCGGCGAGATCGACCTGTCGGTCGCGAGCATCGTCGGATTGACGAGTTCGGCCATGGGCGTCATGTGGAACAACGGAGTACCGCTCGAGACGATCATGCCGCTGTGCGTCCTGATCGGGGCGATCCTCGGCGCGGTGAACGGCCTGTTCGTCACCGCGCTCGGCCTGCCGTCGCTGGCGGTGACCATCGGGACGCTCGCGCTGTACCGAGGGTTGGCCTACGTCCTGCTCGGCGACACGGCGGTGGCGGACTTCCCGCGGCAGTTCACCGGCTGGGCCATCGGCAACATCGGCGCGACGTCGATTCCCAATGTTCTCATCCCGATGATCGTCATCGCGGGGCTGTTCGCTGCCGTGCTGCATGCCATGCCGGTGGGCCGGGCCATCTTCGCCACCGGGTCGAACCCGGTGGCGGCTGCGTTCGCCGGTATCGCCGTCGGGCCGTTGAAGTTCTGGCTCTTCGTCGTGTCCGGCGCGGTCGCGGGGCTGGTGGGTGTGTTCTGGACGCTGCGATATTCCAGCGCTCGAGCCGACAACGCCACCGGCCTCGAGCTGACCGTGGTCGCAGCTGTCCTGTTGGGCGGGGTGTCCATCTTCGGCGGCACGGGGACCCTGCCCGGCGTGCTCGCGGGCGTGGTGTTGCTGACCTCTCTGCAGAACGCGCTCCGGCTGGCCAGTGTGTCGAGCGAGGCGCTCACCGTGGTCACCGGATCGCTGCTCATCGTCTCGGTGCTCGCTCCCAACGTGCTGGTCGGCGTGCGCACCTCGATGCAACGCCGGCGTCGCCGAACGCGGTCGCCATCTCCCACCTGAGAAAGGAACGCTCATGTCTGTCAGCCGATTCCGTCATCGCGGTCGAGCGAGGCGAGTCACCCCGGTCGCTGCAGGGCTCGCGTTCGCGCTCGTCCTGGCCGGCTGCGGTGGCACCACCCAGGACAGCGCCAACGACGCCGACGAGGGCGGTGACGAACCGGCCGCTGAAGCGAACCCGGACGCGGATTACGAAACCGGGTTGAGCATCGCCATGCTCCCGAAGTCGGTGAACAACCCGTACTTCGAAGCGTCCAGCGAGGGCGCCGAGGCCGTGACGACCGAGCTGGAGGGGGAGTACGAATACACCGGCCCGTCGGATGCGTCGGCGTCGTCGCAGGTGAGCTACATCAATACGCTGAGCCAGCAGGCCACCGACGTCGTCTTGTTGTCGGCCAACGACCCGAACGCTTTGTGCTCGTCGCTCGACCAGGCGCGCACCGGGGAAACCGTCGTCGTCACCTTCGATTCCGACGTCGATGCCGCCTGTCGCGACGCCTTCGTCAGCCAGGTCGACGGTGACGAGGTGGGGCTGGCGCTGATCGAGATGGCCGCCGAGCAGATCGGTGGGTCCGGGCAGGTCGCGATCCTGTCCGCCACGGCGAACGCGACCAACCAGAACGCCTGGATCGAGGTCATCCAGGAACAGGTCGACACCAATCCGGACTACGCCGACATCGAGCTGACCGGCGTGGTCTACGGCGACGACGAGGACGAGAAGTCCTTCCAGGAGACCCAGGGCCTGCTGCAGGCCAATCCCGATCTCGACGCGATCATCTCGCCGACCACGGTCGGCATCGCGGCTGCCGCGCGGTACATCTCGAGCTCGCAGTACAAGGGCAAGGTCGCCCTGACCGGACTCGGGACGCCGAACCAGATGCGTGAGTTCGTCAAGGACGGGACGGTGACGGAGTTCGCCCTGTGGGATCCGACCGCGCTGGGCGAGTTGGCGGCCTACACCGGTGCGGCCATCGCCTCGGGCATCATCACCGGCGCCGAGGGCGAGACCTTCACCGCCGGTGACCTGGGCGAGTACACCATCGGCGCCGACGGCGTCGTGGTCCTGGGCCCGCCCACGAGGTTCAACGCCGACAACATCGACGACTTCGACTTCTGAGTCGGCGGTACCACGCGTGGGACCGACCATGAAGGGTGCTCTCCGGCTGCGGTGGCTGCTGGCGGGGGTGCTCGCGACCTCGATGGCAGCGACGCTGAGCGTACCGGCGACCGGCGCGCCGGGACGGGCTCCGCTGGCGCCTGAACAGCTCACCTTGGATGACCGCGAGGCCCCGCTGAACGTGACGGGCGATCCGCGGTTCGGGTGGCTCCCGCAGGACAACGACCCGAACGAGTGGCAGAGCGCCTACCAGATCGTCGTCCGCGACCGCGACGGCGCACAGGCCTGGGACAGCGGCAAGGTCGAGTCCGGTGCGCAGTCCTACGTCGAGTACGCCGGCCCTGAACTGAGCCCGGGTGAGCCGTACCGCTGGACGGTGCGGACCTGGGACCGTGATGACCAGCCGTCGCCGTGGGCGCCGGAGTCGACCTTCGAGACCGGTCTCGGCGACGCCGACTGGAACGGCGCCGAATGGCTCCAGCGCCCGCCCGGCGGACGCGGGCCGATCGAGATCGTCGACGGGCGGGCTCGCGTGACCGGCGGTGACGTGACGCTCGCCGACATGGACCCCAGCCTGGGTGATGACACGCTCGAGCTGACGGTCCGGCCGCACACCCGGGGCGCGGGCTGGGTGTTCCGCAGTCCCGATCGCGACAACGGCTACATGTGGCAGCTCGCGGCAGGGGCGGGGCTGAGCCCACACGTGCTCGTCGACGGGCGATACACCAAGCTCGCGACGATACCGTTGGAGGTCACCGCCGGTACCGACTACCGCGTCCGGATGGAACTCGCCGGTTCCACCATCCGGACCTTCGTCGACGGCGAACTGGTCGACGAACGCCAGGACGACACCTTCGGCGCCGGGTCCATCGGCTTCAGGGAAGCGTCCAACGAGATCGGCGAGTTCGACGACGTGCGGGTGACCGATGCCGACGGCACCGTCGTGTTCGCCGACGACTTCAGCGGCGACCTGTCGCAGTGGCCGGCGCCCAGTCGGCGACAGGACGACGAGTGGACCCTCGCGCGCACCGAGGTCGAGCTGGACGGGGCCGAGGTCATTCGCGCCCGGGCCTACGTGGCCGCCAGCCACACCTACGAGTTGCACATCGACGGTCAACGCGCCGGTCGTGGGCAGTCGTTCGGGTACCCGGGCGAGCACTACTACCAGGCCAGTGACGTCACGGCCCTGGTACAGGGGAAGGACCGGATCGCCGTCGGTGCGATCCTGCATTGGTACGGCAGCGGCCAGGGGCGCCCGGTCGGTGTGCCCGGTCTGCTCGTACGCCTGGTGATCGACTACGCCGACGGCAGCACTCAGGTCGTCGTCAGCGATGGTTCCTGGCGGGTGACCGAGGGGCCTTACGTGGAATCCGCACGCCGTAACGGCGAGGGCGATTACGTCGAACACCTCGATGCCCGGCTAATCCGCGACGGATGGAGCGAGCCGGGCTTCGACGACGCCGACTGGGACGACGCCATCGTCCTGGGCGCTCACCCGGTCGAGCCGTTCTCGCACCTGACCGGGCAGGAGACTCGCCTGAGTGAACGCAGGGTGGAACCGGTCGCGGTCACCACGGCCGACGACGGAACGCCGGTCTTCGACTTCGGCACGGTGATCCCGGCACGGCCGGTCGTCCGGTTCGACGACGGTGTCGCGGGACGCACGGTGCCGGTGCGGGCGGGCTACAACCTGACCGAGTCCGGGCGGGTGGCGACGTCGACGCTGCTGACTCAGGGCACGGACATGAGCTTTCCGTACACCCAGCGCGATGGTGAGCAGGAGTTCGAGGCGTTCACCCACCTCGGGTTCCGCTATCTCGAGGTGCCCGACGCCGGAGAGCAGATCGCGATCGACGACGTGTCGGCGGTCGTGGTGCACACCGACACTCCGCCCGGAGCGCAAGCCACGTTCGCCAGCTCCGATCCGACGCTCGACGCGGTGTGGGAGCTGACCGTGCGGTCAGCGCTGTACTCGGTGCAGGAAGCTTTCGTCGACACGCCGACCCGGGAGAAGGCCCAGTTCCTGGGCGACGCCGCGAACATCTCGTACGCCACGATGGCCGGGTTCGGCGAACGCGATGCCACCCAACAGGCCATCCGCGAGTTCCTGAACTCCGCCGAGCGGTTCTGGTCCGAGGGCAACGACGTCGGCCCCTACAACGCCGTCTACCCGAACGGTGACGGCAAGCGCGACATCCCCGACTACACCCTGATGTTCGTCGACTGGGTCCGGCACTATTACCAACAGACCGGTGACCGCGCCTTGCTCGAGGAGGCCTACCCGGCGCTGCGCGACACCGCCGACTACGTACTGCGCCATATCCCGGCCACCGGGCCCACCGCGGGTCTGGTCACCGAACTGTCCGGCGGGAGCGGCGCGTACCGGTACGGCATCGTCGACTGGCCCGAACCCGGCCGGTTCGGGTACGACATGGACGCGGCGGCGCGCACTACCATCAACGCGCAGAGCGTCGCCGTCTTGCGCGACGTCGCAGACATCGCCGAACTACTCGGCCGCCCCGAGGCGAGCGACCTGCGCAGCCGAGCCGAAGAGTTGCGCGCCACCATGAACGCCACGCTGCGCCGCGCGGACGGCGTCTACGTCGACGGCCTGCACGCCGACGGTTCACAGAGTGAGCACGCGGGCCAGCACTCGACCTCGTATGCAGTCGCTTACGGTGTCGCGCCGGACGATGACGTGGCCGAGCTGGCTGATCACCTGGCCAGTCTGGGCATGAAGCAGGGCCCGATGACCGCCCACCGGCTGCTGCAGGCCCTCGCCGACGGCGACCGGCCCGATGCGGTGCTCGACCTGTTGACCAACGACGACGACCTCGGCTGGGCGAACATCCTCGATCAGGGCGCGACGTTCACCTGGGAGGCGTGGACCCTCGACCCCGGCACGAACTTCAGCCAGTCCCACGGCTGGGGCGCGCAGGTGCTCGTCGACATCCAGCAGACCCTGCTCGGCGTGCGTACGACCAGCCCGGGCGCGGCGACCGTGCAGATCGCGCCGCCGGCGGCCGGACTGCAGCACGCCGCGGGCACGGTGCCGACACAACGCGGCATGGTCGACGTCCAGTGGCGGCGCGCGGGGGACGGCGTGCGCCTGGTCGTGGACGTTCCGGCCAACATGACCGCGCGGGTCGCGCTGCCCGCGCCCGACGGCGTCGAATATCGCGCCTTGGGTCGGGCGCGGGCTGAGTACGTCGGTGCGGACGACGGCCGGGCGATCTTCGAGGTCGGCTCCGGACGATCGGTGTACGTACCGATTCCGGGAGGTCAGCGGTGACGACACTGTCGAGGCGTGGGTTTCTCGGGGCGGTGGCCGCCGGCGGGGTCGCCGCGGCGTTGCCGGTGACGGCGGCTGAAGCTTCGGCCTCGCCAGGCCGGTTCCCGGCTCGATTCGCCGACCCGCCTCGGCAGTTCCAGGCGAAGTTCCGGTGGTGGTGGCCACATGGCCTGGTCGATCCGGCCGAGATCGCCCGTGAGATCGACCAGATCGCCGACGCCGGGTTCGGTGGGGTCGAGATCGCCGATGTGCACCACAGCGTCGACGAGCCGATGGACCCGGCGGGCCACGGTTGGGGCACTCCGGCGTGGGTCCGGGCACTCGAAGCAGCGCTGACCCGGGCGAACGAGCGCGGCGTGACCGTCGACTTGACGATCGGCCCCGCGTGGCCCGCAGCGGTACCGACCGTCACACCTGACGACGCGGCGGCCATGCAGGAGCTCGCTCATGGTGTCGCCGTCGTCGACGGTGGTGTCTTCCGCGGCGCCGTCCCGGAGCCGGTCGTGCCGCCGGCTGCCGACGTCACCACGCGGCGGCTGTTCACCGTCCAGGTGGCCCGCCTCCTCGACCATGCCCCGGTGGAGCCGCCGTACGCGCTGGATGCTGCGTCGGTGCAGGATGTCACCGAAACCGTCGAGAGCGGCCGGCTCGAGTTCAGTGCCCCGGACGACGGCCGATGGCTGGTGATCTCCACCTGGCTCAGAGGCTCCGGCCAGCGTCCGGAACGCGGCCCGCACACCGAGCCGGTGTCGTACGTCGTCGACCATTTCAGCCGGATCGGCACGCACGCGGTGATCGACTTATGGGAGGAGCGCATCCTCACCCCGCGCATCAGGGCACTGCTGCGCTCCACCGGCGGTGCGATGTTCGAAGACTCCATCGAGATGGAGACCGAGGCGACCTTGTGGACCCCGGGCCTGCTCGAGCAGTTCCGCTGTCGCAAGGGGTACGACCTGCTGCCGTACCTGCCGATCGTGCTCGACGAGGACGAGGACGAGGTGTTCACCTTCGGCGGCGACATCGACCGCCGCGTGCGCGACGACCTCAACGACGTGCGCTCCGAGTTGTACATCGAGGAGCACATCGAGGTCCTGCAAGACTGGTTGCACGGCCTCGGCCTGCAGTTGCGCATCCAGCCGTACGGCCTCGAGACGGATGCGGTGGCGAAGGCCGCGGTCGTCGACATCGCCGAAGGCGAGTCCCTCGGGTTCAACAACCTCGACGACTTCCGCTCCCTCGCCGGTGGGCGCGACCTGGGCGGCCGGACGGTCCTGTCCAGCGAGGCCGCCGCCGTGCACGGCGGTTCGTACAGCACGACGTGGGATCACGTGGTGCGCACGGTGTCGCGTGAGTACACCGCCGGGGTCAACCAGGCCGTCCTGCACGGGTTCTCCTACGCCGACGCGCCGGGTGCGCAGTGGCCGGGCTTCGCCGCGTTCACGCCCTATGGCGGTGGCGTCGGCTACAGCGAGTCGTGGGGTCCTCGACACCCGATCTGGCGCCATGCTCCCGACGTGGCAGGCTTCCTGGCGCGTTCTCAACTGGTCCTGCAGACCGGGCGGGCTCGCGTGGACGTCGCCTTCCTGCGGCAGAAGGGATACGCAGGCACCGGCTTCGGCGCGGCATGGTTCTCCTCGGAGGGCGTCCGGCACGGATGGACCCACCAGTTCGTCAGCCCGCGGCTGCTGGAGCTGACCGATGCGCGCGTCGAGCGCGGCCGGCTGGCGCCGGACGGCCCGGGCTATCGACTGCTGGTCTTCGAAGGCGATGCCTTCAACGGGCGGGTCGAGACGATGCCGCTGGCCACCGCCCGCAGGCTGCAGGGCTTCGCACGCGCGGGCCTGCCGATGATCATCGTCGGCTCGTGGGATGCCCCCGAGGTGCCGGGAGTCGCCGCACCGGGCGAGAACGATGAACTCGCGGCGGTCTTCGCCGAGCTTCTGGCGCAGCCCTCGGTGCATCGTGTCGACACCCGCGACGAGATCCCTGCAGCCGTCGCCGCGACCGGCCTCGAGCCGGAGGTGCGCCATGCCGCGGCCTCGCCCGTGCTGCACGCTCGTCGCCGCAGCGCCGACGCGGACTACTACTACATGGTCAACAGCTCGGACGACGAGGTGGTGGACCACGAGGTCACGTTCACGACCAGTATCCGTCCGGCTGTCCCGTACCGGCTCGATTTGTGGACCGGTGAGGTCAGCCGGGTCGTGGTGGCTGAGTCCGGCCCGGGCTGGGTCAGGATGCGCGTCCGGCTCGCTCCCGGCGCTGTCACGGCGGTGGCGCTCGCCCGGCCGAGTTGGCGCGGCGGCGGGGTGGCGGCCGGTCGCAGCGTGGTCACCACCGAGGCGGACGACATCGTGGAGGCCGACGGCCAGCTGATGGTCCGGGCTCGCGCCGCCGGGACCTACGTGTCGACTCTGGCGAACGGGCGGACCACATCCACGGCCATCGATTCGGTGCCCGATGAGATCAGCCTGAATCGATGGGACCTGACCGTCGACGACTGGCGGCCCGGCGATTCGGCCACCGAGACCGTGGTGACGACACATCGAGTCAGCCTCGACTCGCCGACCGCGTGGACTGACGTTCCCGGCCTGGAAGACGTGTCGGGGGTAGGGCGGTATTCGACCGTGGTCGACCTGCCCGCCGGCTGGACCGGTGAGCATGGTGCCTACTTGCATCTCGGCGCGGTCAGCGACACGCTCCGGGTCACGGTCAACGGCCACGCGTTGCCGCCGGCTGACCAGGCGAGCGCGGTCGTGGACGTGGGGGGCTACGTGGGGCACGGGCCGAACACGATCGTCGTCGAGGTCGCATCCACGCTGATCAACCGGATGCGGGTGACGCGCCCGGAGGTCTACGGCGACGTCGAGCGTGCCCGTTACGGCCTGTCCGGGCCGGTCCGGCTCGTGCCCTACGGCCAAGCCCCGCTGATGTAGCTGTCGATGGTGACCGCTTCCGGCCGATGCGGGTGCATGGTCTTGTCTGCGCCCGGCGATGCCGACACATTGGTCACCACGCCGTCGTCCGTTTCGGTCCGACCAGGAGCTGAAAATGAACCGTTCCAATTCCCGCGTGTCGCGACTCGGTGTCGCTGCCATCGCTGCCCTGGCGATCGCGATGCCGGTGGGTATTGCTTCGGCCGGGCCACCGATCCAGGCCGAGCAGCGTGTCGAAACGGAGGTGGACGTGATCAGCCTGACCGCTGAGCACGCGACGAACCCGCTGGGCTTGCCGGTCGAGGCGCCGCGGCTGGGCTGGCAGTTGCAGTCCGGCCAGCGTGGCGTCGTCCAATCCGCGTACCAGGTGCAGGTCGCCTCCAGCGCACAGGCGTTGGCCGACGGCGCGGCCGACGTGTGGGACAGCGGCCGGGTGGAGTCCGCGGACTCGACTCTCGTCCAGTACGACGGCCCGGCGCTGGAGCCGGCAACCCGCTACCACTGGCGCGTCCGGATCTGGGACGGCGACGGCGTTGCGTCGGACTGGAGCGAACCGGCCTGGTGGGAGACCGCGCTCGCGGACGGATCCGACCTCGGCGCGCAGTGGATCGGGCGCGAGACAAAGGAGCTGCTGCCGCGCAGCAACACCGAGCAGAACACGCCGGCCGAGCTCGAACCCGACACCACGCTGGGGCAGACGTTCACCACCGATCGCGCTTTCGACCTGGTCGCCGCCAAGGCGCCGACGTGGAGCACCACCGACTCCGCGGTCACGCTGACGCTGTACCGCGAAGGTCCCGGCGGCGAGCAGATCGCGTCGCAGCAGATCAGCGACGTCGCGGACAACTCCTGGATCGAGCTCGGCCTCGACGAAGCCGCGGAGCCGGGAACGTACTACCTCGAGATGGCCGACGTCGTCGGCACCGTCGGCTGGTGGAGCCACACGGACGATGTGTATGCGCACGGCGCGGCTTTCGCCGACGGCGAGCAGGTCGACGGCGACCGCACCATCCGGTGGCGCCCGGCCGTCGCTGAGCCCGACGGCCTCAGCCCACAGCTGCGTACCGAGTTCGAGCTCGACAAGCCGGTCGCCAACGCGCGCCTCTACTCCAGCGCGCTGGGGGTCTACGAGGTGCACCTCAACGGTGCCCGGGTCGGCGACCATGAGCTGGCCCCGGGCTGGACGGACTATGACACCCGGGTGCAATACCAGACGTTCGACGTCACCGACCTGCTGGCCGAAGGCGACAACGCCATCGGCGCGATGCTGGGGACGGGCTGGTACGCCGGGCACATCGCGATCTTCGGGCCGAGCCAGTACGGCACCCAGCCGTGGTTCCTGGCGCGCCTCGAGGTCACCTACGCCGACGGCACGACCGAGGTCGTCACCACCGACGACACCTGGCGCACGGCGGACGGGCCGGTGCTCACCTCGGACATGCTGATGGGCGAGACCTACGATGCGCGCGAGCGCACGCCCGGCTGGACCGAGCCCGGCTTCGACGACGGTGGGTGGCAGCCGGCCATCGTCAAGGACGACGTCACCGCCGAACTGGTCACGCAGGCCGACCCGCCAGTGCGCGTGACGGAAGAAATCACGCCGGTGCAGATCACCGAGCCCGAGGACGGCGTGTACGTCGTCGACATGGGTCAGAACATGGTCGGCACGGTCCGCTTGCGCGTCGAGGGCCCGGCCGGAACGACCGTCCAGCTGCGCCATGCCGAGGTGCTCAACGACGACGGCACCATCTACACCGACAACCTGCGCACCGCGGAGGCCACCGACCGGTACACGCTCGCCGGCGACGGCGAGGAGGTGTACGAGCCGCACTTCACCTTCCACGGCTTCCGTTACGTGGAGATCACCGGCTTCCCGGGTGAGCCCGACCTGGACACCTTGACCGGCCTGGTCAAGCACACCGATGCGCCGATGACCAGCTCGTTCGAGACCGGCAACCCGCTTCTGGACCAGCTGTACAGCAACATCACGTGGGGTCAGCGCGGCAACTTCCTGTCCATCCCGACCGATACTCCGGCCCGGGACGAGCGGATGGGATGGACCGGCGACATCAACGTGTTCGTCGGCGCGGCCGCGTACAACATGGACGTGTCGCGCTTCCTCACCAAGTGGCTGCAGGACCTGCGCGATGCGCAGTTCGACAACGGCGCATTCACCGACGTCGCGCCGATCGTCGGGTTCCTCGGCGGCGGATCGGCCGGTTGGGGTGACGCCGGCGTGACGGTGCCGTACACGTTGTGGCAGCGCTACGGCGACCTCGGCCTGCTCGAGGAGCACTACCCCGCCATGCAGGCGTGGATCAGCTATCTCGAAGAGCACTCCGAGGGCTATCTGCGCCCGGCCGAAGGGTACGGCGACTGGCTCAACGTGGACGACGAGACACCCAAGGACGTCATCGGCACGGCCTACTTCGCGCACAGCGCCACTTTGGTCGCCGAGATGGCCGCGACCCTGGGCCACGACGAGGACGCTCAACGCTACGAGCAGCTCGCCGCCGACGTGCGTGCGGCGTTCGTCGAGGCCTACGTCGACGACGAGGGCCGGGTCGAAGGCGACTCGCAGACCGCTTACGTGCTGGCGCTCGGGTTCGACGTGCTCCCGGACGAGCTCCGGGACCAGGCCGCGAACCGGCTGGTCGAGCTCATCAAGGCGCGCGACTGGCACCTGTCCACGGGGTTCCTCGGTACCCCGGACCTGTTGCCGGTGCTGACCGAGACCGGCCACATGGACGTGGCGTACCGGCTGATCATGCAGGACACGTTCCCGTCCTGGGGCTACCAGATCGCCAACGGCGCGACGACGATGTGGGAGCACTGGGACTCGATCAAACCGGACGGCACGTTCCAGGATCCGGCCATGAACTCGTTCAACCACTACGCCTACGGCGCCGTGGGCGAGTGGATGTTCCGCAACATCGCCGGTATCCAGCAGGCCGCGCCCGGTTTCGAGCGGATCGTGATCCATCCTCGTCCGGGGGCCGATCTCGACCACGCTTCGGCGAGCTACCAGTCGGCCATGGGCGAGATCGCGACCTCGTGGCGGCGTACCGAGCGCAGTTTCGAGCTCGACGTCACGGTGCCGCCGAACACGACGGCCGAGGTCTGGGTACCCGCCCGGGTGGCCGCCGCGGTCACCGAGAGCGGCGGACCCGCGGGCGAGGCCGACGGCGTCACGTTCGACCGGATGGCTGACGGATTCGCCGTGTTCGACGTCGGCTCCGGCGATTACCAGTTCGCCGCCGATCAGGTCCTGGGACAGCTGTACCTGGGCGAGCAAGCGGCGCCGGAGGTCAGCGACGCCGTCGACGACGTCCGGTCGAAGCTCAGCGACGACCAGGCCGCCTACCTCGACCAGCGGGCCGAAGCCATCGCGGACGTCGCAGCGGCGGCGCTGGAGAATTACGCACCTGGGGATGACGACGTGACGGTCCGGCAGGTGCATCGCGCGCTCGGAGAGACCGGCCGGGTGATCGACTGGTTGCGCCACCAGGAACGTGCGGGGTTGCCCGCCGACGTGGTGACGCAGCTGACCGATGCCGTGCGCGCGGTGCACACACCGCTGTCCGAAGCCAGCGCTTTGCTGCTCGGGGTGCGCGCGACGGTCAGCGCGGCCGAGGGCTCGGTGTCGGCCGGCGATGCCTTCGATGTCGAGGCGAGCGTCGAGAATGCCGGTGACACACGCCTGCAGGGTGTCGAGATGCGCCTCGACGTCCCCGACGGTTGGACGGTCGAGTCGACCGGCAGCGACCGGACGGCATCGCTGCCGCCCGGCGAGACGTTCACCGCCCGATTCACGGTGACGACTCCGCCAGACCAGCCCGTCACCGCCGGGGTGGACATCACGGCAACGTCGACGTTCTCGCGCGCCGGCGGCCGGGCCGACCTGACGTCGTCGACGTCGGTGGACGTGCGGTCCCCGGTGACGATCGAGGAGCTGACCGCGGATCCGCGCATCGTCGACGAACCCGGATCGACGGTCTCCGTCTCGGCGGTGGTGGTCAACGGCTCGGGAATCGACGTCACCGGTGACGTCCACGCTGCGGTTCCGGACGGCTGGAGCGTGGAGCCGGCAGCCGTGCCGTACGACCTCGCCGCCGGTGAGCGCATGCCGGTGACGTTCGACGTGCATACCCCGGATGAGCCGGCAGCGGCAGATGTGCGGCTCACGGCGTCGTATGCGGGCAACGACGGCGACACGGCGGCGATCCGGCTCACCTACGCCCTGCAATCGTGGCTGTTCGAGACCGACGGCGACGCCGAAGGTTGGCGCCCGGAGAACCACCTCGGCGACTTCGACGTGTCCGACGGGGCGCTGCGCACGACGTCGCTCGGCGGCGACCCGTTCATGGTCAACGACGCCGACCTCGAGATCGACGCCAGCGACGGGCTCACCGTCGAGATCACGATGCAGACGTCGGCCAGCAGCGACGCCCAGGTCTTCTGGACCAGCGACGCCGACCCCAACTTCACCGAGGGCAAGAGTACGAAGTTCAGCGTCGAGGCCGGTGAGATGCGTACGTATCGCGTGCCGATCCGTGCCTTCGACGGCGTGGTGACCGGGCTGCGGCTGGACCCGCTGACGACCGAAGGAGACATCGTCATCGACGCCATCCGGATCGTGCAGTGAGTACGGCTGAGCTCACGCCCGGGTCAGGGCGTGAGCTCAGCCAGCGGTACGTCGACGAAGAACGGTTGCTGCAGGTGTGCAACGCCCTGGTGCCACGATCCGAGTTCGCTGTAGACGTCGTCTCCTGCCCTCAGCGTGTAGGCCGTCAGCGAGACCTGTGGGCGGGTCTCGACTCGCCAGTATGCGGGGATACCGGCTTTGGCGTACTGGGC
>JAJYTA010000256.1 GCA_021793295.1 Actinomycetes bacterium
CTCGCCGCGGATCACTGCCGCCGCCTTGTAGCCCGCCGATCCCATCGGCACGAGCTCGGCCGACATGGTGCGTGCGACGTGCTCGGCCTCGGCCGGCGGCCGGGTCCGGCTCACCGCGACCCGCACGACGTCGGACGTGCGCTCGGGGACCTGGGGCGCTGGGTCGCTGGACAACGTGACCCCGAGGCCGGGCAGCGCGACCGCCCCGGCGGTCAGCTCACCGCCGACCCACAAGGCGACATGCACCGCCCAGTCCGAACGGCCCTCGGCATACTCGCGGGTGCCGTCGAGCGGGTCGATGATCCAGACCCGCTCAGCGTCGAGGCGCGCGGGGTCGTCAGCGGCCTCTTCACTGAGCACGGCATCGTCGGGGCGGTGCGTCGACAGCTGCTCGTCGAGGTAGCGCTGGGCCGCGCGGTCGCCGGCGTCGCGCAGTTCACGCCCGCCGTCCACGGGGCCGTGAGTCCGGCGCAAGTCGAGCAATACCTCGCCTGCCCCCTGGGCAAGGCGAGCCGCCAAGGCTGCATCGGCGTGGGTCACTAGTCTCCTCCGGGGACCGATCAAGCCTCCCACAGTAACCGACTCGTCCCGCCCAGCCCGTGGGGGCCGGATCGCGAGACGCCCCCAGCTCAGCCGCTGACCGGCAGCCGTCACCGTCCGGTCAGCACCGTCGGGGCCGCCGCCGACAGCGCCTGGCGCCACGGTCGCATCGGCTCCATCCCGAGCTGCGCCCACCGGTCCTGGGCCAGCACCGAATACGGCGGACGGGGCGCCAGCCTGGGCATCTCGTCACTCGTGATCGGCCGGACGCGGTCCGGATCGAGGCCGAGCTCGGCGAAGACCGCACGCGCCAGCCCGTACCACGACGTCGAGCCGGAGTTCGTGGCGTGCAGCACGCCCGACACGGCGGACGCACTCAGCAGCCTGCCGATGTCGTAGATCCGGGTGGCCAGGTCGAACGTCCACGTCGGCTGGCCCCGCTGGTCGTCGATCACCTCGACCTCGTCGCGCCGGGCGGCGAGCTCGACCATGGTGCTGACGAAGCTGCGCCCGTAGGCGCCGTACGTCCACCCGGTGCGGATGATCACGCTGGTGTCCGGCAACGCCTCCAGCACGACCCGCTCACCTTCGGCCTTCGTCCGCCCGTAGGCCGTCGCCGGGGCGATCGGGGCATCCTCGGGGTACGGCTGGCGGCTGGACCCGTCGAAGACGTAGTCGGTCGACAACTGGATCATGCGCACGTCCGCGCGTTCACACGCTCGGGCCACGTTCGCCACGCCGTGTGCGTTGACGGCCCGGGCTCCGGCCTCGTCGACCTCCGCGCCGTCGACATCGGTGACGGCGGCGAGGTTCACGACCACCGGGTCACCTGGGTCGCCGGCCGCCATCCGCGCGATGCTCGCGACGGCGGCCTCGACAGCGCGACCGTCGGTGACGTCCAGTACGGCCTTCGTGGCCGGCACCACCGGCTCGCCGAGGCTGTGCAGCAGCCCGACGAACTCGCGGCCGAGCCTGCCCGCCGCCCCTGTCACCAGCCAGGTGGTCACCGCGGCTCCCTCCGCCCCGCACGAGCCGGCCTGCCATCAATACGCTCCGGTTCCCCGCCACACCGCGCCGACCGTGCGAGCCAGCAGCCGGGCGTCCTCGCCGAGCGTCCAGTTGTCCACATAGCTCAGGTCCAGCCGTATCGTCTCGTCCCACGACAGGTTGGACCGCCCGCTGACCTGCCACAGGCCGGTCATCCCCGGCACCGCCCGCAACCGGCGGCGCTCAGTGGGGCCGTACTGGTCCACTTCCTCCGGCAGCGGCGGGCGCGGACCGACCAGGGACATCTCGCCGCGCAGGACGTTGAGCAGCTGCGGCAACTCGTCGAGCGAGTATTTGCGCAGCACCCGGCCGATCGGGGTCACCCGGGGATCCAGGCGCATCTTGAACATCGGGCCATCCTGGTCGGTGCCGCCGAGCAGCTCGGCGCGGCGCATGTCGGCGTCCACGTACATGGTGCGGAACTTGACCATGGTGAACATCAGCCCGTCGTGGCCCACCCGCACCTGCCGGTAGAACACCGGTCCCGGGCTGGACATCCGCACGGCGACTGCGATGACCGCGAGCAGCGGAGAGACCAGCACCAGTCCCACCGCCGCGAGCAGCCGGTCGGCGACGCTCTTCACCCGCAGCGGGGCGCCGGCCGGGCGGGCCTGCCGCACATGAACGACCGCGCCCGCGCCCGCACGTCCGGCCGACAGGCGATGCGGGGCGACGTCGTCCAGGCCCAGCTCGACGATCAGTTCACCGCCGACGTCGCTGAGCGCCCAGCCCAACTCACGCAGCCGCTGCCCGGTGAAAGACGATTCAGGTGCGACGCAGACCGCTTGCGCTCCCGACTCGAGGACGGCGGCGACGACGGCGGCCACCGGGGTGCGCTCGCGCTCGCCGTCGGGGTGGGGTCCGGTCGGCTCGCCCACGGCGACGGTCTCGACCACGTGTCCGTCGTCGTCTTCGACGCAGGCGCCCACCACGAGGAGCGCGTGATCGTCGTCGCGAGCGAGGCGGTCGGTCACCTCGGACACGCCGGCCTGCCGACCGATCACGAGCGTGCGGACGCCGGCCACACCGCGCCGGCACAGGTCGCGCTCCCGCCGCGCGGTCACGAACCGCAGCACCACGGCTCCGGTCAGCAGGATCGCCACGACGCCGACGAGCGGGCCGCCGAGCACCGGCCACCCGAACGCCGAACCCGCGATCGCCAGCACGGCGACCAGGACCGCCAACACCTCGACGACGTCGGCATAGCGCCGACGCGAACCGAGAATGGCTTCGCCCGGTCGCGTCCGGCACATCAGGCCCAGCGGCCACGACGCTGCCAACACCGTCAATGCCACCGCCACGGTGGGCTCGTCGGGCATGAAAGCCGGCACCCAGATCGTCGCGGCCGCAGCACCGGCCGTCACCGAATCACCGATGGCGAGAAGTTGTCGAGGACGAAAGGGGCGCTGGGTCGGAAGCTCGCTTCCTGCCCCGTCACGCCCGATCAAAGAATGCTGCTGAAGTGAATGTGCGCGCACGCGCGTAGACGGAATGTCTACCGTAGCCATGGCCCCCCAGGCTCCGATACCCCCCACCGGCTCAGACCTGAGCCGACGAACATGGAGGGACTATACGCGGCGCGCGCAGACCAGGACCAGAGGTGTGGCCGGTGATTTTCCCGACGTTTTCACGAATCCGATTTCCGTCGGCTGGGCCGTACTCTCAATTCACCCGTTGTAATGATTCTGCGCATACACGAGGCCATCGACCACCACCGCTTCGGCGGCATCTGCGGCACGATCGACGTAGAACTCCAGATCGCGGCGTTCAGCCGCTGAAAACGGTTTGAGTACATAGGCGGCCGGATCCATCCGGCCCGGCGGGCGCCCGATACCGATACGCAGGCGGCAATAGTCTCCGGAGCCCAGACTGGCCCGAATGGAACGCAACCCATTGTGGCCGTTGTCGCCACCGCCGCGTTTGAGCCGGATGGTGCCGAACGGCAAGTCCAGTTCGTCGTACACGACGAGGACATGATCCAGCGGCACCTTGTAGAAGTCGACCAACCGAGCGACCGGACCGCCGGATTCGTTCATGTACGAACGCGGCCGGGCCAGGACCGCGCGGTTGCCGGGGATGCCGCCGAAACGGACCTCCGCGACATCGGCGCGGGTGCGTCGTTGCGCCTTCAGCCGCGTCTCGGCGCGCGCGGCGAGCAGGTCGAGGACCATCGCGCCGACGTTGTGCCGCGTTTCGGCATACGAAGGGCCGGGGTTCCCGAGACCCACGACGAGCCACAGCGCGTCGGACATCTACGGACCCCCGGCCCTCCCATCGAACTCCTGCGGAATTACGACTCTTCGCTCGCTGCGGCTTCCTCGCCCTCGCTCGCAGCCGCTTCCTCGACCTCGGCGCCCTCCTCGGCCGGAGCCTCGGCTTCGAGGTCCGCCTCGGTCGGCGTCGCCGTGATGTTGACGATGAGCAGTTCCTCGTCGGCCGCGAGGGTGGACCCCGGCGCCAGCGTGAGGTCCTTGGCGTGGATCATGCTGCCTTCTTCGAGGCCCTCGACAGAGACCTCGATGTGCTCGGGCAGGTGCGTGGCCTCGGCCTCGATGGCCACCGTGGTGCTCTCGAGGCTGACCATCGTGCCCGGGGCAGCGTCACCGACGAGGGTGACGGGAACGTCGACGACGACCTTCTCACCGCGCTTGACCAGCAGCAGGTCGACGTGCTCGATGAAGCCCTTGAGCGGGTCGCGCTGGACATGCTTCGGCAGCGCCAGCTCGTTGCCGTGGTCCTGGATGTCGAGCGTGATCAGCACGTTGGCCGTCTTCATCGCCATCATGGTGTCGTGGCCCGGCAGGGACAGGTGGATCGGGTCGGTGCCGTGGCCGTAGAGCACCGCCGGCACCTTGTCCGCGCGGCGAAGACGGCGGGCAGCGCCCTTACCGAACTCGGTTCGCAGCTCGGCAGCGATCTTGACATCGGACACGGTGGTACTCCTCGAAAGGCGGTGGGCGGTCAGGCGACACGTCGGGCTCGGGCAAAAGGCGCGCACCGACTGCGCACCGCGTCGATCACGGAGCCGTCACAGAACAGCGCCCTCGCCGAGGCAACCACCGAAGTTTAGCCCCCGCGCGCCGG
>JAJYTA010000257.1 GCA_021793295.1 Actinomycetes bacterium
GGTCGGTGGACACCCATTCCCGAACCCGGTGGGCGCCTTCGAACTGCCGCTTCACCGCCGGGTACATGTTCAGGTAGTGGTTGAACTCCTCGTCAGGGGTCATGTCCTTCGGCTTCGGGTAGAGCCGCTCGTCGAAGGTCAGCCCGACACTGCACAGCTGGTTCGTCGAACCCTTGATGTTGTCGAACGGGATGATCCAGAACCAACCGCGCTCGATCAGGTGGTGCAGCGTCCCGCCGTGCCAGGGTGCCGGTGGGCGCAGACTCCGCGGGTGATGCGACACGTCGTCGTAGGGCTTGATCCCGATGTAGTGGGTGAACAGCGACCGAGAGTGATGCTTGAACCGGGCGGGCTGCTCACGCAGGCCGAACTTCTCCGCCAGCGGCGAACGGACACCACTGGCGTCGATCAGGTACTTGCCCCGGAAGACCTCACCGTTCTGCCCGGTCACGGTCACGCCGTCGTCGTCGAAGTCCAGGTCGACCGCGCGCCAGTTCTGCCGAGTGGTGCAGCCGTACTTCGCGGCCACGCCGAAGTAGTACTGGTCGGTCTCTTGCCGGAACAGGTGACTCGCCTCGGTCAGGATCTTCGGGATCACGAACATCGTGGCTTCGCGCGGGTCCGGCTCTTGGCCGGGGACCTGGCGGATGAAACCGAAGCTCTGCTTGCGCCCGTGGTGCGGGCCGATGTGCTTCATCGTGGCCTTGACGTCGAACAGATGCTCCAGCTCCGGCACGTCGAAACGCGCCCGCAGGATCTGCAACCACTCGATCAGCTGAGGAGTCATGGACTCCCCGATGGCGAAGCGTGGATGCTGGCCCGCATCGACGAGCGCGACGCTCACGCCTTGACTGGCCAGACACAAGGCACTGACCGAGCCGGCGAGGCCGGACCCCAGGATCACCACGTCACACTGCTGGACCGGTCCGGACTGCTCGTCCGTCTCAACCGACCGTACCCGACTGTTCATGACTGCCAACTCCTTAACAACGCGCGCTCACGGACTCACCTGTGTCGTCGTCTGTCATGTGAAAAGGGATGTCATTCCGGTGGGCCGAACCAGCTGGCCAGCGCCGGCCGAGCAGCACTCGAGCGATCGCCGGCCCAGGCCACGTGGCCGTCCGGGCGCAGGACGAGCGTGCGTACGTCCTGCAGGGCGCTTGCGTGCGGCCGGGTGAACGCGGCCGCACGCAACGTCGCGCGCACGCACTCCACCCGGCCCCGCCACCCGGCCGCTGTCCGGGCAACCTCGGCCCAGCGCCGCGGTTGCCCGGACAGTTCCAGCACGACTGCGCGCCCGGCTCGCAGCAGTTGGGTGGTGCTGGTCCGACCGCGCTCGCTGGCGAGCGCGAGATGCGGAATGTGCGCCCCGACCAGCGGATGGTCACCGGGTCGGTAGCGCACGTCCAGCCCGCCGATCATGTCGGCGAGCCGGGCTTGCACCGCGGTGAGGCCGATCAGCTCACCGAAGGTGCTCCGCAGGCCCTCGACGTCCGCACCGAGAAGCAGACGGGTCTGGGCTTCGATGTTGTCCAGGACCCGCCGGCCGACCGCATGCCGCTCGTCGTGATAGGTGTCGAGCAGCCCGGCCGGAGCCCAGCCGGCTACCTGTGCGGCCAATTTCCAGCCGAGATTCACTGCGTCGTGAACGCCCAGGTTGACCGCTTGTCCCCCGACCGGCAGCTGCCGATGTGCTGCGTCTCCGGCGAGCAGGACTCGGCCTCGCCGGTACTGCGCCGCCAGGTGACTCGCATCGCTGAGTGCGTTGATCCAGACCGGCGTGGCGGCCCCGATGTCCTCGCCGGTCACTCGTTTCCAGGCCTCGACCACGTCGTCGAAGTCCGGCTTGCGGGACGGGTTCGGCACTCGATCGAACTGGTGCACCATGAGACGGGTCAGTCCGTCGTGGGTCACCGCCGTCGCGAGCCCGTCCGGGTAGCGTTCGAACCGGCGATCGGCGACGTCGGCCCCGGTCATGTCGCAGCGCAGCAGTTCGCGCGTGGCCGGCGTCCCCGGAAAGTCGAACCCGCCCACCTGACGCACCGTGCTCTGGTCGCCGTCACAGCCGACCAGATACGCGGCCCGGATGGTGACCGGGCCTGACGGTGTCTCGACGCCGGCCGTCACCTGATCGTCGGCGGCGGTCAGCGACGTGAGCGTGTGCTCGCGCAGGATTCGCGCGCCTTGCCCGGTCGCCCACTCGCCCAGCAGGGCCTCCAGGCGGGTCTGGGCCACCTTCCACTGCCCGGCGAAGCGGGAGTTCTGCGTCCCCAGATCGAGCGGGAGTCCGCCGAAGTGACCGCGGGGCTCGTGCGGCGGAGTGCCCAGCGTCTCCAGCAGTCCGCGCTGGTCGAGCAGTTCCATGGTCCGCGCGTGCAGGGTGGATGCGCGCGACTCGGTCGTCGGGCGGGCCAGGCGTTCCAGGACCACGACGTCGGCCCCGCCGAGGCGCAACTCCCCGGCGAGCATCAACCCGACGGGTCCGGCACCGACGACGATGACGTCGGTGTCCATGTCAGCGCCGGCTTTCGGCGTACTCTCGCGCGTACCCCAGCGTGGCCCGGCTGTTCGCGCCGAGGGCGTTGCGCACGAACTCCCGCGCCTGCGGCGCCCCGGCGTCCTCGCCCAGCACCGTGGCGATGTTCGCCTCGTTGATCGCCACGGTGTGCTGCGAGGTCGCCAGCACGCCCGCGTCGTCCTCCTCGAACCGCCACACTCCGGTGTGCAGGGTCATCAGGGCCGGCAGGGTCGTCTGCTTGTAGACGATCCGGTGGTGGGGGAAGCACACCCGCACCGACTCGGTCCGGTGCGTGCCGCCGTCCTTGGTCTGGGTGTCCATGGCCAGGATCTGCACCCCGGGCGTCTTCTCGACCAGCGAGACCCACGACACGTGCGCCAGCCGCTCGGTCCAGAGCCCGGCTTCGTTCACGAAGTCGTACATGTCCTTCGCCGCGGCGTCGACCCGGATCGAGTCTTCGAACGACATGACGAGATCGGCGCCGTCACCGACGGCCAGCTCCACGTTCGTGCGCAGAGCCGCCAATTCGGAACGACTGTTCTGGTCCACCGCCCGGTCGATCCAGGCCAGGCTGTCCGGATCGTCGTTCACCGCCCGGTAATCGTGGAGCAGCCGCACCCGGGATTCGTCCTTGGACAGCGCTTCGATCACCCACGCCCCGCCCATGGACGCCACGGGTGGTGCCGAGACCTCCTGGCGGAAGTCGATCCGCAATCCACCGGGGTCGAGGATCCGGCGCGACGTCCAGTCCTTGACCTCACCGTTGGCCGTGGCCCAGATGTGGATCCGTTCGTCCCGCGCGGAGCGCTCGACCTGTTCGACGTAGACCGTGGGCGGGAAGATCCGCGGCCAGTTCTCCACGGCCGCGATGAGTTCGTAGACAGCCGGTGCGGGAGCGGCCACCGTGATCTCGTGCTCCACCTCGCGGTGCTGCTGCGATGCCATGTCCACCCTCCTTCAGAAGTTGCCCAGGCCACCGCAGACGTTGATCGCCTGTGCGGTGATGGAGGCAGCGGTGTCGGTGACCAGGTAGCCGACGAGGCCTGCGACCTCGTCCGGCGTCGAGTACCGCCCGAGCGGGATCTTCGCCTGGAACTTCGCCAACACCTCGTCCTCCGAGGTGTTCCAGACACCCGCGTAGCCCTGCCGGACCCGTTGTGCCATCGGCGTCTCCACATAGCCCGGGCAGACCGCGTTCACCGTGATCCCGGTCGGGGCCAGCTCATTGCCCAGTGCCTTGGTGAATCCGACGACGCCGTGCTTGGACGCCGAGTACGGCGCACCCAGCACCACGCCTTGCTTACCGGCGGTGGAGGCGATGTTGACGATCCGTCCACGGTTCAGCTGCCGCATGCCGCCGGTGTTGAGGACCTCCCGGGTCATCCGGAACACGCTGTTGAGATTGGTGTCGATGACCGCGGACCACAGATCGTCGTCGATGTCGGCGGTGACCCCGCCGCCACTGCGGCCGGCGTTGTTGACCAGCACCTCGATCGGCCCGTAGCGGTCCACCGCCGAGCGGACGAACGTGGCGATGTCCTGCGGGTCGGTGACGTCGCAGGCGCTGCCGGCGACGTCGAGTCCGTCCTTGCGTAGTTCCTTCACCGTGAGCTCGACGGCGCTGGCGGTACGGGCACAGATGTACACCCGGTGTCCCTGCTCGGCGAGCCTCCTGGTGACGGCCAGTCCGATTCCGCTCGTCGCCCCGGTGACAGCGGCGATTCGTTGTGGTGTGCGTGACATGCGTGTTCCTCCGACCTGTCTAGCGAGCGACGAGCTTTTCGTTGACGGCAGCGAGGAGTTCGCGGGGCGTCTGGACGTCGTTGAGCGTGGAGTCGTCCAGCGCGATCCCGATCTCGCGCTCGAGCCGGGCACCGGCCTCGAGCAGCGCCAGCGAGTCGTAGCCCAGCTCGTCGAAGGTCAGATCGAGGATCTCGCCGTCGAGGTCGACGTTCTCGGCCTGGCCTGCGACCTCGCGCAACACGGTCTTGAGGTCGTCGATGGTGGTCTCGTGAATCGTCATCACGGTTTCCCTTCTGTGTGCCGGCGTACGACCAGCGCGGAGTTGAAGCCGCCGTAGCTGCGAGCGAGGATCAGGGCCGCATCGACGGCGCCGTGCCGCGGCTCGGCGAGCACGAGGTCGAGGTCGAGA
>JAJYTA010000054.1 GCA_021793295.1 Actinomycetes bacterium
GCTGCGTGACCTGGGCTTTCGTGCGGTCAAGGTGGCCATTGGGGTGTCGCCGGCCGACGACATCGCCTCGGTGCACACGGTTCGCGACGTCTTCGGCCCGGACGCCGTCGTTCTCGCCGACGCCGCGGGCCAGTACGAACTGCCGCAGGCCGTGCAGGTCGGCCGTGCGCTGACGGAGGTTGGTGCCGGGTTCTTCGAGATGCCGCTGCCGCCGGAGGACCTCGCCGGCTACACGCGTCTGGCCGAAACACTGGACATCCCGCTGGCGCTGGACAGTCTGGCCACTCGGCACCGGGCGCTGGAGTTCCTGCGGGCCGGGGCGCTGCACGTGCTCCAGCCCGACGTCTGCCGGGCCGGTGGCATCACCGAGACGATGCGCATCGCCGCCCTGGCCGACGCCTTCGGCGCCCAGGCCACCCCGCACGTGAGCATCGGCTCCGCCGTGCACGTTGCGGCCAGTGTGCAGTGTGCGGCGGCGATGCCGAACCTCGCCGTCCTGGAGTACTGGATCGGCGCCAATCCGCTGGCGGCGGTGGCCGCAGATCACCTGGAACCGGCCGGCAGCGCCGTCGGCGTCCCCACGGGCCCGGGTCTGGGCATCACGATCGACGAGGACGCGGTGCGGCGCCTCGCCGGCTGACCACGGTGCCGCCTGGCACGCTGAGGTGCACTGCCTGGCACGCTGAAAGTGAGTGATCGCGCCTGAAATGCCCGGTTTGTGGAGCGTTTCAGTGTGCCACGCAAGTCGCGCCACGCGTCAGTGCGCCCACGCGAGCCCGCGGGGTCCCGATGTGCGATCAGGCGCGCAGGTTGACCAACGTGGGTCCGGTCCGGGTGCCGTCGGAGCGCGACAGCGCCACCACGCAGTGCCCGGGCGGGATACCGGTGACGATGTCGGACACCGTCCACCGCGGCCGTTCGACCCGCCGCAGGCTCGTGCCCTTGGTCACGCCCCAGTTCCGAGTCTCGCCGTCCTGCCGGTTCCAGCCGCCCCGGCTGTCGCGGGATCGTCCGGTGTTCTCCGCGCCGCCGATCGTCTCACCGTGGCTGAAGCTGATCTCGGAGACCCAGTGGTCGCCGAACCAGTCGGAGAACACCTTCGCATCGATCGGGTCGATACCGCCGAAGACGGCCTTGCAGCCGACCGAGCCGAACACGGTCGCGCGGACCTGCACCGGGAAGTCGCTGATGGTCTGGGCCAGCAGGATCAGCCCGGCGTTGTTGGAACGCAGCTTCTGCACACCACGGGCGACGTAGTCGTCGACGAACCGGCCGGCCTCGTCGATCATGAGGCCCTTGAAGATCGAGCGGTTGGTGTCCGGCGCAGAAGTGACCTGGACGAACTGTGACACCACCAGGCGGGCCAGGATGCGCGCGGCATCGGGGAACTCGGCCTCGGGCAGGGAGACACGCACCCGGGTGGGCCGGTTGATGTCGTGCATCCGGAACGGTCGCTCGCGGTCGAACAACTCCATCAGCCGGGGCCGGGCCAGCAGCTGGAAGCGTTCGATCAATGATGCCGCCGGGTCGGCGTTGCGGGTGGCCTGCTCGCGCCGGGTGTCCAGCAGCGCCTTGGCCTCCTTGCCTTCGGGCCCGCGAAGCGCCGCTTTGACCTGGTCGGTCATGCCCTGCTCGGAGCGCAGCAGCGCCAGCATCTCGCGGACCTTCGGCCACCGGCCGAAAGCCAGATGAAACGGCGCCAGGCAGGCATACAGCGCGTTGCGTGAACCGTCCATGAAGTACGCCATGTCGTCGCTGACCTGCGGCGGCAGCATCGCGCTGGCCAAGCGGTCGGCAGCGGTGTCGGGGTGGTCGGTACCGCCGTAGAGGTCGAAGCCCGACGTCGGCGCGAGCGGGTCGATGGTGACGTCGAACCAGCCGTCGTAGGCGAAGTCGTCGCCCTTCGGGTCGACGACGACGATGCTGGCCTGCTGCGCGAGCGCCGACAAAGACAGGTTCTCGACGATGGGCCGGGCGAAGCCGTGCGTCTTGCCCGATCCGGGCGGTCCGATGACCAGTAGCGACGTGCGAAGTACGTCGTGGTCGACGCCGAAGTCGGTGGCCACCGTGGTGTCGGCGTGCGGGTCCTGCACCGTCCGGCCCAGCCGGACCTGACCGCGCTGCAGGTTGTGCACCGCCAGCCGGGAGCCCGGCAGGTCGCGCAGCGACGAGTGGTGCAGGATCGTGGCCGGGCCGTACCGGACGATCTCGTCGGCGAGCTCGGCGGTGGCGGCCGGATCGTCACGGCGCTGGTCCAGGGCCGTGAGGATACGTGCTTGGTCGACGTCGGACATGGCGGCGTCCGTGACGAGACGGTCGAGCATCTCAGCGGCGTCGCGGTGGTTCTCGCGCAGGTGCTCCCACCCCGTGTCGCGGCGACGCCGCCGCCGCAGCATCATGGGTTCTTCCTCAGGTAGGCGTCGAGCTTCTTGATCCGCGCGGCCAGCGCGGGGTGCGTGCTGAGCAGACGCGCCCGTAGGACGGCGTGGGTGCGCGCGTCGTCCATGCCTTGACGCAGCCAATCCTCGAACACCTCGATCAGCGCATGCCCGTAGCCCAGCTCTGCGGCGATCCGGTCGGCACGGTACTCGCTGCGCCGCGCCAGCCACGGCAGCAGGACCGGGGTGAGCAAGAAGACCAGCAACGCCGGCGGCGCCCACGCCCGGCCGGACTGGACGGCGGTGATCATCAGCATCACCAGGACGAACCCTGCGAACACCAGCAACGTCCAGGTGATGATGCGCGCGACGACGATGGTCAGCAGCGGCAGCCGCGCGGCGATGGTGAAGATGACGGCGAAGATGCGCACGAACAACGAGGCGACGATGCGCATCGCTCGATTGAGCAATCGGGCCGGCAGCGAATACCAGTACGCGAGCAAGTTGCCCCATGCGTGCCCGCCGAGATGGTGGCCGAGCTCGTGCGCCAGCACGGCGGCCAGGTGATGATGCGGCATGGCGTCGAGCGCCTTGCGGGTGACCGTGACGACGTGCCCCGACGACGCGTAGGCATTGAGCGCGTCCGTGTCCTGGACGAACAGCTGATACTTCGCGCCATCGGTGCCGGCGGCGGCGTGCACGTCGCGCCAGGCGTTCTCCAGACGCTCACGTTCGCTCGGCGTCGGGCGCCGGGCCCGCAGGAAGATGCGGGTCAAGACGATCTCGGTGCGGCGATAGAACACCAGGACACCGCTGAGCAACCAGCCGGCCACCGTGAGCGGCGCCACGGCGTCCACGCCGGTGGCCGCGGCTGCAGCCAAGCCGACGAATCCGACGACGAGCAGGCTGTACAGCGCCCACGGCAAGGCCAGGGCCAACGAGGCCAGCGTGGAAGTGTCGACGCTGCGCCGGCGGCGTTGCGGCCCGGCGGGCGGGGCCGCGGGTCGGCGTGCGTTGCTCGAGGCGGTGTCGGGCGGCTCGAAACTGCCCGGTGGCCCGGACGGTCGGATGTGGGTCGCCGCGCCTGCCAGCGGCTCGCCGGCACGCGGCGGGCCGGCCTGATGGGGGTCGCTCATGGCCGCCTCCGGTGGATCTTCCAGCCTTGATTACACCGGTAGACATGACCACGGCGCAACCGGCTGGTCACAGCAGTGGGCTGCGCGGCGAGTGATCGCCGTCGTAGGGTCATGAACTGTGACTCAGATCCACGAGCTCACCGCGCTCGAACTGGCCGCCGCGGTGCGCCGCCGCGAGGTGTCGCCGGTCGAAGTGCTCGACCACACGTTGCAGCGCCTGGCCAGGCTCGATCCCGCGGTCGGCGCGTTCGTCACGGTCACCCCGGAACTCGCGCGTGAGCAGGCGGCGGCGGTGGAGGACGAGTTGGTTCGCGCCGCCGCCGACGATGTCGACCCGCCGCCGTTCGCGGGCGTGCCCTGCCCGATCAAGGATCTCGCGATGGTGGCCGGCGTCCCGGCCCGCGCGGGCAGCGCGGCTTTCGCCGACGCCGTCGCCCCGGTCGATGACGGCGTGGTCACGCTGTTGCGGCAGGCGGGGACGCTGATGATCGGCAAGACCAACACGCCGGAGTTCGGGTTGCCGCCGTACACCGAGCCGGACATCGCACCACCGGCGCGGACACCGTGGGACTTGTCGCGCTCGGCCGGCGGATCCAGCGGCGGGGCGGCCGCGGCCGTGGCTGCCGGCATCGTCCCGGTCGCGCACGGCAGCGACGGCGGGGGCTCGATCCGCATCCCGGCCTCGGCGTGCGGACTGGTCGGGCTCAAGGCCACGCGCGGGCGGATCAGTCCCGGCCCGTACGGCACGGACGGCGCCGGCCTGGCCACCCACGGCGTGCTCACCCGCGACGTGCGCGACACTGCGGCCCTCCTCGACGTCCTGTCCCACCCGTGGCCTGGTGACATGCACGTTCTTCCGGGTCCGCGGACGAGCTTTCTCGACGCCTGCGATCGGTCGCCCGGTCGGTTGCGTATCGGGATTCTCACCGAGCCGGTGATCGCACCGGAGGTCGCGGTCGACGACGCGTGTCTGACCGCGGTGGCGCACACGGGAGCCCTCCTCGAGCGGTTGGGTCACGAGGTGGAGCGGGCACCGGTCCCGTTCGAGGCCGAGCGATGGGGGTCGTTCGAGGCGATCTGGTCGGTCCTGAGCCTGGCCCCGCCCGTCCCGCCCGAAGGCGAGCAGCTTCTGCTCCCCCTGACGCGTTGGTTGCGCGACAAGGGGCGCAAGATCAGCGGACACGAGTACGCGTCGGCGATCTCGCTGGCGCAGAGCACGACGCGCGAGGCAGCAGCCACCTGGGCGACCTACGACGTCATCCTGAGCCCGACGCTGGCCCAGCTTCCGGCGCCAGTCGGTGCCATGCGCAACGACGACGACCCGGCGGCTGACTTCGCGGCTCAGATGGCGTTCACACCCTGGACCAGCGTGTGGAACCTCACCGGCTGGCCGTCGATCAGCCTGCCGCTGGAGGAGACCACCGTCGGCGGCGTGACGTTGCCGGTGGGGGTCATGCTGGGCGGGCGCCACGGTGCCGAAGAGACGTTGCTGAGTGTGGCCGCCCAGCTCGAGCAGGCCCGTCCGTGGCGTGGTCGGCGCCCACCCCTCGACGACGGGACGGCACAGCCATGACGTCCGCTGACTCCGTGGAATTCGGCTACTTCCTCGTTCCGAACGCGGCCGATGCGCTGATCGACCTCGCCCGCGAGGTCGAACGGCTCGGCCTGGAGTGGGTGGGCATCCAGGACCATCCGTACCAGCGCCGGTTCGTGGACACTTTCGCGCTGATGAGCGCCGTGCTGACGGCCACGACGTCGTTGCGGGTCTTCCCGGACGTGGCCTGCCTGCCGCTGCGCCCGCCGGGCGTGCTGGCCAAGACCGCGGCCTCGCTCGACGTCTTGTCGGGCGGGCGGTTCGAGCTCGGGCTCGGCGCCGGGTCGTTCTGGGACGCCATCGAGGGCTACGGCGGGCAGCGGCGCACACCGGGCGAGTCGATCGATCAGCTGAGTGAGGCGATCGAGGTGATCCGGCGGCTGTGGAGCGGTGAGCGGGGGCTGCGGTTCGAAGGCGACTACTACCACCTGCGCGGCGTGCACTCCGGGCCGGTCCCGGTGCACGACATCGGCATCTGGCTCGGCGCCTACGGGCCCAAGATGCTGCGCCGGACCGGCCGGCTCGCTGACGGATGGGTGCCTTCGGTCGGGGCTGACCTGCTGCCCCGGCTGCCCGAGTTGAACGACCGCGTCGACCAGGGAGCGGTCGAGGCCGGTCGCGACCCGTCGGCGGTACGCCGCGTGTTCAACGTCTCAGGCGTCATCACCGACGGCGACTCGCGCGGGTTCCTGCGCGGCCCCGTCGACCAGTGGGCCGACGAACTGGCCGAGCTGGTCACGCAGCACCGAGCCGAGCTGATCGTCTACGCCGGGCCGAGCCTGGCCGGCCAGCGCGGCGACGCCGACGGCTTGACTCAGTTGCGCCGCTTCGCCGAGGACGTGGTTCCGGCGACCAGATCTCGGCTGGCCGTGTCCAGATGAGGACGCCGCGTCAGCCGGCCTGACGGTCGCGCTCCTGCGCCTTCAGCGCCCGGTCGAGATCGGCCAGCCCTTCGGCGACCAGGCGGCGGGCCGGGTCGGGGACCTCGGCGGTGGCCAGCCAATCACGAACCATCTGCGCGGTGACGGCGTCAGCGAGGACCCGTGGGAACAGCCCGGTGATGATCACCTGGGCGGTGTCGTGCGTCCGCTCCGCCCAGACCGGGCCTACGGCATCGAGGTAGGGCTGGACGTAGGGGCGAAGCAGCTCACGCTGTTCGGGTTGACCGAACCCGGCCACCGTGGCCCGAAGCGCAGCGTTGGGCAGCTCGCCGGTCTCGACGGCGGCGTGCCACGCGGCGGCTTTGGCGATGCGCTGTGGCTGGGCGGCCCGCGCGTAAGCGGCTTGCCGCTCACCGGTCGCGGTGTTGTCGCGCTCCAGCTCCGCGGCGATCTCGGCCTCACCCGCCGCGCCGACGATCACCAACCGGTGCAGCAGCGCCCACCGCAGATCGGTGTCCACGGTCAGGCCCGGCACGACGTCGGCGCCATCGAGCATGGCCCGCAGTTCGGCGAGATGATCGTCACTGGCCGCCGCGGCGATCCAGGCCCGCGCGAAGGCCAGCTGCAGGTCGCTGCCCGGCTCGGCGGCGCCGGCGTAATGGCGCAGCGCGCTGGACCACCGCGCGGACAACAACATCCGGTTGGCCGGCCAGGCGTAGAGGTCGATGGCGATGCGGCCTGAGCGCAGGACGTGCTGAACGACCGGCAGCGACGTCTCGCGCGACACGCCGGACAAGACGAGCTCGACGTACGAACTGGCCGGCATCTCAGCATCGCGCAGCATGTCGGTGGCGGCGGTCCAGCACAGGGCGCGTGGCAGCGAATCGAGGGCCCCGATCGAGGTGACGATGCTCTGCTGCGAGCGGTCGTCCAGGCGCACCTTCGCGAAGGTGAGATCGTCGTCGTTGACCAACAGGAGATCCGGCTGGGTCTCGCCGCGCAGCTCGGGGATCTCGGTCCGAGCGCCGGCGACGTCGAGCTCGATACGCCGACGCCGCTGGAACGAGCCGTTGTCGGTGCGGTCGTACAGGCCCACGGCGACCCGGTGTGACCGGATGGTGGGGTGGGCCTCTTCAGCAGTCTGCTCGATGACGACCGAGGTGTAGGCGCCGGTGTTGTCGACGGCCACGACCGGGCGAAGCGTGTTGACCCCCGCCGTGCGCAGCCACTGTTCGTTCCATTCCGACAGGTCGCGCCCGCTGGTCCGTTCGAGGTGGGTGAACAGGTCCGTAAGCTCGGTGTTGCCCCAGGCGTGCTCGGCGAAGTAGGCGCGTACGCCGTCGAGGAAGGCCTCGCGGCCCACCCAGGACACGAGTTGCTTGATCACGCTCGCGCCCTTGGCGTAAGTGATGCCGTCGAAGTTGACCTCCACGTCCTCGAGGTCGCGGATGTCGGCGGCGACGGGGTGGGTGGTGGGCAGCTGGTCCTGGCGCAGCGCCCAGAGCTTCTCGGTGACCGCGAACGTCGTCCACGCCTCGACCCACCGGGTGGCCTCGGCCCGCGCCAGCACGCTGGCCCAGGTGGCGAACGACTCGTTGAGCCACAGGTCGTTCCACCACCGCATGGTGACCAGGTTGCCGAACCACATGTGCGCCATCTCGTGCAGGAGCGTCTCGGCCCGGCGCTCGTAGGCGGCGTCGGTGACCCGGCTGCGGAACAGGTAGTCCTCGTGGTGGGTCACCGCCCCGGCGTTCTCCATCGCCCCGGCATTGAACTCCGGCACGAACAACTGGTCGTACTTGGCGAACGGATAGGCCGAATCGAAGACCTCTTCGAAGAAGGCGAACCCGCGGCGGGTGAGGTCGAACAGTTCGTCGGCGTCCAGGTGCTCGGCCAGCGACCGGCGGCAGTACACCGCGAGCGGGATCGTGGCGTCGCGGCCTTGATGTTCGGCCCGCACGACGTGGTAGGGCCCGGCGACGATCGCCGCGATGTACGTCGACATCGACGGCGTCACCTCGAACGTCCAGCGACGCTTGTGCGCGCCCCGCTTGACCGACTTGCCCGGGCTGTTCGAGACGACTTCCCAGTGCTCGGGGGCGACGACGACGAAGGCGAACGTGGCTTTCAGATCGGGCTGGTCGAAGCACGCGAACACGCGCCTGGCGTCGGCCACCTCGAACTGCGAGTACAGGTACACCTCGTCGTCCACGGGGTCGACGAAGCGGTGCAGGCCCTCGCCGGTGCGCATGTAGCTGCAATCGGCGACGACGCGCACCTCGTTCTCGGCCGCCACGTCGGCGAGGGTGATGCGGTAGCCGTCGTACACGTCGGCCGGGTCCAGCTCCACGCCGTTGACCACGACTTCGTGCACTTTCGCAGCGATCAGGTCGAGCCACGTCGTCGACCCCTCGCTGGCTGCGAACCGGACGGTCGTGGTCGACTTGAACGCGGTGTCGCCGCGAGTAAGGTCGAGTTCGACCGTGTAGTGCACGGTCGAAGGCTCCACGGTCGCTGCTCGCTCCTGGGCCTCGTCTCGAGTGATGTTCGTGCCAGCCATGTTCATGATCCTGACAGACCTTCGGGGGTCGTGGCGCAACGGTAGGCCGGGAATCCTAGCGACCTTGCTCCAGTTGACCCGACTAGAGCCCTAGTCACCGCACCGCCGAGTACAGAGGACCTTCATGACGCTCACCCAATCCGTTCACGACGTCACCGGTACCGAGACCCAAGCTGCGGACTTCTGGTTCGACCCGATCTGCCCGTGGGCGTGGCTGACCTCGCGCTGGATGCTCGAGGTGGTGCGAGTGCGCCCGGTGACGGTGCAGTGGCACGTCATGTCCTTGTCCTACCTCAACCAGGGGCGCGACCTCGGCGAGGAGTACAACACCATCATGGAGCGCGCCTGGGCGCCGGTCCGGGTGGTCATCGCGGCCCAAGAGCTGCACGGCAAGGAGTACGTGCGTCCGCTTTACGACGCGCTCGGCCAGCGCATCCACGTCGAAGACCGCGTCGAGCGTGGCGACAAGCGCGATTACCGCCCGATCATCGCCGAGGCGCTGGACGAGGTCGGCCTGCCTGCGTCGCTGCTGGAGTACGCCGACAGCGAGGAGTTCGACGAGGCGCTGAAAGCCAGTCATCACGCCGGCATGGACCAGGTGGGCATGGAGGTCGGCACTCCGGTCATCGCCGTGGGCGGCTACGCGTTCTTCGGCCCGGTCGTGTCCCCGGCGCCGAAGGGCGAGGAGGCTGGTCGGGTGTGGGACGGCGTGCAGGCGCTGGCCTCGTACGACGGCTTCTTCGAGCTCAAGCGGACCCGTACCAGGGATCCGATCTTCGACTGACTCTGACGGTAGGGCACACTGGTGCTCATGCGCGTGCACGTCGGCTCCGACCATGCCGGTTTCGAGGTCAAGAACCGCCTCGTCGAGGTACTGCGGGCCCGCGACCACGAGGTGGTCGACCACGGGCCGTTCGAGTACGACGCCTCCGACGACTACCCGGTCTACTGCCTGCGCGCCGGTGAAGCCGTTGCCGCCGACCCGGACAGCCTCGGCGTCGTCGTCGGCGGCTCGGGCAACGGCGAGCAGATGGCGGCCAACAAGGTGCGCGGCATCCGCGCTGCCCTGGTGTGGTCGGAGCAGACGGCGCAGCTGGCCCGCCAGCACAACGACGCGCAGGTCATCTCGGTCGGCGCACGGCTGCACCCGTTCGACGACATCGTCACGTTCGTCGAGACGTTCCTGAACACGCCCTACTCCGGTGACGAGCGGCACACCCGCCGTCTGGAGATGCTCAGTCGCTACGAGGCGAGCGGCGAGCTTCCGCCGTTGTCTGCCGCTGGGCGCTAGGGCGCGGTGGCAGGCGCATCGACTCCAGCTTCTGCAGCGCTTCGGCCAGGTCCGTCTCGTCCGGGCGCGAGACGTCTCGAGCCCGCATCGCCCGCGACACCGTGACCTGCGAGCGACGGTCCACCTGATCGAGCTTGCGGTTGCTGCGCTTGTCACGATCGTTCATGAAAGGGACAGTACGTGCCTGAGGGTCACACGATCCACCGGCTCGCCCGGAGCCTGCGTGCGGCTTTCGCGGGCGAGCCGGTCTCTGTCTGCAGCCCGCAGGGCCGGTTCGCCGACGGTGCGAAGAAGTTGGACGGGGCGACGATGAACTCGGCGCACGCCCACGGCAAGCACCTGTTCGCCGAGTTCGACGCCGACCGGTGGCTGCACGTCCACCTGGGGCTGTTCGGCCGATTCGACGTCGTCGAGGAACCAGCCGGACCGGTGCGCGGCGAGGTGCGGCTGCGGATGACCTCGGCCCGGGCCCACGCCGACCTGCGCGGCCCGTCGGCGTGCGAACTACTCGACCCGGCGGCGAAGGAAGCGATCACCGCTCGGCTCGGCCCGGATCCGTTGCGCGGGGACGACCCGGAACCGGCGCTGAATCGCATCGCCCGCAGCGCCGCGCCCATCGGCATCCTGCTCATGGACCAATCGGTCGTCGCCGGGGTCGGCAACGTCTACCGCGCGGAGGTCCTGTTCCGTGCCGGTGTCGACCCGGCTCGCCCGGGCCGCAGCGTGCCGGTCGACGTCCTGCAGGCCATCTGGGCCGACCTCGTGCACCTGATGACGCTCGGGGTGCGCACCGGCCGGATCGACACCGTCCGCCCCGAACACGAACCGGCCGCCATGGGTCGCGCGCCGAGGTCGGACGATCATGGCGGCGAGGTCTACGTCTATCGCCGGGCCGGGCAGGCCTGCCTGGTGTGCGGCACCCCCGTCAGCTCCGGTGTCGCCGCGGCCCGCAACACGTTCTGGTGCCCGACCTGCCAGCGTTGACCACCACGGACGGCAGCTCGTCGAACGTGCTTCTGTGCGCGCGTGTGAGGGGCTAACCTCACCCCTGTGACGACCCGACGCGTCGGTGTGCTCGGTCAGCTCGTCGGCGTGGCCGGCGGGCGCGCTCCGGGTGCGCTGGCGCGACGGTTGGCCCACGAGCCGGTCGTGCTGTCCATGCTCCTGGCGGCGACCCTGGTGGTCGGCGTCGCCGTGGTGTACGCGCCGGACTGGGTTCCGATCGCGTCCTTGACGCTCCCGCTGCTGGCCGGAGGCGTGTTCCTGTCGTTGCGCTCACTCGTGTGGCTCGTGGCCGCTGCCGGCTTCTGCCTGCTCGCTTCCCTGGTGACGTTGGACGTGACCGCGCACTTCGCCGGTATCGCCGTCGTGGTCGCCGTGACTGCCGCGGTGGCGCTGGGCCTGGCACGCTCGCGGGCTCGGCTCGGCCTCAAGGGCACCATGGGCGACTCCATGCTCGTCGACCTCCGGGACCGGCTGACCGCCCAAGGCACCATGCCCGAGCTCCCGCGCGGCTGGGAGGAACAGCTCGTCCACCGCTCCGCTGAACGGGCCAGCTTCTCCGGTGACTTCGTGGTGGCGACCCGATCACCCGACGCCGCGGTGCTCGAGGTCGCTCTGGTCGACGTGTCCGGTAAAGGCCACGGCGCCGGCACCAGGGCGTTGCTGCTGTCCGGCGCGTTCGGGGGACTGTTGGGATCGTTGCCACCCGAGCAGTTCCTGCCGGCCGCCAATGCGTATCTGCTGCGCCAGAACTGGTCCGAGGGGTTCGCCACGGCCGTGCACCTCGTCGTCGAGCTCACCACCGGCGAGTACGAGGTCCGGTCCGCCGGACATCCGCCGGCCATCCATTTCCACGCGGGCTCCGGCCGGTGGGAGACCCTCGAGACCGAGGGCGGTCTGCTCGGTGTGTTCGACAAGGACGTCTACGAGCCGGCCGTGGGGCAGCTGCGACCCGGTGACGCGCTGATGCTCTACACCGACGGGCTGGTCGAGGCTCCGCGTCGCGATCTCGCCGACGGCATCGACAAGTTGCAGGGCGAGGCCGAGCGCCTGGTCGCCGGGGGCTTCCGGGGTGGGGCGAAGAAGCTCATCGATGCCGTGGCGTCCTCCGACGCCGATGATCGGGCGCTGTTGCTCCTGTGGCGCACGTAGCCACCGTCCGCCAGAAGTCGAGCTGAGCGACAAGGTCGTACGGCCCGTGACAATCCGCCGTTGCAGCGTTAGGACGGTGGGGTGAAGGGGGCCACCATGACCACGACCGACCAGTGGGTCAGCCCGCCAGCTCGCATCGCCGACCCGGACGAAGCCATCTCAGCCGACGAATTGCGCCTGGCCACGCGCAACCACGGCATGCCGTTGGAGGGGCTGCGCTACGACGTGACCCCGCCGGGCCTGCACTACCTGCTCATCCATTACGACATCCCGGACGTGGACGCCGCGGCGTGGCGGCTTCGCGTGGGCGGGCACGTCGCACATCCGCTGCAGTTGAGCCTCGACGACCTGCGCCGCCGGCCACGCGTGACTCGCCGGGTGACGCTGGAGTGCGCCGGTAACGGGCGCGCCCGGCTGCATCCCCGCCCGATCAGCCAGCCATGGCTGGACGAAGCCGTCGGCACCGCCGAGTGGACCGGCACACCGCTGGCCGGGGTGCTGCGCGAGGCGGTGGTGCTCAGCGACGCGGTCGACGTCACATTCACCGGCGCCGATCACGGCATCGAACGCGGAGCTGAACAGGACTACCGGCGCGGATTGCCCATCGCCGAAGCCGAACGTGACGACGTCCTGCTGGCTTACGAGATGAACGGGCAGCCCCTGCCGCCACAACACGGCGCGCCGGTACGGCTGATCGTGCCGGGGTGGTACGGCATGGCCCACGTCAAGTGGCTGGTCGACATCACCGTGCTGGACCGGGCCTTCGACGGCTACCAGAACAACACGTCGTACCGCATCAAACACGACGCCGACGACCTAGGCGATCCGGTCACCCGGATCCGTCCGCGCGCCCTGATGCACCCGCCCGGGTTCCCCGACTTCCAGACCCGGACCCGGATCGTCGAACACGGCCGCCACGAGCTCACCGGCCGGGCGTGGTCAGGGCGCTCCGCGGTGAACCGGGTCGAGGTCAGCACCGATGACGGCGCGAGCTGGGCCGAGGCCGACCTCGACCCGCCGCCGTCGCTCTACGCGTGGCAGCGGTGGCGGTTCACGTGGGACGCGGCCGCGCCGGGGCGCCACGTCCTGCGCGTCCGAGCCGGCGACGACGAAGGCGTCCAACCGGTCGACGCCGCCTGGAACCGGCAAGGTGTGGTGAACAGCCACGCCCAGCGCGTGGTCGTGTACGTGCGCTGAGCCCGCCAGGGTAGTGAGTCCGGGTAGTGATAGAACGGCGAGGTGCAGCTTCTTCACCGCGGCAAGGTCCGCGACGTCTACACCGACCGTCCGGGCGAGCTGATCCTGCTCGCCTCGGACCGGGTGTCGGTGTTCGACGCCGTGCTGCCGACGCCGATCCCCGACAAGGGCCGCATCCTCACCGCGCTGTCGCTGTGGTGGTTCGAGCAGCTCGCCGACATCGTCGACAACCACGTCATCTCTGCCGACGACGTGCCCGAGGAGTGGAAGGGACGGGCGATCCGCTGCCGGCAGCTCGACATGGTCGCCGTGGAGTGCATCGCCCGGGGCTACCTCGCGGGCTCGGGGTGGGCGAGCTACGCCGAGACCGGCGCCATCGGCGACGTCGTGTTGCCGCCCGGACTGGTCGAAGGTGATCGGCTGCCCGAGGCGGTGTTCACCCCGACGTCGAAGGTGCCGCCGGGGGAGGGACACGATGCGCCGATGACGTTCGCCGAGGTCGTCGAGCTCGTGGGGGCTGATCTCGCTCACCGGCTCAGGGACACCACCCTGGCGCTGTATCGCCGGGCCGAGGAGATCTGCGCCGAGCGCGGGATGCTGCTCGTCGACACCAAGTTCGAGTTCGGCCTCACGCCGTCGGGTGAGCTGGTGCTCGCCGACGAAGCGGTGACGCCGGACTCCTCCCGGTTCTGGCGCGTCGAGGACTGGCGCCCAGGGGGACCGCAGGTCGCTTACGACAAGCAGCTCGTGCGCGACTGGGCGAAGAGCCAGAGCGACTGGGACGAGACGGCGCCCGGCGACGTGCCCGCGGAGATCGTCGAAGCCGCCAGGTCGCGCTACGTCGCCACGTACGAACGGATCACCGGCGAGCCCTGGAGCTGAGGCGAACCGGGGTCAGCCCGGGGGCGCGGTCGAGCCGCGTTCCACGAGCCGCGGCGGTGGCTCACGCACGACGACCTGGCGTTCCTTCCCGCCGTCGAGCCGCTCGAGCAGTAAGGTCACCGCGGCCGCGCCCAGCTCGTGCAGGGGCATCGCCACGGTCGTCAACGGCGGGGTGAGGTGGGCGGCGTACGGGATGTCGTGAAAGGCGATCAGGGACAGATCGTCGGGCACCGCCAGCCCGCTCTCCCTGGCCGCCGTCAACGCGCCGACGGCGGCCAGGACATTGCCGGCCACGACAGCGGTGGGCCGTTCGGGACCGGCCAGCAGCTCGTGCATGCCCTGCCGGCCGGTCTCGATGGTGTGCCCGCCGTCGGCCAGCCACCGAGGTTCCTCGCCGGCCTGCGTGAGCGTCTCCCGCCAGCCGCGGGCGCGGGCTCCGGATCGACTCGTGCCGCCGAGGCGCAGATGTCCGATGCGACGATGGCCGAGCTCCAGCAGGTGCCGGGTGGCGAGCCTGGAGCCGCCCACGTCGTCCAGCGCCGCGGCGGCCAGCGCGGACGAACGATCGTTGAGCAGGACGGTCGGGATGCGCGAGCTCGCGGTCTTGACGATCTTGCGGTCGGCCGCGGTGCCAGCACGCTGCAGCAGCAACCCGTCCATCGCCCCGCCCTGGACTGCTCGCCGGAACGTCACGTCACCGCGGGCCAGTCCGTCGATGTCGGCGAGCAGCAGTACGTAGCCGGCATCGGTCGCCGCGCGCTGAGCGCCCATGATGATCTCGCCGTACAGCGGGTTGGCCATGTCGTGCACCGCCAGGCCGAGCGTGTTCGACCTGCTGCTGCGCAGTGCGCGGGCGGCATGGCTGGGGGCGTAGTCGAGGTCGCGGGCGGCGGTGAGCACTCGGTCCCGCGTCTGCTCACGCACCTGCAGAGTCGGGTCGCCGTTCAACACCCGCGACACCACGGCCGGCGTGACGCCGGCGGCGCGGGCGACGTCGGTGATGCTGACCCTCATACGCCGTCCGCGCCGTCCATGTCAGACCCCCCTTGCCGTGGCCGATGCCGACCCGCCGGTTCCGCCCGGGCCGGCGACACCGGCGGGCGACGGTTCCTCCTCGGCAGGCGCTTCGCGCCGGAACCGGGCATTGCGCCGCCTGCGCCGGGCTTCGTCGATCGCGACCGCCAGGATGATCACGGTACCGCGTACGACGTCCTGCCAGAACGAGTTGACGTCGAGCAGGACGAGCCCGTTGTTCAGCGCACCGAGGATCAGCACGCCGAGCACCGTCCCCGACACCGTACCCTCGCCGCCGTTGAGCCGGGTCCCGCCGAGGATCACCGCGGCGATGACGTTCAGCTCGAACCCGACACCGATCGTGGGTTGGAAGGAGTCCAACCGCCCGACGGTGATGAGGCCGCTGATGGCGGCCGCGAACGCCACGATGACGAAGGCGCCGATGTAGATCTTGTCGACCGGCAACCCGGCTGAGCGAGCCGCTTCCGGGTTGCCGCCGGCCGCGTACAGGTAACGCCCGAACACCGTGTGGTTGAGCAGCAAGTACACCAAGACCATGACGACGACGGCGATGACCACCGGGACCGGGATGGGGCCGAGGTAGCCGACCCCGATCTGCTTCAGCGCGTCGCCGTCGGTCTGTACCGCCCGCGCGTCCGTCGTCAGATAGCCGATACCTCTGAGCACGGCCATCATGCCCAGCGTCGTGATGATCGAGTTGATCCCGAGCTTGGTCACGAGCATCCCGTTGACCAGCCCGACCAGGGTGCCGATGCCGAGTCCGGCCAGCAACGCGACGAGCACGCTGCCGGTCGAGTTGTACGCGGTCACCGTGGTGACACCGACGATGGCGAGCAACGATCCGATCGACAGGTCCACCTGCCCGGCCACCAGCGCCACGGTGATGCCCAGCGCTGCGACGAGCTCGATCGACGAGGCCCGCAGGACGTTGGTGAGATTGTCCGGGGTGAAGAACAACCCGCCGGTGGCGATGGTCAGGTAGAGACAGATGACCAGCAACGCCGCCAGCAGCGGAACCTGCTCGTACCGGGTGACGGCCCGCACGGCGCCGAGCGTTCGAGTGGACATCTACCTGCCTCCCAGCGCGGAGCTCATCAACTTCTCTTGGGTCGCCTCGTCGTGGCGGTAACCGTCGACGATCCGACCGTCGCGCATGACGTGAATCCGGTCGCACATCGACAGCAGCTCCGGCAGCTCCGACGACATGACGAGCACGGCCACGCCCTGTTCGGCGATGGCCGCGACGAGGCGGTAGATCTCGCTCTTGGAGTTCACGTCGATGCCGCGGGTCGGCTCGTCGAGGATCAGGACCTTCAAGTCCTCTTTCACCAGCCAGCGCGCCAGCATGACCTTCTGTTGGTTGCCGCCGGACAGTGCGGCCACCTGTTGTTCGATCGAGCCGGCCTTGATCCGCAGCCGCTCGACGGTGTCGCGGGCGATGGAGCGTTCGGCCGAACGGTTCACGCGCGACCCGATGTGCGCGAGCCGGCGCAGGATGGCCAGCGTCATGTTCGCTCGCACCGTCGACACCAGCACCAGCCCGTCGGCCTTGCGATCCTCCGGGACGTAGCCGATGCCCAGGCGGGTGGCCTGCACCGACGAGTGCCGTGGCACAGTGCGCCCGCCGACGCGTACCGTGCCCGCGGTGGTGGCGTCCAGGCCGAACAGCGCGCGGGCCAGCTCGGTGCGACCGGCGCCCATCAGCCCGGAGAACCCCACGACCTCGCCGGCGTGAACCGAGAACGTGACATCGCGGACCATGGCCGACGTGAGCCCCTCGACCTCCAGCAGCGGCGCTCCGGGGTGCGCTGGAGACGCGGGCGTGCGGGGGAAGAGGCTGTCGAGCTCGCGGCCGACCATCAGGCGGATGAGCTCGTCGGCGTCGGTGCGCTCGGTGTCGCGTTCGGCGACCTTGCGCCCGTCGCGCAGCACGGTGATCCGGTCGGAGACGCGGAACAGCTCGTCGAGCTTGTGTGAGACGTACACGACGGCGACGCCGCGCGCGCTCAGCTGCTCCACGAGGTGGAACAGCGTCTCGATCTCGGTGTGGCTCAGCGCCGACGTCGGCTCGTCCATGGCGATGACTTTGGCGTCCTGCGACAGCGCCCGGGCGATCTCGACGAGCTGGCGCTGCGCCACGCTGAGGAAGCCCAGCCGGGTGGCCGGGTCGACGGTCAACCCCACCGCGTGCAGGTACTCCCGGGCCTCGCGATGCAGCCGGGCCTGGTCGACCACACCCGCGCCCCGGCTGGGCAGGCGGCCGAAGAACACGTTCTCGGCCACCGACAGGCTCGCCACCTGGCTCAGTTCCTGGAACACGACGCTGACCCCCAGGTCACGAGCATCGCGCGGGCTCGTCACCGGCACCGCGCGGCCGTCCACCACGTACTCACCCTCGTCCTGGGTGTGCACGCCGGCCATGATCTTGATCAGGGTCGACTTGCCCGCACCGTTCTCGCCCAGCAGGGCGTGGACCTCGCCGGCACGCACGTCGAAATCGACGTTCTCCAGGGCGAGGGCCCCCGGGAAGCTCTTCGACACGTCGCGCAGTTCGAGCACCGGGCGGTCGTTCATGCCCTCGCTCCGGCCATGCGCCCGGTCCTCACTGCTGCTCCTCGTCCAGCAAGGCGGCGACGGCGTCGAAGTCGATCTCCCAGTCCTCGCCGTTCTTGGTGTAGTAGTCGCCGAGGTTGTCGGCGGTCACGACAGTCGCCGGGGTGACCGTGCGCTGGTCGACGTCCTCGCCGGACGCGGCCGCCTGCGCTTGCTCGACCAAGGCACGGCCGACGTACTCGGGGAACATTGCCAAACCCGCCTGGTACGGGCCGTCACCGGTCAACGCGGACTTGCCGGCCCGCCCCTCGACGCCGAAGCCGATGGTGGTGAGCTGGTTCATGTCGAGCCCGGCCTGCTGATAGGCCTGGGTCCCGCCCAGCGCGGAGTCGTCGTTGATGCCGAAGATCATGTTGATCTCCGGGTGGGCGGTGATCGCGTCAGCGGACACGTCCAGGGCGACGTCCTTCAACCCGCCACCGTTGACTTCTTGCACGATCTCGTAGTCCGCGCCGCTGTCCTCCAGGCCCTGCTTGAATCCTTCGACCCGGTCGCGAGTGTCGACCTGGGTCGGCAACCCGACGATCAGGATCTTCGCCGGTCCGCCCAGCTCCTCGGTGATGTAGTCGCCGGTCCAGGCGCCGAGTTGGCGGGCGGCGTCGAGGTTGGCGATACCGACGGTGGTGGCGTTGTCGGGGACCGGATTGGACTCGGTGATCACCGGGACGTCCTTCTCCATCGCCTGGGTCATCACGCTCGACAGGCCGTCGGGGTCCACCGGCGACATCATCAGCACGTCGACACCCTGGGTGAGCATGTTCTCGGCCTGGGTGATCTGCTTGGACAGATCCACGTTCGCGTCAGCCCACTCGAAGTCGAGGCCTTCGGCCTCGGCGGTCTCCTCCGCACCCTTGATCACGTTCTGGTACCACTCGTGGGAGCCGAAGTTGACGACGTAGCCGATGCTCAGTCCGTCGCCACCGGCGCTGCTGTCCTGTGCGCATCCGGCCACCGTCATCGCCCCGACCGCGGCGATGGCCAGGCCCGCTGTGACCCTTCGTGTTCTCCACATCGTTTGCCGACCTTTCGTTGAAGGCTCCTCGCGGTTCTAGACGCCGAGCCGGGCCAGGAGCCCGCCGTCGACGAAGTACGGCGCCCCGGTGATGACGGCGGCGTCGTCGCTGACCAGGAAGGTCACCAGGCGGGCGACGTCTTCGGGCTGGATGAGCCGCCCGATGGGGTGCTGGCGGCCCCACTGCTGCATCGTCACGGCGGGATCGCCGTCGTCGAAGTACTCCGCGCCGTAGCGCAGCATCGGCGTTTCGACCGATCCAGGGCAGATGCAGTTGACCCTGATGTTGTCCGCGGCGTGATCGATCGCCAGCGTGCGTGTCATGGCGACCACGGCGCCCTTCGAGGCCGAGTACGCCGCGACGTCAGGCTGGCTGGCGAACGCCTGCGCCGAGGCCGTGTTGACGATGGCCCCGCCGCCGCGCCGGCGCAAGGCCGGAATCGCGTACTTGGCCGTCAGGAAGCAGCCGGTCAGATTCGTGCCGATGACCAGGTTCCAGTCCTCGATCGAGAACTCCGGCACCGAGCCGTAGCGCACCACGCCGGCGTTGTTGACGACGATGTCGATGCCGCCGAACTCGTTCGACACCTGGTTCATGGCCTCGGCGACCTGCGTCGGCGAGGTCACGTCCACGACGAAGGGCCGAGCCGTTCCGCCGGCGGCGCGGACGGATTCCGCTGTCTGCGCAGCGCCTGGTTCGTCCCGGTCGAGGACGGCCACGTGCGCGCCCTCGGCGGCCAGCTGCTGGGCCACGGCCCGGCCGATGCCGGCTCCGGCGCCGGTGACCACGGCGACCTTGGTGGCGAATCTGCTCATGACTCACTCCTCTCGGGTCGGGGCGAGAATCTGCTCGGTGTGCTGGCCGGCGCGGGGTACGCCGTAGCGCAACGACGTCGGGGTGCGGCTGAACGTCAGCGGTGACCCGACGGTGCGGAAGGTGGCATCGTCCTCGCCGATCGGGACCGTCCACACCAGTCCGGCGTGCTCCACCTGCGGGTCGTGTTCGAGAGCGGCATAGTCCTGAACCGGCGCGCACCACACGTCGTGCTGGTCGAGCAGCCGTAGCCACTGGGCGGTGGTCCCGGTCGCGAAATGCGCGGCCAGCCGCCGGTGGATGGTGTCGCGTTCGGCGAACATCTTCTCGTTCGTGTCGAACTCGGCCAGCCAGTCAACGCCGAGGATCTCGCCGAGCCGAGGACAGGGCATCATCGCCAGGGCGATGTGGCCGTCCTGCGTGGCGTACGTGCCGAACGGCCCGGTCGCGCCGATGTGACCGATGTTCTCCTCGGGGCGGGGCATCGGTTTGCCATGATTCAGCCAGACGGTCAGTTCCTGCTGCTGCGCGGCGACGGTGCAGGAGAACAGGTCGACCTCCACCCGCTGTCCCTCGCCAGTGGCCTGGCGATGGCTCAGCGCCGCGAGCACGGCGACGACCAGGTGCAGCCCGGTGTACTCGTCGCTGATACCGATCCCGCACGGCGTCGGCGGGTCGTCGCGGCGACCGGTCAGATGCAGCGCGCCGGACAGCGCTTGGACAAGCAGATCCTGGCCGGGACGATCGCGATACGGCCCGGACTGGCCGTAACCGCTGGAGCTGGCGTACACGATGCCCGGATTCACCCGGGCGAAGTCGTCGTAGCCGAGCCCGAGGCGGTCCATGACGCCGGGGCGGAAGTTCTCGACCACGACGTCGACGTCGGCGCCCAGCTCCAGAAGGCGCCGCACGATTGCGGGGTCCTTGAGATCGACGGCGATGCTGCGCTTGTTCCGGTTGAAGCCCAGGAAGCTGTCCATCTCGCCGTCGGTGGTGCTGGCGAGGATGCCCCACGAACGCATCCATTCACCGCCGGGCTTCTCCACCTTGATCACGTCGGCGCCGAGGTCACCGAGGATCTGCGTCGCCAGCGGCCCTTGCAGGAGCTGGGTGAAGTCGAGCACCCGGACGTGCGACAACGGCCCGGTCGCCGCAGTGTTGTCGTCGCCTTGCATGTTGGTCGTCTCCCTGGTCTGCTGCTTGTCAGCTCGAGGTGAGCCGGTCGAGGACGTCCTCCTCGATCTGGAGGATCTGGTCGATGAGGCGCTGGCGGTCGGCCGCGCCGACCAGGTCGAGTCGGCGAATCCCGAGCGGGTCCACCACCGTTCGCAGCGCGCGCAACTCCGTCGGCGTGGGTGGGTCGGTGACGCCGGCTGACTCAGCACCCCTGATGTCGAACCCGGTGTTCTCGCGCAGCTCCGGCAGTTCGACGCCCGGATGCAGGCTGCGCAGTACGAGGGCATCGGCGTCCGCGTCGTACTCGAACAGGGCGAGGTCGCTCAATACGAGCGTGCGGCCGGGCTGCAGCCCGTAGGCGCGGCGCAGCTTCGGGTCGTGCCAGGCGCGTCGAGCACTCACCGTCGCGACCTGGGCGGGGGTGTTACGGGTGCTCTGCCGCGGCAGGTAGATCATGAAGTTGGCGTGCAGGTTCGCGACGTCGGCCATTCCGCCCTGACCGGGCAGCCGGATCTTGCGTCCGTCGCGTGCCTGCACCCAGAGGTTGTTGGTGGCACCGCGACCGTCGACCTGGGCGGACCCGACCACCTCATGGGTCACCAGGCCGCGCTGGTAATACCAGTGGTAGGTCTCGTCCCCGCCGGTGTGTGCGGCGGCGAGCTCGTGGTCGAGCTGTTCGTTGGCCGCCAGTGACAACGGCCGTACCTGCGGGTCGACCAAGCCGCCGTTGTGCGACATGAGCAGCAACTCCGGCGCCCATAGGTGCTTGGCCAGCAGGTAAGCCGCTGTCGGTAGCGGGCTGGCCGAGCCGACCGAGCAGATGCTCGACGGTCCGACCGTGCGGGCCAGCACGGCGACCATGAGTTCGTCGACCGAGTACGGCTCGTCGTCCTCGCGGTGGCGCTGCTCGCGCAATGCGTCGCACACCGCTGCGGCCGGCCGGCTCGCGCGCCGGGAGAGGACGCGGCGCTGCTGGTCCGATGCGTGCAGCGCGTCGGGCGGCAGGGCCTGCGTCCCGGCGTCGACGAAGCGGCGCAGCGCACGATGGTCGGCCGGGTAATGCGGCAGGCACGACGTCGGATAAGCCCCGAACGGCGCGTGGGCGATCCGGTGCACGAACGTGCGGGGCAGGACGAACGACCGGGGCGCTCCGAGCCGGCCGCGGGGGACGCGCTCTTCGACGGTGACCAGCACGCGCCTGGCTGCGAACACGGCCGACATGTCCAGCCCCCGCGCACCGGCGATCTCGACGTTGCCGTCGTCGTCGGCGCGCTGGGCGTGCAGGAGCAGCACGTCCAGCGGCAGCGGGGGTACGGCCACCGTGGGCGTCGTCATGCCGTCGGCGAACGGATCGGGGACCGGGCGGCTGAAGCCGGTGGTGAGCGACGAACCGGCCGGCTCCTGCAGAATCTCGAAGGCCAGGTTCTCACCGGCGGCTCGGAAGCCGTTGATCATGCCGAGCGCGGTCCATTCGTCCAGCTCGAGCTCACCGGATTCGACGGCGCGGCGGAACCTCGGCGCCGGGCCGAGGACGTCGAGGCTGGAGAAGCACAGACTCGCCCGGGCGACCAGGCCGCGGTCGAGCAGAATCTCCAGCGGCAACCCGCCGCCCCAGGCGATGTAGTGCAGCTGCCCGGCGCCGGTTTCGGCGAGTTGGAGCAGCGCCGCCACTGGGGCCCGGGTGAAGTGAAAACCGCTCACGCCCAGCCGCGTTCCCGGTGCCACGTCGGCGACCAGCGCGGATACGTCGTCGACCCAAGGCGTGCCGATGGCTGGCGACGTGTCGTTCATGACCGCACCTGCGCAGCGGACGGCGTTTGGCTGCGATGACGTTCGGCGAGCTCACGCAGCTCGGCTTCGATGGCTGCGGCACTGTGCTCGGGTCCTCCCCGGAGCATGCGCACCAATTGCTGGCCGGCCTCGCGCTGGAACTCCGGCCACCAAGGGTCGCGAGGGCGGACGTAGGCGTGTTCGACGCTGGCGCGGGTGGCCATCAGGTAGTGCCGCGTCGCGGAGTCTTGGCCAGGTGCCTCCCAGGCGAGCCGGTTACCCGGTTGGCCGCCGGCGGGTACCAGCACGTCGCGCTGCACGTCCGTGGACATGCACCACGCGGCGAAGGCGGCGGCGTCGTCCACGGCCGAGCTGGACGGGAAGACACCCAGCCCGGCACCGCCGAGCACGGCACCGCGCGAGACACCGTCGAGTCCGGGCACGTCGGTGAACGCCAACGGCGGCCGGGCCAGATCGGCGTAACCGAACACGTACGGCACGTACGCGATGCGCCCGTCCTGGCGCATGTGCTCCAGCAGCCGGGGCGGATTCAGGTCGAAGCAGCTCGCATCGACCAGCCGGACCAGCTCGACCAGCATCTCGACGCCGTCGCGGTGCAGCCAGTCCGGAGGGCTTCCGGCCGCGAGGGCGGCGTTGGCCGACAGCGAGATCAGGCTGCACATGGCGTCGCTGGGATACAGCGGCAACGCCACCGACCCGGGGGCTGACGACGCCAGTGCCAGCACGTCGTCCCAGGTGCGGGGGACCTGCGCCCCGAGTGCGCCGAGGCGGGTCTGATGGTGAGCGGCCACCTGTGACGTGGTGTCCACACCCAGCGCCCACTGATGACCGGCCCAGCGGTAGCTGGCGTGGCCGGCGCCCATGCTCTCGTCCGCGATGCGCTGCAGCACGCTCGCCGGCAGGACGGTGTCGATCGGCACCAGCGCGCGCCGTTGCGCGATCGCGCCGGTCATCGGGTGGTCCAGGAAAATCAGGTCGTACCCGTCGTCGGCCTCCCACACCGGCTGGTCGTTGAACATCGCCAGCGGACGAGTACCCCAGTGCACGGTCACATCCGGGCGCACCGCGGTGTAGGCCGAAGCGACGGCGGCCATCGGTCCCGTACACCTGGGGTGATCCCAGCACAGGACGCGAAGGTCAACGGTCATCTGCAACTCCACGGTCGAGGGTGCGGAGGGGTGTGGCGTTGGGCTGGGTCGGATGGGTGGTCGGGCTTCGTCCGGGCTGTGGTCGGGGCTTGGCTGGGTTGGGGTCGGGCTGCGGTCGGAGCTGGGCTGTGGTGGTCGGCTGGGGTGTCTGAGTTGGTCGGGAAAAACCTTTTACTAGCGTGGGCGGATCTGTCAACCCTTGCGTTGCTTCGACCGTTGGCGACCTGTGGCCTGACCTGCGCAGATAGCGAAGTAAACGGTTTTTCCTGACAGCGCCGCCAGTGTCCGGCTCCGGCGCCGCGGCGGTCGCACCAGCGACCTCAGCCGGCGTGGTGGTCGTGAAGATCGTCGTGCCGGAAATTGCCGCTATAGTGCGCGTTTGTTCCCACGACGATCTTCACGACCGGGGAAATCGGCTCTGCGGCACACGACGATCTTCACGACCCCCTGAAAACCGGCACCTCCGCACACGACGATCTTCACGACCCCCTGAAAACCGGCACCTCCGCGCACGACGATCTTCACGACCGGCTGGAAACCGGCACCTCCGCACACGACGATCTTCACGACCAGCGAAATCGGCCGAACCCGGGCCAGGTCAGGTGTGCTCCATGAGCACGTATGCGGCCGTGGCGTCATCGTGCTTCTTGATCCGCTTGCCGGTCGGTCCGCGTGGGTCGGTCCCGAAGCGGGCCTCCTCGGCGGCGCGGATCCGGGCGATGACGCCGTACGGCCCCTCGAACCCCAGGTCGTCGAGCAAGTCGGCCCAATCGCCCAGCCCGAGCAACTCGACGTAACGCATCACGCCGTCCGTCACCACCGCGGCACGCCGAACGTCGGATGCGGGCGAAGAGCCGGTGATCGCTTCGTACGGCGCGTCGAGCGAGGTGGAGGCGACCCAGAAGCCGCCTGGACGATTGCGGTGGGCCGCAACGACGTCTGGGGTGTAGCTGGGCAGGTGGTCCAGCCGATCGTCGGTGACGCATCGGACGTCACCGCCGATGTCCAGCACGACCGCCGAGTCGGCCAACACCAGGTGATCGACGGCGTTGCCTCGCCTCCGCAGGATCGCCACCGTCGACGACGGACTGTCGGGATTGTCGAGGTCGCAGGTGGCCTCGTGATCGCCGCGGGTCGCCGCGATGGCATCGGCGAGCACGTCGGTCAGCGGAGCCGAAGTGCCCAGCGTCAGTGGGACGGCGAGGTGGGCGGCAAGATGCTCCACGAGCCAGCGGACGTCGTGGCGGCAACCGCTGTCGACTCCGGCCGGCGCGGTCGCGCCGTCGAGTACGAAAGCCCACGTGGGCCCGGCCACGAGGTAGTCCTCGTTGACGCTGCCCGGCGCGGCGAGCGAGCCGTACCTGACGTCGGCCATGACGCCTATTTTGCCTTGTGAACGTCGGAAAGCGGCCGGTAACGTGCCCGCGCGTGACAATCGAGGTACGCGAATACGACCCGTCCTGGCCAGAGCTCGCGGCATCGGTGTGTGCAGAGGTCGACGCTGCCTTGCCCGGCGTGTTCCTGGCTATCGAGCACATCGGGAGCACGTCGGTACCGGGCCTGGCCGCCAAGCCGATCATCGACATCATGGCGGCCGTGAC
>JAJYTA010000055.1 GCA_021793295.1 Actinomycetes bacterium
TCCCCTCCCCGAGACGGCGCCTAACACGCTCGCTCGCCACTTCATCCGGGTCACGGCACCCGAACCTAGTGCATCGGGTCGTCACTGCGTGGCGCTCAAGCTCACGTCGTCGACCTGGAGAATGGCATCGCCGCCGTCGGCGTCGTACCCCACGACCACGGTGATCGACGAGACGTCGTCGGGCACGGCGACCGACGTCGAACGCTGCGTGTACACCCACTCCGCGACGCCCGGGAACGTCTCGATCTGCTCGCCGCCGTCGAAGCGCACGCCAAGGCGGACAGTCTCGACGACGTCGGAGGTGCGGACCCAAGCCGACAGGTCGAGCGTGGACCCCGGCTCGACGCTGACGGTCTGCGTGAGGACCTGGGTTCCGAGCGGCTCGGACGTGCGCACCCACGCATTCCGCTCGCCGGTGTGTGAATGTGAGCCGTTGCCGTCGATTCCGTGCGCTGCGCCGCCCTCGAACGACCACGCGCCGCCGAGGCCGCCACTCTGACCTTCGAAGCCGCCATCGATCAGCGCGAGGTCGTAGTACACAGCCACCTCGGACATGGAGGAATAGGCCAGGTCACCGCCGGGAACGCCGATGACGCGCACGCCGTCGCCCACGGTCTCGGGGAAGGTGACGGTGAACTCCTGGGTCGAGCCCACAGTGTGCCGGCCCGGGTAGACCGGATCGGTGAGCTGTCCGTCGACGTCGGTCCAGACGCCGTCCTGGCGCACCTGCACCCGAGGCCGGCCGAGGAACCAGCCGCCGTCGTGATCGCTCACTTCGCCAGTGGTGTAGACGACGCGGTTCATCCGCTTCGGTTCCGGCCAGGTGTAGCCCCACCACGACTCTCGCTTGAGCTCGACGTCGTAGTCGTCGAGGCTGACATCAGTAGAGCCGTCGTTCAACGCGGCCAGATCGCCCTGGTTCACCGATTTCGACACCGCCACCGCCTCGGACTCCGGCGCGGCGAGATTGCCGCCGCCGAGCTCGTTCGTCGCCTCGCCGCCACGGTTGGGAACAAGGTCCACCTGCCGTAGCGAGTAGCGGTAGACCGGCGTGCCCGACGGGGCGCACGGACACACGTTGGATTGCAACATCATCGTCTGCCCGTCATCGGAGAGGAACTTCGACGGGATCGTGGCGCCATAGCCGGCGTGCTGCTCCGGTCCCCAGGGGTAACCGCCGAAGTCGTGGCTGGACATCCGGCTCCACGGCCCCCAGGGGGTCGGCGACTCGTACATCTCCAGCGTGTACTCGGTCCACGACGTGTAGAGGTAACGTCCGAGCGGCTCGTTGTACAGCACGTGCCCCTGGCTGAGCACCGTCATGTCGTGGGCGAAGCCAGCCTCGAGCATCTGCTGATAAACCCGCCTGGTGTCGTGCAGCACCGGGCGGCGCTCGTCGATGTTGTCCGACCAGCGCAGCTTGCCGTGCGGGCCCTTCGTCCCGGCGTAGAAGCGCCAAGCGCCGCGGTCGGCGACCTTGTCTCGCGGCACTCTGGCGAGAAAGACGTCTGCCGGATCATCCACGCGGTCGTTGAAGGAGTCGCGCCAGTTGCCGTCCAGGCCGTAGACGTACACGTAGTCGTCCGGCGCCCACTCACCGCCCTGGCCGAAGTCGGCGAACCACATCGTCGTGAACGTGTGGTCGTCGAACATCGGCTCGTCCTCGTCCCAGGTCCACGTCCGGCCGCCGTCAGTGGACGTCACGATGGTGGCGTTGGGGACATCGTTGAAGTCCAGGGCGAGATCCTGCACCGCCAGGTGGATGGTGTCGCCGACGCACACCATGCCGGTCGGTTTGCGGTTGTAGCCCGATTCCGCCCAGATCGGCCCCACGTCGTCGCCCTGGGCGAGGTTGACGCCGGCCAGATCTCCCGGCTCGCCGGAGATCCGCGCGACGCCGATGTCGGAGAACTCGCCATCGAGGTCGAAGCCCTTGCCGTCGCCCCAGGCCGCATAGAGATTGCCGTCATCGGACCAACACGACGGCCACAGATCGCCGTCGCTGTCGGTGCCGAACCGCTCGTGCGGGTCCATGCGCAGCGTCCCCTCCCATGCACTCGGTGGCGCCTCGGATACCTCGGCTGACCCGCCGTCGCCCGGACCTGCTGGCGGCCACGCGGCGATCAGCGCCGAAGCGGCGACGAGGGAGACGGGGACGACGTGCACGGGACGAGGCATGGCGCTCCGATCAGGGTGAGCAATCGATTTCACATCAATATCGGGGCGGATCGTGATCCGTCAAGGGGGCTGGGTGAAGCTCGTCGCGTGCTGGGCGCACCGGAGGAACTCGTGACCTGGTGTGTCTCGCCGGGCGGCGGCGTAGTCTCGGCCCACATTGGGGTTGCGCCGAGGGGCCGATCGCTGTCTGTCCCGAGATCGGGCGTGGAAGCGGTCCTGGTGGGTCGTGAAGATCGTCGTGCCGGATCAGGCGCGAAACAGCCCGCCAAAGCAGTCGTGAAGATCGTCATGCTGGAAATCGCGCACCATAACGGCAGATTCCCCCACGACGATCATCACGACCCGGCGAATCGGCTCACGGTCCCACGGCCTCGCGCAAGAAGCACCCTCCCATTACTGCCTCATGATCACGCGCCATAAGTGATCATGAGGCACTAGCCGCCACCCCTGGATAGATCATGAGGCAGTAGCAGCGCCATAACGCCAAAAGCGCCTCATGATCCCGCGACACAGCACCACACCCGCCCACTACTGCCCCATGATCACGCGCCATAGGTGATCATGAGGCAGAAATCGCCCGCAACCTCAGCGGCTCACGGTCCCACGACGATCATCACGGCCTGCGGCATCGTCCAACCAGCCCCACAACACAAGCCAACCAGCCAGGCAGCGCCCCTGACCCCAGGGCGAAGCGCTGCCGAACAATGTCGTCAGAGCACGGGCAGCATCTTGGCGCGCTCGTACGCAGTGACCTGCAACCGGTACTCGTCCCACTCGGCGCGCTTGTTGCGCAGGAAGAACTCGTAGACGTGCTCGCCGAGGGTTTCGGCGACCAGTTCGGAGTTTTCCATCGCATGGATGGCCTCGTCCAGAGACGCCGGCAGCCGGTCGATGCCCATGGCGCGGCGTTCCCGGTCGGTCAGCGCCCAGACGTCGTCTTCAGCGCCCGGCGGGAGCTCGTAGCCTTCCTCGATGCCCTTGAGGCCTGCGACGAGAATCACCGCATAGGCGAGGTAGGGGTTACAGGCGGAGTCGACGGAACGGATCTCCACACGCGCGGATTGGCCCTTGTCCGGCTTGTACATCGGCACCCGGACCAGCGCGGAGCGGTTGTTGTGCCCCCAGCAGACGTACGCCGGCGCTTCGCCGCCGCCCTGGAGGCGCTTGTAGGAGTTGACCCACTGGTTCGTGACCGCGGTGATCTCCGGCGCGTGGCGCAGCAGCCCGGCGATGAACGCGCGTGCGGTCTTGGACAGTTGGTACTGCGCGCCGGGCTCGTGAAACACGTTGCGGTCGCCCTCGAACAGCGAGACGTGGGTGTGCATGCCCGAGCCTGGATGCTCGGTGAACGGTTTGGGCATGAACGAGGCGTACAGGTTCTGTGACAACGCCACCTCGCGCACGACCGCCCGGAACGTCATGAGGTTGTCCGAGGTCGCCAGCGCGTCGGCATAGCGCAGGTCGATCTCCTGCTGGCCCGGGGCGTTCTCGTGGTGGCTGAACTCCACCGAGATGCCCATCTCCTCCAGCATGGTGATGGTGTCGCGGCGGAAGTCCTGCGCGACCCCGTGGGCGGTGTGGTCGAAGAAGCCGCTGGCATCGACCGGCACCGGCACCTCACCGGGTTCCGGCTGCTCCTTGAAGACGAAGAACTCGACCTCGGGATGGGTGTAGAAGGTGAACCCCTGCTCAGCTGCCCGGCTCAAGGCCCGTTTGAGCACGTGACGCGGATCGGCGTATGACGGCGACCCGTCGGGCATCAGGATGTCGCAGAACATGCGCGCCGTGCCGTGGGTACCGCCGCGCCAGGGCAGCACCTGAAACGTCGACGGATCCGGTTTGGCCAGCATGTCGGCTTCATAGACCCGGGCGAACCCCTCGATGGCCGAGCCGTCGAAGCCGATGCCCTCGGCGAAGGCGTTCTCGAGCTCGGCCGGGGCCACCGCGACGGACTTGAGAAAGCCCAGCACATCGGTGAACCACAGCCGGACGAATCGAATGTCCCGCTCTTCCAGCGACCTGAGGACGAACTGCTGCTGCTTCTCCACGGCGCCAGTGTGCCTCACCGCGGACCGTCCGGGTAACCCGAAGATGCCGACGTCGTCAAAGCTGGCGGCCGATCCGGCCAGAACGACGGTTAGGCTCACACTCGTGCCGCAGATCAGAATCGCCCTCGCCCAGATCAACAGCACGGTCGGTGCTCTCGACGCCAACGCCGATCTCATCGTCCAGACGACGGCACACGCCGCCGGCCAGCACGCACATCTGGTGGCGTTTCCGGAGATGGCGCTCACTGGGTATCCGGTGGAGGACCTCGCCCTTCGCGCCTCGTTCGTCGACGCCTCCCGCACTGCGGTCGAGGCGCTGGCCGCGCGCCTCGACGCCGAAGGGCTCGGGTCGACCGCCGTCGTCGTCGGGTACCTGGACCGCGACGAGTCGGCCGCGGGCACGACGACCCTCGGGGTGCCGAAGGGGTCACCGCAAAACGCCGTCGCCGTGCTCTACGGCGGCCGGGTCGTGTCGCGTCAGGCGAAGCACCACCTGCCCAACTACGGCGTGTTCGACGAGTCCCGATACTTCGTGCCGGGCCATCACCTCGGCGTGTTCCGGCTGCACGGCGTCGACGTCGCGCTGGCGGTGTGCGAAGACATCTGGCGTGAAGGCGGTCCGGTGTCGGTGGCTCGCGAGGCCGGAGCTGGGCTGTTGTTGGTGATCAACGGATCGCCGTACGAGCAGAAGAAAGACGACACCCGCTTGGAGTTGGCCGCGCGCCGCGCGATGGCGGCCGAGGCGACGCTGGCCTACGTCAACCTGGTCGGGGGGCAGGACGAGCTGGTCTTCGACGGCGACTCGCTCATCGTCGGCGCCGACGGCGAGCTCCTGGCCCGCGCGCCGCAATTCGAGGACGGGTGCCTGATCGCCGATCTGACCCTGCCCCAGGCCACGGCGTCGGCACCGGAACCTTGGGGCATGAGCCGCGAGCAGATCGCCGGCTTCGAAGTGCTGCGGACGACATTGACCACCGCGCCGCTGCCCCAATACCCGCCCGAGCCGGGCGCGATCGCTCCGCGCCTGTCCGATCACGCCGAGATATACGCCGCGCTCGTGACCGGTCTGCGCGACTACGTCGCCAAGAACGGGTTCACCTCGGTGATCCTCGGGCTGTCCGGTGGGATCGATTCCGCGCTCGCCGCGGCCGTGGCCGTCGACGCCGTCGGTGCGGACAACGTCCACGGCATCTCGATGCCGAGCTCGTACTCCTCTGACCACTCGAAGACCGACGCCCAGGACCTGGCCGACCGGACCGGACTACGGTTCCGGATCGTGCCGATCGCTCCGATGGTGCGCGCGTTTCTCGACAACATCCAGCTCACCGGGTTGGCCGAAGAGAACCTGCAGGCCCGGGTGAGGGGCATGACGCTGATGGGGCTGTCCAACGAAGAGGGCCACCTGGTGCTGGCCACCGGCAACAAGACCGAACTGGCCGTCGGGTACTCCACGATCTACGGCGACGCCGTGGGCGGCTTCGCCCCGTTGAAGGACGTGCCGAAGACCTGGACGTGGGAGCTGGCGCGGTGGCGCAACGAGGCCGCCGAGAACCGCGGCGAGGTGCCGCCGATCCCCCAGTCCTCGATCGACAAGCCGCCCAGCGCCGAGCTGCGTCCCGGCCAGCTCGACTCGGACTCACTGCCCGACTACACGCTGCTGGACCAGATCCTGGACCACTACGTGGAACAGGACCGCGGCCCCACGGAGCTGCACGCCGCAGGGTTCGACCCCGACGTCGTCTCGAAGGTGCTGCGCATGGTCGACACCGCGGAGTACAAGCGCCGGCAGTACCCGCCGGGGCCGAAGATCACCGGCCGCAACTTCGGCCGCGACCGTCGCCTGCCCATCACCAGCCAGTGGCGCGAGCAGGTCACGAGCGCCGGGGCGCGGGCGAGCGGACGCTTCAGCCAGCCGCCACCGCCGCCGGCCGCGTCCTGACGTCTCGGGCCTGACGTCAAGACGCCCCCGCGGCAAACGTCGGGACGCCCCCGCGGCAGTTGTCAGGACGTCCGCGGCGTCAGGGCAGGAGCGACGGACCTGGCGGCGGCACCGGCTGGGGGAAGGTGTTCTTCGACGACTGCCGCTCGGCGATCACGAAGGCGTAGACCGCCCAGGCCAGGACGGCGCCGATCAGCGGCCCGGCCAGCCACGCCGCCACGGCGTCCCACTCGCCGCTGACCACGGCCGGGCCGAAGCCACGGGCAGGGTTCAGCGCGCCACCGGTCGTGGGCAGCAGCGCGGCGTTGCCGGCGATGATGACGCCGCCGATGGCGAACGGGTACACCGACAGCGGCGCCCGCTCGTCCACGACCGTGCCGAAGAAGACGAGAACGAGAATGAACGTCGCGACCGCCTCGAGCGTGATCGCTCCCCCGACGTTGACGAGGTTTTCGTTGATCGCGGGCGTTCCCGCGGCCACCCCCTCCTCGTCGACCGCCAGCATCACCACGAGCGCGCCGACCGCCGCACCGGCGAACTGGCCCACCCAGTACACCGCCGCCCCGAGCGGGTCGATCTTGCGTGCCAGAAGCATCGCCAGAGTGATGGCGGGGTTGAAATGCCCGCCGGAGACGTGTCCCAGCGACGCGACGAGCGCTGCCACGATGAAGCCATAGGCCAAGATCGAGGGTGTGGCCATCCCACTCACGCCGAGAGCCATGAGTGTGACGAACACCAAAGCCATCGTGCCGACGGCTTCGGCGATCGCGTTTCGAAGCCACGCGTCAGCCATTGACCAGCCCCTCCTGCCGAACATCGAACGTGCTCGGCGGTCCTGTACGAGGTGGCGACCCTGCGACGCCACGTCATATCGGACCCTATCGTGCGAGAATTGCTCATGTTAGGGGACCCGAATCCCGGGCCTCGAGACATCGAAGGAGTCCTGCGATGACGCACGAAACCGCGGCACTGTACGGCGGCCAACGCTCCCGCCGGGTGACCATCCGAGATCTGCTGGCGGCCAAGGAGCGCGGCGAACGCTGGCCCATGCTGACCTCGTACGACATGTACACCGCGGAGGTGTTCGACGAGGCGGGCATCCCGGTGCTGCTCGTCGGCGACTCAGCCGGCAACAACGTCTTCGGGCACCCCGACACGGTGCCGGTGACGCTCGACGAGCTCATCCCGCTGGCGCGTGCAGTCACGAGGTCGACCACGCAGGCGCTGGTGGTGTGCGACCTGCCGTTCGGCACGTACCAGGTCAGCTCCGAACAGGCTCTCGGCACGGCCATCCGTGTCATGAAGGAGACCGGGGTCCAGGCCGTCAAGCTCGAGGGCGGGCTGGCGGTGGCCGATTCGGTTCGGCGCATCGTCGAGGCCGGCATCCCGGTGATGGCGCACATCGGCTTCACGCCGCAAAGCGTGAATGCCATCGGCGGCTATCGCGTCCAAGGCCGCGGCCCGGACGCCGATGCGCTCATCGCCTCGGCCGAGGCTTTGGAGGCAGCCGGCGCGTTCGCCGTCGTCCTCGAGATGGTCGCGGCGCACACCGCAGCCGAGATCACCAAGCGCCTCGCCGTCCCGACCGTGGGCATCGGCGCCGGGCCGGACTGTGATGCACAGGTGCTGGTGTGGCAGGACATGGCCGGGCTGCGCAGCGGCCGCTTACCGCGGTTCGTCAAGGCGTACGGCGACCTGCGTGGTGCGCTCACCGACGCCACGAAGGCGTTCGCCGACGAGGTCGTGGCCGGGTCGTTCCCCGCGGACGAGCACACCTACCGCTGATGTCCTGACGCCGTGCTGGCGGGCGGGGCGGCGTGGCGCCTGCTGGCACGCGTCAGGGTCAGGGCTGGCTGCCGCGGTTGAGGGCGGGGTGCGCTCCGGCGGCCACCAGATCAGCGACAGCGGAGCGCGGGTCGCGGCCTTTCACGAGCGACTCGCCGACCAGCACGGCGTCAGCTCCGGCCCGAGCGAGCTCGATGACGTCGCGGGGCGACTTGACGCCGGATTCGGCGATCTTCACCACCCCGTCGGGCACCGTCGGCGCCAGCCGCTCGAACGTCGTCGTGTCGACGTCGAGCGTGCGCAGATCACGCGCATTGACGCCGATGATCTTCGCGCCGGCATCGGCCGCGCGCGCGATCTCGTCGGCGGTGTGCGCTTCGACCAGCGGCGTCAGACCGATCGATTCGGCCCGCTCGACGAGGCTCACCAGCGCGATCTGCTCCAGCGCCGCCACGATGAGCAGCACCAGGTCGGCACCGTGCGCCCGGGCCTCCCAGAGCTGGTAGCTGGTGACGACGAAGTCCTTGCGCAGCACCGGGGTATCGACCGCGGCACGAACCGCGCGCAGGTCGTCGAGGCTGCCCCCGAATCGGCGCTGCTCGGTCAGCACGCTGATGGCTGCCGCTCCCCCGGACTCGTAATCGCCGGCCAACGCCGCTGGATCGCGGATCTCGGCCAGGGAACCACCGGACGGGCTCGCGCGTTTCACCTCTGCGATGACGGAGACACCCGGCGAACGGAGCATGGGCAAGGGATCACGTGCCGGCGGCTGCTTGGCCGCCATCGCCTTGAGTTCGTCGAGGGGAACACGCTGTTCCCGCTCGGCAAGATCAGCACGCACACCCCCGAGGATCTCGTCGAGAACGCTCATGTCCGCCCTCCAGTCCTCGCACTGATCGATTGGTCTGGCCGGTCCAGACTAGCCACGTCCGATCCGGCGGCATGACGCCCCCCGGTCCTCTGCTCGGCGCACCCGCACCAACCAGCACCGACAGGTCTCATGCTCCCGCACGCCCCCGCACCGCGCCTGGGATCATCGGTCGGCTCGCGTCTCGAGGGTGTATCCCACACCGCGCACCGACCGGATCGCCAGCGCCCCGCCGAGTTTGTTCCGCAACGTCGCGATGTGGACGTCGACGGTGCGGGTGCCGACCGGCGCCGGGTAGCCCAGCGCCTGACACATCAACTCCTCGCGCGAGCACACCCGGCCACAACGGCTCATCAGGTGCGCCAGCAGCGCCGCCTGCAACGGCGTCAACGACGACTCGCCGCCGGCAGGCGTGCTGACGCGGCGGTTCGTCGTATCGAGTGTGACCCCACCCACCGACACCAGCGGCGGCCTGTTCGTCGGCCGTCCCGCCGGCGTTCGGCCGGGGCGGGGCGTCATCGCTTACCCGCCGGTGTCCTCAGCCGCCCCGGGGTTGACACTCGCACGGTCCTCGGCCTGCGGGCCGTACTGACCGAGGCCCATCATCTGCATGATCTTGCCGACGATGCCGCCGACTGCGGCGAGCGCCACGCCACCGATCCAGAACAGCGGCCAGTTCTGCAGTACGACAGCCAGGGACCCGATCGTGAAAGCCACGAAAACGATGATCACGGTGGTCCAAGCCGCCGGCGTGTGGCCGTGGCTGTTATACGCCATCACAACTCCCTGTCGACGTTCGTCAGCGTGCCGCCATCCTGATACTCATTGTGCCGGATGCCGTCCACCCGGCGCGTTCAGGTCGGGTCGTCACCGCGATCAAGGGCATCCCAGGCCTGCCGCGGATCCGGTGCCGCCTCGTCCGAGCCGGCGGAGCGCTCGGGGCCGGAAGCGCCCGGGCGCTCGTATCGCGCCCCCATGGACGGCCAGCTCGGGCCGCGAACGACCGTCGACACCCCCGCGGCGAGAATCATGATCCCCGCGACCGCCAGCGCCACCGGCCACCAGGGTGCCACCGAGACCTCGTCGACGGTTCCGGTCAGGCCGGGACTGTCGGCCACCCAGGTGTGCACCCGCTCGTCCAGATCGAGCAGAGCCTGGCCGGCGACCACCACCAACCCGCAGCCCAGCACGGCCAGGATGGAGCCCACCACTCGTCGCCCGGTCCGGCGCACCGCCGGGATGGCGACGACCGCGGCCAACGCGACCAGGCACAGCGCCGGCGCCACCGGCGACAGGTCGCTGCCGGACACCGTGACCTCGGTGGCCTGCGACAGCGACGACGGCATCCGTGCCGATCCCCACGGCCGGGAGGCCGCGGCGAAGCCGAGCACCCCGCCGGCCGCGAGCAGCAGCAGCGTGGCGAGATATTGCCTGCGTTGTGTCACGACGAATCAGCCGGTCGGGCGTCGACGGGCCGGATCGTGCCGGCCACGGCGATGGCGCGCAGCGCGGCGGCAGCCTTGTTCCGCGACTCCTGCCATTCCGCCTCGGCGTCGGAGTCCGCCACGATCCCGGCACCGGCCTGGACGTAGGCCACGCCGTCGCGGATCAGCGCCGTCCGGATCGCGATGGCGACATCGAGGTCGCCGGCGAAGTCCAGATACCCGACCACCCCGCCGTAGACGCCGCGCCGGGTCGTCTCGAGCTCGTCGATGATCTCCATCGCCCGGACCTTCGGTGCACCGGACAGCGTTCCGGCGGGGAAACAGGCTGCCAAGACGTCCAGCGCGCTGCGGTCGGCGCGCAGCCGGCCGACGACCGTCGACTCGATGTGCATGACGTGGCTGTACCGGCGCACCGTCATGAAGTCGACCACCTCGACGCTGCCCGGCGCACACACCCGGCCGAGATCGTTGCGCGAGAGATCGACCAGCATCAGGTGCTCGGCCCGTTCCTTCGGGTCGGCGAGCAGTTCCTCGGACAGCGCCGCGTCGGCCTCCGGAGTCTCCCCGCGCCACCGGGTACCGGCGATCGGGTGCGTCATGACCCGGTCGCCATTGACCTTGACCAGGGCCTCCGGGCTGGAGCCGACCACCGAGTACGCGCCGTCCTCGCCGCCGTCGGGGCCTGGCAGGCGGACCAGATACATGTAGGGGCTCGGGTTGTCGCGACGCAGGATCCGGTAGACGTCGACCGGCTCGGCCGTGGTCGGCGTGGAGAACCGCTGCGAGATGACGACCTGGAAAGCCTCGCCGGCGCGGATCTCCTCCTTGACCCGCTCCACCGCGGCCAGGAAGTCTTCCTTGGGGGTCGCGCTGCGATGCTCGGCGACCACGGCGGGCTCGTAGGAGGCCACCGACGACGGCGTGGGCGCGGCCAGCTCGGCGGTCATCCGGTCGAGCCTACGTACGGCGTCGCGCCAGGCTTCGTCGACCCGCTCGTCGCGATCGTCCCAGTTGACGGCGTTGGCGACCAGCAGGACCGTGCCGTCGTCGTGATCGAGCACCGCGATATCGGTGGCCAGCAAGAACGCCATCTCGGGCAGCTGGAGGTCGTCGACGGTGGTCTCTGGTAGCTGCTCGAGCCGGCGCACGGCGTCATAGGTGACGAATCCGACGAGCCCGCCGGTCAGCGGCGGCAGGTCCGGCATCCGCTCACTGCGTAAAGCCTCGAGAGTGCCGCGTAGCGCTTCCCACGGGTCGCCGCCGGAGGGCAACCCGACTGGTGGCTCTCCGTGCCAGACCGCCTGGCCATCGCGCTCAGAGAGCACGGCGGCCGAGCGCGCGCCCACGAACGAATAGCGCGACCACACGCCACCGTGCTCGGCCGATTCGAGCAGGAAGGTGCCCGGCCGGTCGGCGGCGAGCTTGCGGTACACCCCCACGGGCGTCTCGCCGTCGGCCAGCAGCCTTCGCACCACGGGAATGACCCGGCGTTCTTTCGCCAGCAACCGGAACTCCTCCAGTCCCGGCGACGCGTCGAGACGGCTCACGAGGTCCCACCTTCCGCTCGGGGCGCCACGGTGGCTTCGAGCAGGCCGTCGTCGAAACAGGTCCTGGTGCCGGTGTGACAGGCCGGGCCTTCCTGGTCGACCTTGACCAAGACCGTGTCGCCGTCGCAATCGAGGCGCACCTCGCGTACCCATTGCCGATGGCCCGACGTTTCGCCCTTGACCCACAGGCTCTGCCGGCTGCGGCTCCAGTAGGTCGCTCGCCCGGTGGTCAGGGTGAGGTGCAACGCTTCGGTGTTCATCCATGCCTGCATCAGCACTTCGCCGGTGTCGTGCTGCTGCACGACGGCGGCGATCAGGCCGTCGGATGTCGGTCTGAGCCGGGCAGCTATGGTGGGCTCGAGGTCGGGCATCAGTCCATTGTCCCTGAGGCTCGGCAGGTACGTCGCCCGGCTCCCGGCACTGCTGCCGCTGATTCGCGCGCACTTCATCGGAGGTTCGCATCGTGGACGCCCCATGGCCGGGCTAGGGTGCCGTGATTGGGTACATCTGCGATTCTTGAGACTCCGGGACATGAAGGAGTGCACACCCGTGGCACGTACGATCCGCACCCTCGCCGCAGTCGCGGGTGCGGTCGTCGCCCTGTCGCTGACCGCCTGCTCCGACGACGGCGACGAGCCGCAGCGTGACGAGTCGGGCCAGGTGACCGAGTCGGCGGGCGCGGCCGACATTTTCGACGTCAAGGTCGGTGACTGCGTCGGCGACTTCGAGGACGAGAACGAAGTCACCGACGTCGCGGTCGTGCCGTGCGCCGACGAACACGCGCAGGAAGTCTTCGCCAGCGCCGAGATCCCCGACGGTGATTTCCCAGGTGACGACGCGCTGCGGGAGCAAGCTCAGGAAGAGTGTGCAGCCGAGTTCGCCACGTTCGTGGGCACGCCGTGGCCGGAGTCCGAGCTCGACTACACGTGGTTACAGCCCACCGAGGAGTCGTGGAGTCAGGGCGATCGGGAACTGATCTGCCTGGTCTACGATCCTGCCGGTCCGGTCACCGGATCACTCGAAGGCGCCGGTCGCTGACCCGGCCGTGCCGTGCCCGCCGATGTCCGCAACGTACCGTGCCGGTGCATCACCCCTGCCCCATCGACCCCCGTTCTCCGCGTGGCATCCGGCGCGGCGATCGGTGACCTGTCGGCCTCAGCCGACGGTGTTGAACATTTTCGAAGGAGAGCACATATCGTGAGGTCCACGATTCGTACGACCATGGCGGCGCTCGGCGCCGTCGCCGCCCTGAGCCTGAGCGCGTGCTCCGATGACTCGGACGACGCCAGCAGCGAATCGACCGGGGGCGAGCAGACCGAAGCCGCCGACGCCGGCGACGAGGAGACCGACGCCGAGCAGACCGGCGGCGAAGAGTCCGACGTCTTCGACATCGAGGTCGGCAACTGCATCGGCGACTTCCAGGCCGACGAAGAAGTCAGCAACGTCAATGTCGTACCGTGCGACGAACCGCACGACCAGGAGGTCTACGCGATCTTCGAAGTCCCCGACGGCGAGTTCCCCGGCGAGGACGCCTTCGAGACTCAGGTCCAGGAGGACTGCATCCCGGAGTTCGAGACCTTCGTCGGGATGGCCTGGCAGGAGTCCTCGTTGGACATCAAGTGGCTGCAGCCCACCGAGGAATCCTGGGGCCAAGGCGACCGTGAGCTCGTGTGCACCGTGTACGAAGAAGGTGTGCCCACCACCGGGACGCTCGAGGGCGCCCAGCGCTGACTCGTGCGGTCAGCGGGCCTGGGTGACCCAGGCTGAGTGCAACTCGGCGTACACCCCGCCGGCGGCTGCCAATTGGGCGTGCGGTCCGCGTTCGACCAGGTGACCGCGGTCGAAGACGAACACTTCGTCAGCGGCCTCGGCCGTGGAGAGCCGGTGGGCGATCGTCACCGACGTGCGCCCGCGCGAGACGCCTTCGAGGGCACGTGCGAGGCGCACCTCGGTGGCGGGGTCGACCGCGCTGGTCGCTTCGTCGAGCACCAGCAGGTCTGGATCGGCGAGATAGGCCCGCGCCAGCGCGACCAGCTGGCGTTCCCCTGCCGACAGCGACTCGCCCCGCTGGCCCACCTGGGTCGACAACTCCGCGGGCAACGACTTCGCCCAGTCGTCGAGCCCGAGGTCGGCCAACGCGCGACGAAGATCGTCGTCGGTGGCCTCGGGCCGGGCGTAGCGCAGGTTCGCCGCCAGGGTGTCGTCGAACAAGAACCCTTCCTGCGGAACCATCACCACCCGTTCGCGCAGTGAGGCGAAGCGGATGTCGCGCAGGTCGACGTCGTCGAGCACGACCCGGCCCGAGACCGGGTCCATGAGCCGAGTCAACAGCTTCGCGAACGTCGTCTTGCCGGAGCCGGTCTCGCCGACGACGGCGACGCGGGTTCGCGGCGCGATGCTGACGTCGACGTCGTGGAGCACGGTCGGCCCGTTCGGATAGGCGTAGGAGACGCGCTCGAAGCGGACGGACACCGGCCCTCGGGGCAGCTCGGCGCCGTCCTCGCCGGGGTCGGCGACGTCGGCGGGGGTGTCGAGAATGCCGAGCACCCGCTTCCAGCCGGCGATGGCGTTCTGGGCCTCGCTGAGCACCTCGGTACCGACTTGTACCGGTGCGATGAACAACGTGACCAGGAACAGGAACGCCACCAGCCGGCCGAGGGTGATGTCGCCGGCGACGCCGAGCAGCACACCCACCACGACGACCGCGGCGTTGGCGAAGCCGGCCACCAGCTCGCCGGTGGACGAGGCCCCCGAAGCCAGCTTGTGCGCCCGGATGGCGGCATCGCGGTGGGCCGAGACGGTGTCGTCGATGCGCTGCTGCGTACGCGCCTCGACCGCGTAGGCGCGTACCGCCTGAGCCCCCACGACCGATTCCGAGATCGCCCCGAGCATGGCGCCGACACGTTCGCGCACGACGAGGTAGGCCGCGGAGAGCTTGCGCTGGAAGTACCGCAGCGCCAGGAACAGCGGCAGGAAGCAGATCCACACCAGGATGGTCAGCTGCCACGAGTAGATCGTCATGATGACCGTGGCCACCATGAGCTGGCCGATGCTGACCAGCATGATCAGTCCGCCCCATTGGACGAACCGGGAGATCGTGTCGACGTCGCTGGTGACCCGGGAGACCAGCGAGCCGCGACGCTCGGTGTCCTGGGTCAGGACCGACAGGTCGTGGACGTGGCGGAATGCCTTGATCCGTAGTGTGGCCAGGCCGGACTCGCTGGCCCGGAACACGCGCACGTTCATGAAGTACGCCGCGGCCACCGTGACGGCCACACCCACAGCAGCAAGCAGGAGCATCCATCGCACATACGCGATGTCAGGCCCGCCCGGCGCGTTCACTCCGGAGTCGATCGTCTGCTGGATGGCGATGGGCACCACGACACGCCCGGCCGTGGCCACCGCGGCGAGCACGAGAGTCAGGGCCAGGCCCTGGGTGATCTCAGGTGACAGGGCCAGGCCGCGGCGCAGCGTGTTCCACGCGGAGCCGTCGGTGGCCTCGCCCAGCTTGGACGTCGCGCTCATGCCCGGTCCCCCAGGTGACGTGCGGCCTCGTGATCAGCGGCCGCTCGGTCGGCGGCGTCGCGTTCGTAGGCGGTGATGAGCTCGGCGTAGCCGGGCGAATCGCGCAACAGCTCGGTATGGCTGCCCCGGGCCGCGACCCGGCCGTCGGCCACGTAGACGACTTCGTCGGCCAGCGCGATGGTGGCGCGCCGGTAGGCCACGACGACGACGGTGGACGGCAGCGACGCCTCGCGCAGCCCGGCCAGGATGCGCCGCTCGACTTCGGGGTCGACCGCGCTGGTGGCGTCGTCGAGCACGAGCAACCGAGGCTCACGAGCCAGCGCCCGGGCCAGCGCGAGGCGCTGGCGCTGCCCGCCGGACAACGTCGCGCCGCGCTCACCGATCGGGGCGTCGAGGCCACCGTCGAGCTCGGCGACGAAACCGTCGGCCTGGGCCAGGCGCAGTGCGGCCCATACGTGCTCGTCAGGCATCGCGCGTCCGAGCGTCACGTTGTCGCGCACCGGGTCTTCGAAGATGAACGGCTGCTGGAACACCAGCGCCACGGCCCGCGCCACCTCGCCGTGCTCGAGGTCGCGGAGGTCGGCGCCGTCGATCACGATCGCACCGCTGGCGGGGTCGACCAGGCGCACCAGCAGCCCGGCCAAGGTCGACTTCCCGGAGCCGGTGGATCCGACCACGGCCACGGTTCGCCCGGGCGCCACGTCGAGGGTGATGTCGTCGAGCACCGGGGTGTCGTCGACGTAGGAGTACGACACGTCGTGGACGCCGACGTGGGCAGGCCCGTCTGCGGCGGGAAGCCGTTTCGGCCCGTACGACAGCGAGTCCGAAGCGTCGAGGACGGCGGACACCCGTCGCCACCCCACGACCGCGCGCGGCAGTTCGCCCAGGACGAAGCCGATGGCGCGGATCGGGAAGGCGGTGACGGTGAGCAGGTAGGAGATCTGGACGAGGGTTCCGGCCTCCAGCGAGCCGTTCACCACCCGCGTGGAGCCGATCAGCAGCACCGCCAGCACGCCCAGGTTGGGCAGCGCCTCGAGCGCCGGGTCGAAGGCTCCCCGGATACGTCCCACCTGGACGTTGGCGTCCCGCAGGTCGTTGGCCACGACCGCGAAGCGTCGGGTCTCGTCGGCCTCGCGACCCATCGCCTTGACGACGGTGGCGCCGTCGAACGACTCGTGCGCCACCGCGGACAGGTCGGCGCGCAGCGCCTGTGACCGCGTGGCCGGCGGCGACAGCCGGCGCTGGTAGACGAAGTTCAACAACAGGATGGCCGGGAAGACGAGGGTGCCCACCAGCGCCAGCAGCGGGTCGGCGAGAAACATCGACACCAGGGCGAAGGCGAGCATGACGACGACGCCGAGGGCGAACGGCAGCGGCGCGATGGGGAAGAACGAGGACTCCACGTCGGCATTCGCGTTGGACAGCAACGTACCGGTGGAATGCCGATGGTGCCAGGACAACGGAAGCCGCAGGTACTGGCGGCTGACGCGGTAGCGGTAGCGCGCCTGCAGCCGGTACTGGCCGATGGCCGCGAAGTACCGTCGCACCGCCATGCCCGCGGACTTCAACAGGGCCGTCAGGATGATCGCCAGGGCCGCCACGGCCAGCGCTCCGGCCGCGGCGTCGCCTTCACCGAAGGCGGGAACGATGACGTTGTCGGTCGCCCAACCGATCACCTCGGCCGACGCGACGGTCATGATGCCGTAGACGGCGCTGCCGCCGATGGCGATGCCGAGGATGCGGGGTTCGTCGCGCAAAGCCCTCCGCAACACCCGCAGGCCCTCGCGCAGGGTCGCCTGGCGCTCGTCTCTCACCGCTCCTGCTCTCTGCTCCGCATCGTGACCACGGCGCCTGTCCGCGACAGAAAGTGCTGCTCGTGCTCGTGGGCCGTCCGGTTGTGTACGGTACCAACCGGCACCGACACCCCTGAGGGACGCTCCGGCGCACCGGCGTCATGACCCGTGCGCTACGCGCCCGAACCCGTCAGCGCACCGAATGCCCGGCCTTGGCCAGAACCTGCTTGACCTCACCGATGCTGAACACGCCGAAGTGGAACACGCTCGCCGCCAGGACGGCGTCGGCCCCGGCGTCGACTGCGGGCGGAAAGTGATCCAAGTCGCCGGCCCCACCGCTGGCGATCACCGGAACGTCCACGGCGGCGCGCACGGCTCGCAACATGTCCAGGTCGTAGCCGTCGCGAGTGCCGTCGGCGTCCACGGAGTTCATCAGGATCTCACCGGCGCCGAGTTCAGCAGCTCGGGCCGCCCACTCGATGGCGTCGATGCCGGTGCCGCGCCGCCCGCCGTGCGTCGTCACTTCGAACCCCGACTCGGTCTCGCCTCGTCGCGCGTCGATGGACAACACCAGGACCTGCGCGCCGAATCGCTGGGCGATCTCGTCGACCAGCTCCGGACGGGCCACCGCCGCGGTGTTCACGCCCACCTTGTCCGCCCCGGCGCGGAGCAGCCGGTCGACGTCGTCGACCGTGCGTACGCCACCGCCGACGGTGAGCGGGATGAACACCTGTTCAGCGGTACGCGAGACGACGTCGTAGGTCGTCTCGCGGTCGTCGCTGGAGGCGGTGATGTCGAGAAAGACCAGTTCGTCGGCGCCTTCGGCGCCGTAAACCCGCGCCAGCTCCACCGGGTCGCCCGCGTCGCGCAGATCGGTGAACCGCACACCCTTGACGACCCGGCCGGCATCGACGTCCAGGCACGGGATCACCCGAATCGCCACACTCACAGCAGCTCCCCCACCTCGCGCCCGACCTCGGGACGGTAGGCCACGGCTTCCACCTCGACCATCATCCGGGGGTCGATCAGCGCGCTGATCTGGACCATGGACGTCGCCGGCATGGTCTCGCCGAACGCGGCACCGTGCGCTGCGCCGTACTCCTCCCACCGGGAGATGTCGGTGACGAAGATCCGGGTCCGCACGACGTCGGTCAACCCGGCACCCACCTGATTCAGCGCCCACTCGACGTTGCGGATGGCCTGCTTGGTCTGCTCGTACGGATCACCTTCGTGCACGACCTCGCCGTCGACGATGGACGTGCAGCCGGTCACCCAGACGTGGTCGCCGGCCGCGACGGCGCGGCTGTAGCCGACGACGGCCTCCCACGGAGCACCGGACGAGATCCGCCGCGTCATCCAGCCGCCACCTTCAGCGCCTCTTCGAGCGTGAACGCCCCCGCGTAGAGCGCCTTGCCCACGATGGCGCCCTCGACGCCTTCGGGCACCAACTCGCGCAACGCGGCGATGTCGTCCAGGCTCGACACTCCCCCGCTGGCGATCACCGGGCGGTCGGTACGCGCACACACCTGGCGGAGCAGTTCGAGGTTCGGCCCGCGCAGCATGCCGTCCTTGTTCACGTCGGTGACGACGTAGCGGGGACATCCGTCGGCGTCGAGACGGGCGAGGACCTCCCACAGGTCGCCGCCGTCACGGGTCCAGCCCCGCGCGGACAGGGTGGTGCCGCGTACGTCGAGGCCGACGGCGATCCGCTCGCCGTGCTCGGCGATGACCCGAGCGGTCCAGTCGGGATCCTCCAGCGCGGCGGTGCCCAGGTTCACCCGAGCGCACCCGGTGGCCAGAGCCGCCTGCAGCGACTCGTCGTCCCGGATCCCGCCGGACATCTCGACCGCGACGTCGAGACGGCCCACGACCTCGGCCAGCAGCTCCCGATTGGAACCCCGGCCGAACGCGGCGTCGAGGTCGACCAGATGCACCCACGAGGCCCCCGCTGCCTGCCAGGCCAGCGCAGCCTCCACGGGCGAGCCGTACGACGTCTCGGTTCCGGCCGCACCTTGGACGAGCCGCACAGCTTGGCCGTCGGCGACGTCGACGGCCGGCAACAACACCAATTCGCTCATGAGGAGACCACCTTGATCGCACGGAACCGCAGCCGACGGTAGTCGGCCCACCAATCGCCATCGCGCCACAACGTCGGCCGGGCCTTCTCCTCGGCGCGTTCGAGCACCTCGGCGGGTAGATCGCTGATGACGTCGGAGGCGAACATCGACAGCCACTTGGCCAAGCCGTCGGCCCCGGCCAGCTTCGTCGGCCGGTCGTAGAAGTCGAGCTGCCGGATCTCGAGCCCGGCGTCCTCGAGCATCGCCGCGTACTGGGCGGGCGAGGAGAAGAACCACGGCCACACCCGCGGTGGCAGGCCCGCTTCGCGGCAGGCTTCGTCGACCGACGTGGTGATGGCGGCGACGTTGCCGGTAGCGCCCATCTCGGCGACGAACCGGCCGTCGTCGACCAACGCGTCCGATACGCACCCGAGCACCTCGACCTGCGCCGGCATCCAGTGCAGCGCGGCGTTGGAGACCACCGCGTCGACAGGTCGTTCGACGCTGAAGTCGTGCGCGTCGGCCACGCGCAGCTCCACGGAGTCGCCGAGCCGGGCTCGCGCGGCATCGATCATCGCCGGATCGGCGTCGAGGCCGATCACCGTAGCGCCGGCCTCGAGGATGCGTGCGGTCAGATCACCGGTTCCGCACCCCAGGTCGAGAATGGTCTCGCCCGGCTGCGGTTTGAGCCAGTCGAGCAACTCGGCACCGTAGGCGGCGACGAACGCGAAATCGCGGTCGTAGGCTTGCGAATCCCACGTGGTCACGGTCTACACACCCCTCACCCAGTTCTCGAGCAGGCGGAGCCCGGCATCGCCGGACTTCTCCGGGTGGAACTGGGTCGCCGACAACGGCCCGTTCTCGACCGCCGCGACGAACCGGTCGCCGCCATGCTCGGACCAGCTCACGCGAGGCGGCTCGAACCGACCGGACCGCTCCAGTTCCCAACGCCGTACGCCGAAGGAGTGCACGAAGTAGAAGCGCTCTCCCTCCACACCGTCGAACAACACGCTTCCGGGCGGGACCTCGACGGTGTTCCACCCCATGTGCGGCAGCGGGACGGCGTTCAGACGCTCCACCGTACCGGGCCATTCCCCGATCCCGTCGGACTCCACGCCGTGCTCGACACCACGGTCGAACATGATCTGCATGCCCACACACACCCCGAGGACCGGGCGGGCCCCGGCGAGCCGGCGGCTGACGACCTCGTGCCCGCGCACCGCCCGGATACCCGCAGCACACGCAGCGAAGGCGCCCACGCCTGGCACGACGAGCCCGTCGGCCTCCAGCGCAGCCGTGCGGTCGGAGGTGAGCGTGACGTCAGCGCCGACGTGCTCCAGCGCGCGGACCGCGGAGTGCAGGTTGCCCGAGCCGTAGTCCAGCACCACCACCCGTCGCGCGCTCATCGCGTTCTCCGGCATGTCAGACTTCGGCCGTGAGTTCCGCCTCCGACGACGCCGCCGCCAGCGCGCCCGCGGCCCGGCGCTGGCCCCGCCACGTGGCCGTCGGGTCGATCACCGTGGCCGGCCTGATCCTGGCCACCACCACCGCCGGCGGCTGGTACTACGCCGACGAACTGCTGCTGGTCCGCGACGAGCCGGCCGAGTACCCGGTGCAGGTCGTGGCCGTCACCGACACGTCGATCACCCTGACCGGCGAGGGCGCCGACCATCCGGGCATCATGGGCCTGGAGTGGGCCGACGGGTACGCGCGGGTCGGCCCCGACGTGCGGACCACCGGCGACGAGGTGGTACGCAGCCTGCAGCCGTTCCCGGACGTTCCTGCTCCTGGCACCGCCGTCCGGATGGACTTCTACGCCGCTCCGCCGGACGTCGCCGATCTCGCCGAGATCACCGGCCTCGAGGCGACGACGATCACCTACGACGGCCCGCTCGGGCGCTACCCCGCGACGTTCGTGCCCGGTTCGGAGTCGCGCTGGGTCGTGCACGTGCATGGCCGCGGCGGATCGCGCGGTGAGGCGTACCGGCTGCTGCCCCCGGTGCACGAGGCCGGCTACCCGCAGCTGTCGATCGCCTACCGCAACGACGACGGCGCCCCGGCGGACGCCGACGGCGAGTTCGGGCTGGGCTGGACGGAGTCCGAAGACCTCGCCGCAGCCATCGACCACGCGCTCGAAGCCGGCGCCCGCGACGTCGTGTTGGTGGGCTACTCGATGGGCGGGGCGATCGTGGGCAACTACCTGCGCACGCACGGCTCGGAGCACGTGGCGGGCGTGGTGTACGACTCGCCGGCGCTGTCGTGGCCGGACATCCTGGCCTTCCAGGCCGCCGAACGGGGGCTGCCGGGGTTCGCCGGGCGCATCGCCTCGACGATGGTGCGCCTGCGCGCCGGCATCGATCTGGGCGCCATGGACCAGGTCGCCCACGCCGACCGCCTCGACGTTCCGGTCCTGCTGGCACACGGCACCAACGACGCGACGGTGCCGGTGGCCTCGTCCGACGCCTACGCCGCGGCCCGCGAAGACCTCGTCACCTATCTGCGCACGGCCGCCGAACACGTCCAGAGCTGGAACGTCGGCCCGGAACGCTACGAAGCCGCGGTGAACGACTTCCTCGTCGGGCTCCGGTGAGCCCCAAGGACGGTGGCGGGGAGATCGCGTCCAAGGTGCGGATGGGCATCGGCGAGCGAGGCACGAGCGAGCCGCGGGCAGGGACGCGATCTCCTCGCCGCCGTCCCGCAGCGACCAATCACGAGCCCCGGCCGAGGTCGCGGTCATAACGCGCCCTTCGTGGACGGCACGCCCCGCTCGCGCGGGTCGTGGGCGACGGCCGTGCGCAGCGCCCGCGCTACGGCCTTGAACTGCGCTTCGGCGATGTGGTGCGGGTCGCGTCCGCCGAGGACGCGCACGTGCATGGTGAGCCCGGCGTGGTGGGCGATGCTCTCGAGGACGTGTGCGGTCAGCGAACCGGTGAAGTGCCCGCCGATCAGCACGTACTCCTGCCCGGCCGGTTCGCCGGTGTGCAGAAAGTAGGGCCGCCCCGACACGTCGACCACCGCGTGTGCGAGGGCTTCGTCCAGCGGGACGGTCGCCTCGCCGTAGCGCACGATGCCGGCCTTGTCGCCGAGCGCGTCGCGTAGCGCCTGCCCCAGCACGATGGCGGTGTCCTCGACGGTGTGGTGCACGTCGATGTGGGTGTCGCCTTCGGCCCGCACGTCGAGGTCGATCAACGAGTGGCGGGCGAACGCGGTGAGCATGTGGTCGTAGAACGGCACGGTGGTGGAGATGTCATGCTGGCCGGTGCCGTCGAGGTTGAGCTCGAGCGTGACCTTGCTCTCGCTGGTCGCGCGTTCACGCTTGGCGATGCGCCCCGTCTGGCCGGTCATGGTGTGACTCCCTTGCTGCGTGTGGTGCCCAGGACTTCGGTGAGCGCGGATCGGAACGCCGCCATCTCCGCGGGCGTGCCCACCGACACCCGCAGCCACCCGTCCGGGCCGGTATCGCAGATCAACACCCCGCGGTCGAGCAGGCCCTGCCAGACGGCGTGCCGGTCGGGGAACCGGCCGAACAAGACGAAGTTCGCGTCGGAGTCGGCGACCTCGAGGCCGATCGAGCGCAGCCACGCCGCCAGCTCGTCCCGCCCCACGCGCAGGTCGTTCACCCGCGCCTGCAGCTCGTCGGCATGGCTCAACGCCGCCCCGGCGACCGCCTGCGTCACCGCAGACAGATGGTACGGCAGCCGTACGACCCGGAGCGCGTCGATGACCTGCTCCGACGCGGCCGCGTAGCCCACCCGTGCACCGGCGAAGGCGAAGGCCTTGCTCATCGTGCGGGTCACGATCAGGCGGGGATGCTCGCGCAGCACACTCAGGGCGCTGGGCGTACCGGCACGCCGGAACTCGGCGTAGGCCTCGTCGACGACGACCATGCCGGTGGTGGCCGCGTGCAGCCGCCGGACCAGCTCCAGCGGCACCGCCGTGCCGGTGGGGTTGTTCGGCGAGGCGATGAGCACGACCGACGGCGCATGCTTGGTCACCGCGGCGACCGCGGCGTCGGCGTCGATGGTGAAGTCGTCTCGCCGCGGCGCGGTGATCCAGGCCGTCGAGGTGTCGCGGGCGTATTCGGGATACATCGAGTACGTGGGCGCGAACGACAGCGCGCTGCGTCCCGGTCCGCCGAAGGCCTGAAAGATCTGCAGCATGATCTCGTTGGATCCGTTGGCCGCCCACACCTGCTCCGGGCGCAGAGTGACGCCGGACTCTCGTTCGAGGTAGGTCGCCAGGGCCTTGCGGAGCCCGGCGGCCTCGCGGTCGGGGTAGCGGTTGAGACCACGCACGGCGTCGGCGACCGCCGCGGCAGCATCGGCGACCAGCGCTTCCGACGGCGGGAACGGGTTCTCGTTGACGTTCAGGCACACCGGAACGTCGAGCTGAGGGGCCCCGTACGGCTCGATGCCACGCAGCTCCTCGCGGATCGGCAGCTCGCTCATGCCTCGCTCCCCTGGCCGGGCGTGAATCGGGCAGCCACCGCTGCACCGTGGGCCGGCAGGTCTTCGGCGTCGGCAAGCGCCTGGACGTGCGGCGCCACGTCACGCAACGCCGGTTCGTCGTACTCGACGACGTGCACGCCGCGTAGGAACGACTGGACCGACAGCCCGGAGGTGTGCCGGGCGCTGCCCCCGGTGGGCAGCACGTGGTTGGAGCCTGCGGCATAGTCGCCAAGGCTGACCGGCGAGTACGGGCCGACGAAGACCGCTCCGGCATGGCGGACCCGAGCGGCCACCTCCGCGGCGTCACGGGTCTGGATCTCCAGGTGCTCCGCGGCGTAGGCGTCGACGACGGCCAGGCCCTGCTCGACGTCGTCGACGAGGATGATGGCCGACTGCTGCCCGCCGAGCGCAGTGCGCACCCGGTCGGTGTGCTTCGTCGCTGCGACCTGCAGGCCGAGCTCGGCCTCGACGGCGTCGGCCAGCGTCGCGCTGTCGGTGACGAGGACGGCGGCGGCCAGCGGGTCGTGCTCGGCCTGGCTCACGAGGTCGGCAGCCACGTGGCGGGGGTCGGCGGAGTCGTCGGCGAGCACCGCGATCTCGGTGGGCCCGGCCTCGGCGTCGATCCCGATCCGTCCCTCGAGCAGGCGCTTGGCGGCTGCCACGTAGACGTTGCCTGGCCCGGTGACGAGGTCGACGGGAGGGCACAGCCAGGCGGTGGCATCGGTCTCGTCGCGCAGGCCGTAGGCGAACGTCGCGATGGCTTGCGCACCGCCGACCGCGTACACCTCACGCACGCCGAGCAACGCGCACGCCGCCAGGACCGTCGGGTGCGGCAGGCCGCCGGTGCTCTTCTGCGGCGGGCTGGCGATGGCCAGCTCACCCACGCCGGCCGCTTGTGCCGGTACGACGTTCATCACGACGCTGCTGGGGTAGACCGCCAACCCGCCGGGAACGTACAGGCCCACCCGCTCGACCGGTATCCATCGCTCGGTCACCGTGCCGCCTGGGACGACGGTCGTGGTGACGTCGGACCGGCGCTGATCGTCGTGGACGGTACGGGCGCGGGCGATCGACTCTTCCAGCGCTGATCGCACGTCGCCGTCCAGCGTGTCGACCGCGGCATCGAGGGCCGCCTCGGGTACGCGGACGTCGTCGATGTCGACGCCGTCGAAGCGCGCAGTGAGTTCCCGGACGGCGGCGAGGCCACGGTCGCGGACGTCGGCACAGATCGGCCGGACGGCGTCGAGCGCGGAGTCGACGTCGACAGGCGAGCGCGGGACGAGCGCACGGTAGTCGCGACTGTCCCCCGGGCTGCGTTCCCCGCGCAGGTCGATGCGGCGTATCACTCAGCCGAGTCTAGGTCGGCCGTTCATTGTTCGGACACCGCGCCCGGATACCAAGACGCGGGGTGGACACGCCTGGGGCACAGCCGTCGCGGGCGCCCCCGCCACGCACTCGCGTGGCGCGCCCGTCTCGCGTGGCGCGCCCGCCTCGTCCGGCCCGCCCGCCTCGCGTGGCACGCTGAAGT
>JAJYTA010000258.1 GCA_021793295.1 Actinomycetes bacterium
GCTGCGGCCCGACGGCGTCCGCGGCGCCCGGGCCACCGTCGGCGCCGGCACGACGATCCACGAGCTCAATGCCCTGCTCGCGGCCCACGGCTACGGCTTGACGAACATGGGCGACATCGACGTGCAAACCGTCTCCGGCGCCATCGCCACCGGAACCCACGGCACCGGGCGGGGCTCAGCCTCCCTGTCGGCCGCGGTGACCGACCTGCGCATGGTCCTGCCCGACGGCACACTGATCGACGTCGGCCGGCACGACGACGGGTCTGGCGCCGAGCTGTTTCACGCCGCCCGGCTCGGTCTGGGCGCACTGGGGATCGTCACCGCCGTCACGTTCCGGGTGGAGCCGGCGTTCACGCTGCGGGCCGTGACCGAGCCGGCCCGCCTCGACGACGTCCTCGACAACGTGCCGTATCTGGCCGCTGACGAGGAACACTGCGAGTTCTATTGGTTGCCGTTCACCGGCGCGGTGCAGCTCAAGCGCAATCGGCGCACCACCGACCGGCCGAGCCGCCGCGGGCGGGTGGCCTCGTGGCTGGCCAACGAGGTCGTCGAGAACGCCGGGGTGGCCGCGGTGCAGCGGCTGAGCAGGGCTGCGCCGCAGGCGACGCCCATGCTCAACCGGGCCGCGAGCCGGCTCATCGGCCGGCGCACGTACGTCGACGACGCCCCTGCGGTGTTCACCAGCTCACGGCGGGTGCGCTTCCACGAGATGGAGTACGCCCTGCCGCTGGCCGCCGCTGCACCCGCGCTGCGCGAACTTCGGGACCTGACCGCCCGCGGGCCGTGGCGCATCGCGTTTCCGGTCGAGGTTCGCTTCGCTCCGGCCGACGACGTGTGGCTGTCGCCGGCCTACGGCCGCGACACCGTCTACGTCGCCGTGCACGCCTACCCGCGCACCGCCTACAGCGGGTGGTTCACCGCGGTGGAGCGGCTGTGGACGTCGTACTCCGGACGCCCGCACTGGGGCAAACTGCACACGATGGACGCCGGGTATGTTCGTGATCAGTACGACCGGATGGGTGCTTTCCTGGCGGTACGTGACGAGGTCGACCCGCACCGAACCATGGCCAACGGGTATCTCGATCGCGTCCTGGGCCGCTGAGAACATCGCCTGACCTGGACGTGCGGCGGCGTGGCGGCTTGGTTGCAGCCACCATCCGGGTGACGATGGTGCCAGTCGTGTGTAGGAGGTGTTGAGATGCGTGAACTGCGGCTGATGGCCGTCAGCGACGATGGCACGCATCTTTACCTCGCCGGACACGACGACGAACTGATGGCGCTGCGCGTGGACGACCGCCTGCACGCCGCGATCCGAGGCGACCGAGCGAGGTTGGGACAGTTGGATATCCAGCTCGAAAGCCAGTTACGTCCACGCGACATCCAGGCCCGCATCAGAGCTGGGGAGTCGCTTGACGCCGTAGCTGCGGTGGCAGGCATGCCACGAGACAAGGTCGAGCGATTCGCCGGTCCGGTCCTCGCCGAACGCGAGCACATCGCCGAGCGCGCTCGCCAGGCCACCGTACGCCGGCTGGGTGGCGACGGGCCGCCGCAGACCCTCGAAGCCGCCGCGAACGCCTCGGCCACCGCACACGGCACCGACCCGTCGCAGTTGGAATGGGACGCCTGGCGCCGCGAGGACGGGCGGTGGCTGGTCCAGTTCACGTGGGGTGAGGGTGAGGCGGACGACACCGCGCTGTTCTCCTTCGACCCGTCCGGTCGCTCGGTACAGCCGGAGAACGATCCCGCCCGCGTCATCGCCGGCGTCGCGCCGGTCGAGCCTGAACCCGCACCGGCACCTGCACCAGAGCCCGACGTGCCGGCCGGGCCGGCCCGGTTGTCGGTCGTCGAATCGCCACCGGCCGACGACGGCTCCGATGCGGTGGCGGGCGTCCCGCTCGCCGCCGGCGCACCGATCCACGAACTGGCCCGGGCCGCAGGTGGCGCGGACCATGACGACGAGCGCGAGCACACCGCGCCGATTCCGGCCGCGCGGCGCTCGCGGCGTGGTCAGCGCGGTAACCGGCCCGCCGAACGGCGGCGTCGCGAGCCCGAGCTGTTCAGCGAGCCCAGCGATCAGCCGGAAGCCGCCGACACCAGCGACGACGAAGCCACCAGCGAACGCCTGCGCCTGAGCGACATCGCCTCGCGGGTCGAGACCGAGGAACAGCCCGACCTCGCCCCCACGGCCGACCAACCCGCCCCGCCGCAGCGCAAGGCGTCCGGTGGGTCCAGCCGGTCCCGGCGCCCGAGCGTGCCCAGCTGGGACGAGATCATGTTCGGCCGCCGCAAGGGCGACTGACACTGCCCCGGTTCGGCCGCATCCGGAAAATCCACGAAGATTTTTCCGGTTCGATGTATCTGAGGCGCTCGCGGCGACTCTGTACAGGTGAACGCCCCAAAGCCACCAGAGGCGTTCCGCCGTCCGGAGACCTCCGGTCGTGCGCCGCGACAACTCGGGAGGCACGGGTGCACGATTCCAGCTCCGTTGCCTCCCTCCAGCCGGTTCGCGGCGCTGGCTCCACTTCGGACTGGCGGCGGGCCTTAATCAGGCTCCGCATCGTCGAGATCATCGCAGCCTTGCGGGGGGCAGCACTGCGATGATCATGAAAACGGGGGGTGACGGGAACGTGGGCGACGCACGACACGATGTCGTGCCCGGAGGCACGTCCCCGTCACCGACGGCGAGTCTTCATGAGGTCATATACTCGGTCAGGGCTGAAAGCGCCCTCTGCCGCCAGTCGACGACGACTTCTGTTCCGGCGGTTGTGGCAGAGTACCGGGAGTTCACATGGCCGACCTCTCCGTCGGTGAGCTCGTCCAGCACGCAGCCAAGGGCGCCCAGGACGCCTGGGATCGCCTGGTCGACGAGCACTCCGCACTGGTTTGGGCGGTCATCCGTAGTCATCGGATGCCCATCGGCGACGCCGAGGACGTCTTCCAGACCACCTGGCTCCGGCTGGTGGAGAACCTCGAGCGGATCAAGGACCCCGAGCGGCTGTCCAGCTGGCTGGTCACCACGGCGCGCCGCGAATGCTTGTGGCTACTGCGCCGCGCCGGGCGCGAAATTCCTGATGACGAGATCGACCACGCTGTCCCCGACCGGGACACCGCACATCCCGAACCTGTCGACGCGCTGCTCGGCCGCGAAGAGCACGCCGAGGTTCACCGCGCCTTCGGCGCCCTCCCGCAACGCTGCCAGAACGTCTTGCGGCTCACCGTCCTGGCGCCGGACAAGTCCGGCTACAGCGACATCGCCGAAGCCCTGGGCATGCCGGTCGGCAGTATCGGCCCCACGCGCAACCGGTGTCTACGCCATCTGCGGCGATTACTCGACGCACCTGACGGGTGAAGAGGGATGCCATGCCTGATCCCGACGACGTACTCCACGAGCGCCTTCGAGCGATGCTCGACCGGACCGAGGCGCCACCTGCTCACCTGGTCGATGCCGCCAAGCAGAGCTTGGTGTGGCGTACGGTCGACGCCGAACTCGCCGAGCTCGTCGCCGACTCCGCCGGCGACCCGGCAGCTGCGCTGCGTGCGCACGATGCCCCGCACCTGCTCACCTTCGCCGCTGGTGACACTGTCGTCGTCCTCGAGGTCGGGCACGATGACCAACTCCGGCGGGTGATCGGCCAGATCATCTCCCCCGCGGCCGCGCACGTTGAGGTTCGCCATTCCGGCGGTGTGATCAGCGCCGACGCCGATGCCGACGGCCGATTCCGCGCCTCCGCCGTCCCGCCCGGCCCGATCTCGGTGAGCTGCCGATTCGACGAGCCCGGCCGCGCACCCATCGTCACCAGCTGGGTCGCGATCTAGGCCGCGGCCTCGCGCCATTCATCGGCCAACAGGCCCATGAAGACCTGGTCGTAGAACCGGCCCTGGTGAAACACCACTTGCCGACGCCGGCCCTCTTCCACGAAGCCGGCCTTTCGATAGCTCGCGATAGCGCGGGTGTTGAAACTCCACGTCCGCAGCTCGACACGGTTGAGCCCCAGCTCGTCGAATCCGTACCGGGTCATGACGCGTACTGCGTCCGTGCCGTAGCCCTGACCGGCATGTTCGTCGCCGATGATGATGGCGAGTTCGGCGCATCGAACGGCGACGTTGGCGCCCCACATCGACACGTGGCCGACGAGCTCGTCGGAGTCTTTGGCGACGACGCTGAACGCGGCTGCACCGTCGACCCCATTGCCGCTCCAGTCGCGGAACATCTGCTCGATGGTTGCGGTCGAGCGCGGTTTCACGGATTCGGCTTGAAAGATGGCCGTACCGGGCTGATTCCACCAGTGCGCCAACCGCGCCACGTCTGTTTCCTGCGTTTCTCGAAGCTGGATCTTGGTACCTGCCAACAAGCTGGTGCCGTAATCGATGGCCCCGTCCATGCTATCCATGATCACAAACCCTATCGACACCAGTGTGGCGTCAGGCGCGAAGGGTTCACGAGGCGGTGAACGGCAACGGCTGGCTGCCGGGTTCGGTGACGCGTGCGTCCCGCGAGGTCATCCGACGACGGTGATGGTGGCGGCACAGCACCTCATAGCCCACGGCCGCGTCGTCGACGGTGTCGCCGACCAGGTCGGCGACA
>JAJYTA010000056.1 GCA_021793295.1 Actinomycetes bacterium
ATGATCGGCCGGAGCGCCGTGCTGTTGGTCGATCTCCATGTCGATCTTCAGCCGGCCGGGTGGCGGCTGGTCGACCGGGCCGGTGGTGACGAGCGCCGAGCGAGGTCCATGCTGGCTGCCGACCTCGACGCACTCGAGATCGCGGCGCACGGTTATGAAGGTCCGCTGAAGATCCAGGTCAGCGGGCCGCTGACGCTGGCGGCGTCTCTCGAGAAGACCAGAGGCGATCGGGTCCTGGCCGATCACGGCGCGCGCCGTGACCTGTCCGAATCGCTGGCCGAGGGTGTTCGGGCCCACGTCACCGACGTCGCGAGGCGCGTTCCCGGCGCCCAGGTCGTGTTGCAGCTCGACGAGCCGAGTCTCCCTGCCGTCCTGGCCGGGTCCATCCCCACCATCAGCGGATTCGGACGGTTGCGGTCGGTCGCGGAGCCCGAGGCGGAGTCGTTGCTGAAGGCGGTGGTCGCAGCGGCCGGCGTGCCGGTGGTCGTGCACTGCTGCGCTCGCACCGTGCCGGTGCTCCTGCTGCAGCAGGCCGGAGCCGTCGCCGTCGCCGTCGACGTTGCTCAGCTGGACGACGCGGTGCTCGGTGAGCTGGCCCACGCCGTGGACACGGGGCTGGCGTTGTGGCCGGGCGTGGTCCCGTCGCTTCGGCCGACGACGGCACCGTCGGACCGGGAACTGGCTCAACGGGTCGTGGGCCTGTGGCGCCGCCTGGACCAGGACCCGGCGGGGATGCTGGACCGCACGGTGGTGACGCCGTCGTGCGGCCTGGGCGGGGCGGATCCGCAATGGGCGCGGCAGGCCTACGAGCTGGCCCGGTCGACCGGGCGTGCGGTGACCGACATGGTCACCGCCTGAGCTGCGCCTGGACTATCGCGCAACTAGTGCCGATCTTCGATTATTCAGAGCCTGGGTTCTCAGCGGCAGGCTGTCCGCATGATCGACAATCGGAGTCACGGACAACCCGAGGCGAACGCCGCGACCAAGCCCGATGGAGGCGTCCGGCTCAGATCCACGAGCATCATCATGATGCTCGGCGCGCTCGTCGCCGTCGGTCCGCTCACCATCGACATGTATCTGCCGGCCCTACCGGCGATCGTCGGCGATCTCGACACCACCGAACCTCTTGTGCAGCTCACCCTGACCGGTACCTTGCTCGGCCTGGGACTCGGCCAGCTGTTCGTCGGTCCGGTGTCCGACTCCGCGGGTCGGCGACGGCCGTTGCTGGCCGGGCTCGCCTTGCACGTCGTGGCTTCGCTGTTGGCCGCTGTGGCGTGGGACATCTCGGTCCTGGGCGGGTTGCGGGTACTCCAGGGCCTGGGGGCGGCGGCGGCCACCGTCGTCGCGGTGGCCGTCGTGCGTGACCTGTTCGAGGGGCGTGCTGCCGCCACGGCGATCTCTCGGCTCATGCTCGTCATGGGCGCTGCGCCGATCCTGGCACCCATCCTGGGCAGTGCGGTGCTGCTCGCTGGTTCGTGGCGGTGGGTGTTCGGTGCACTGGCCGTGCTCGGCATCGCCTTGATGGTCGGCGCGGCCGCGGCGCTGCCGGAGACGCATCCGCCGCAGCGGCGGCCGCCGGCCGGACTGGCCCAGGTGTGGCACGGCTACCAGTCGATTCTCCGAGACGGCCAGTTCGTCCTGTTGGCGCTGGCCGGCGGGTTGACCTTCGGGGCGATGTTCTCCTACGTGGCCGGGAGCAGCTTCGTGCTGCAACAGCAATTCGGCCTCGACGAGCAGCAGTTCGGCCTGCTTTTCGGCGTCTCGGCGGTCGCGATGATCGGCGGAGCGCAACTCAACCCGTTGCTGCTTCGCCGGTTCAGCCCGCCGGTAGTGGCGCGTGTAGCGTCAGCCTGGACCGCGGCCACGGGGCTCGTGCTGGCCACGCTGCAGGTGGCCGAAATCGGCAGCCTGCTCGGCTTCGTCGTCCCGGTGCTGGGCATGCTCGCCGCAGGAGCGGTCGTCGTCCCGAACACCGAGGCGCTCGCGCTGTCGAGGCACGGTGACAATGCCGGCACCGCCGCAGCGGTCATCGGTGCGATCCGGTTCAGTTTCGGAGCATTGGTGGCCGTAGTTGTCGGCGCCCTGGGCAACGACGGTCTCGCGACGGCGACGGCCATGACGGGCTCCGCCGTGGCCGGTGGGATCGCTCTGGCCTTGTTCGTCGGCCGGGAGCAGGCGTCGCCGAGGGACATCGTCGGAGGCAGGCAGTAACGTCTGTGTTTGTGACGACCGAGCCTGCTGACCTGCCAGCCGACATCAACGACGTCCCGTCCGACGTCCGCGAGCGCCACGCTGCCCTGGCTCAGGAGATCGAGGAGCACCGGCAGCGGTATTACTTCGCCACGCCGACCATCAGCGATGCCGAGTTCGACGAGCTGATGCATCAGCTCGAGGCCATCGAGGCCGAATACACCTCGTTGCGAACGCCCGATTCGCCCACGCAGAAGGTCGGTGCTCCGGTCACCGAGGCCGGCGGGGGCGAGGCGTCGTGGCCGCCGGTCGAGCACCTCGAACGCCTGCTCAGCCTCGACAACGCGTTCAATCACGACGATCTCACCGAGTGGGCGCGCCGGGTCGAACGCGAGGTCGGCACCGGTGCGCGGTACTTGTGCGAGACCAAGGTCGACGGCCTCGCGGTCGACATCGTCTACCGGGACGGACGGCTGGCCTCGCTGGCCACGCGCGGCGACGGCCGCGTCGGCGAGGACATCACCTACAACGCCCAGTTCGTCGATGCCATCCCGGACGAGTTGACCGGCAGCGACGAGTACCCCGTCCCCGGCGTGGTCGAAGTCCGGGGCGAGGCGGTGTTCCCCAGGTCCGAGTTCGAGGCGATCAATGCCGAGCGCGCCGAACTCGGTCTGCCGCTGTTCGCGAACGCGCGCAACTCCGGCGCCGGAGTCCTGCGCCAGCGAATGGACCGTCGGCGCGAGAAGCTCGACGCCGCGCGCGCTCGCGCCGAGGCAGCCGGCAACACCGGACGGTCGCAGACTGCTTACGAGCGGGTCCTGGAGGAGTACGAACGGGCCCGGCGCAATCTCGGGCGGCTCACGCTGGTCTGCCATGGCCTCGGCCGTCGCGACGGCTTCGAGGTGCGCTACCAGTCCGAGGCCTACGAGGCGTTGCGCGTGTGGGGGCTCCCGGTCAGCGACCGCGTGCGGGTGGTGCCCGACCTCGAGGCCGTGCGCGAGTACATCGAGTACTACCGCGAGCACCGCCACGATCTGGAGTTCGAGATCGACGGCGTCGTCGTCAAGGTCGACCAGGTCGATCTGCAGCGCCAGCTCGGCTCCACGTCGCGAGCTCCGCGGTGGGCCATCGCCTACAAGTACCCGCCCGAAGAGGTCACCACGAAGCTCATCGACATTCGCGTCAACGTCGGGCGTACCGGACGGGTCACGCCGTACGGCGTCATGGAACCGGTCAAGGTCGCCGGGTCCACGGTGGAGAACGCGACGTTGCACAACGCCTCGGAGGTCAAGCGCAAGGGCGTCCTCATCGGCGACACCGTGGTCTTGCGCAAGGCCGGCGACGTCATCCCCGAGATTCTCGGCCCGGTGCTCGAGAAGCGTGACGGCACCGAGCGGGAGTTCGTGATGCCCACCGAATGCCCCGCCTGCGGCACGACGCTGGCGCCGTCGAAAGAAGGCGACGTCGACATCCGTTGCCCCAATGCGCGATCGTGCCCGGCGCAACTGCGCGAGCGGCTGTTCTACCTGGCCAGCCGTAGCGGTTTCGACATCGAGGCGATGGGTTGGGAGGCCGGCGGCGCGCTGATCGAGGCCGGTGTGATCACGGACGAGGGCGACGTGTTCTCGCTCGACGAAGCCGATCTGCTGCGGGTTCCGCTGTTCGTCACCACCAAGGGTGAGCTGACCGCCAACGGCCGGCGATTGCTCGACAACCTCCGCAAGGCCAAGGAACAGCCGCTGTGGCGAGTGCTGGTCTCGCTGTCCATCCGCCATGTCGGCCCCACCGCCGCTCGCGCGCTGGCCAACGCGTTCGGCTCCATGGACGCGATCATCGAGGCCGGCGAGGACGAGCTCGCCGCCGTCGACGGCGTGGGCCCGACCATCGCGTCCTCGGTGAAGGAATGGTTCGCCGTCGACTGGCACCGCGAGGTGGTGCGAAAGTGGCGCGAGGCCGGTGTGCGCATGGCCGACGAGGTGGACCACTCCGTACCGCGCACGCTCGAGGGGGTCACCGTCGTCGTGACCGGATCACTCGAACAGTTCTCCCGCGACGACGCGAAGGAGGCCATCCTGGCGCGCGGCGGTAAGGCGTCAGGATCGGTATCAAAGAAGACGTCGTTCGTCGTGGCGGGCGAGAACGCCGGGTCCAAGTACGACAAGGCGCTGCAGCTCGGAGTGCCCGTGCTCGACGAAGCCGGCTTCCGGGTACTACTCGAGTCCGGTCCCGAGGCCGCCGCCGAGCACGCCGAGCAACAGGCAGGCCAGACGTGAGTGTCGCCGCAGGTGAGGCCGAGACGTTGGAGCAGGAGGCCGAGGCGCTGTTGCAGCGCCTCGTCGGCGACCCCGGCGCACGGTTTCGGGATGGTCAGTGGGAGTCCGTCCGCGACCTCGTCGAGCATCGCCGCCGTGTTCTCGTGGTGCAGCGGACGGGGTGGGGCAAGTCCGCGGTGTACTTCGTGGCCACCGCATTGCTACGGCGCCGGGGAGCCGGCCCGACGGTCATCGTCTCGCCGCTGTTGGCGCTGATGCGCGACCAGGTGGCCGCCGCCGAGCGAGCCGGCGTCCGCGCGGTCACGATCAACTCCGCCAACGCCGAAGAGTGGGGCGAGATCTCCGCGGCGCTGGCCGAGGACGCCGTCGATGTTCTGCTCGTGAGTCCGGAGCGGCTGAACAATCCGCGATTCCGTGACGAGCAGCTGCCCGCGCTCGCCGCCGGCGCCGGCCTGATCGTCGTCGACGAAGCGCATTGCGTCTCCGACTGGGGGCACGACTTCCGGCCCGACTATCGCCGCATCCGCGACCTGCTCGACACGCTGCCGTCCGAGACGCCGGTCCTCGCCACCACGGCGACGGCCAACGGGCGGGTCGTGGCCGACGTCGTCGAGCAGCTCGGTAGCGGCGGTGTCGAGGTCACCACGGTGCGCGGCTCGCTCGCGCGGAGCAGCCTGCGCCTGGGCGTACTCGCTCTGGACTCCGCCGAGCACCGGTTGGCCTGGCTCTCTGCGCACCTCGGCGACCTGCCCGGCAGCGGCATCATCTACACCCTGACGGTCTCGGCCGCTGAAGACACCGCGGCGCTGCTGCGCGAAGCCGGATACCCGGTACGCGCCTATACCGGGCGCACCGACCCGGCCGAGCGGGTGGAGGCTGAGCGAGCGCTGCTGGCCAACGAGGTCAAGGCGTTGGTGGCGACCAGCGCCCTCGGTATGGGCTTCGACAAACCCGACCTCGGCTTCGTCGTCCATCTCGGTGCGCCGTCGTCGCCAGTGGCGTACTACCAGCAGGTCGGGCGGGCCGGCCGGGCCACCGAGCGCGCCGACGTGCTGCTGCTTCCCGCCGCTGAAGACGCCGACATCTGGCAGTACTTCGCCACGGTGTCCATGCCGCGTGAAGACCAGGCGCGCGCGGTGCTGTCCACCCTGGCCGATGCGGGGGCGGCGATGTCCACGGCGGCCATCGAGGCACACGTCGACATCCGCCGGACCCGGTTGGAGCTGCTGCTCAAAGTGCTCGACGTCGACGGCGCGGTCCGGCGGGTGCGCGGTGGCTGGGAGACCACCGGCCGGCCGTGGTACTACGACGCACAGCGCTACGAACGGGTGGCGCAGGCGCGTGCGGCCGAGGCGCGCTCGATGCTGGCGTATCAACGCGGCGAGCAGTGCCGCATGTCTTTCCTGCAGAACGCGCTCGACGACCCGAGCGCCGTGGCGTGCGGCCGCTGCGACGTGTGCGTGGGGCCCTGGTACGCCGACGACGTTCCCGAGCAGGCGCGTACGGCTGCCCGAGTCACGTTGGGGCGCGCCGGAGTGCTCCTCGAGCCACGTGCGCAATGGCCGTCGGGCATGGCGCGGCTCGGGGTCGACGTTCGCGGCAAGATCAGCGCAGACGAGCGAGTCGAACCGGGCCGTGTCGTCGCCCGGCTCACCGACCTGGGGTGGGGTCAGCGGCTGCGCGCGTTGCTGGCGGCCGACGACGCCCCCGCACCGGAAGCCGTGCTGGCGGCCTGCGTCGACGTACTGCGCGAATGGGACTGGGACCGTCGACCGCAAGCCGTGGTCACTGTCCCGTCGCGGCGGCACGGCCAGCTGATCGACTCCGTCGGTCGGCACCTGGCTTCGGTGGGCCGGCTGGCCGATCTCGGCAGCCTGGACGTGGTCGGCGCTGGGCCGGGCGAGGGCGAGCCCGGCGGCAACAGCGCCTTCCGGTTGGCCGCGGTATGGAACGCCTGGCGAGCCGGCCCCCAGTTGGGCGGTGCGCTTGCTGAACTGGGCCCGGAACCGGTTGTCCTGCTGATCGACGACCTCGTCGACTCCCGCTGGACGATCACCGTCGCGGGCCGCGAATTACGCCGTGCCGGTGCCGGCCAGGTCCTGCCGTTCGCTTTGGCCGCCGCTGGATGACGTCCCACCGCGCCTGATGATCTGGGCGAGCGCGACCAAATGCACCAGGCGCGCGAACTCCGAGTCGAGGATGCGTGGTCCGCCATTACGGCCGAACACGACCACCTGGCCGGTGTCGGCCACCGGAGCGCCCACCGCCACGACGTCGCGCCACGATTCCGGCGCCCACGCTTCGTCACCGTCGATGCGGCGCGGCTCGGTCATCGGCAGCCACGGCACGTCGAAACCCTCGGCCTCCGGAGCGCCCCCGCTGCCTTGTTCGACCCGAATGGTCGAGCCGTCGGCGGCAAGCAGCAGCGCCCAGCCGGAGCGGAAGATACCGGGCAGCAGACGCACCAGCACGTTCATCGCGTGGCGCGGATCCTCGGTCATCTCATCCACGGCCTCGAGGTCACGGTGCAGGCTCGCGCCCTGGTGGTACTGGCCGACGAACTCCACGTCCACGCCCTCGATCGAGCGGCAGGCCGTGACCAGCGTGTCGGGAAACCGGCCAGCCGGCAGGTCCACCAGAAAATCATCGACCACCGTCGCATCGTTGCGACGCTCGACGACATCGATACCGACGATGTCTCCGCCCGCCGCGCCTACGGCCGAGGCCACTGCGCCGAGTACGCCGGGTCGGTCTGGGGCGATCACTCGCAACAGATATGCCACGCGCCCAAGAGTGTCACAACCAGAGGCCGCGGCGCCGCTAATGTTCGGACTGCAACCACGCCAAGACCGCCAGCACGCGCCGATGGTCGTCGTCGGACGGCGCGAGGTCGAGCTTGGTGAGGATGGACGAGATGTGCTTCTCCACCGCCCCCAGCGAGACCACCAGGATCCGGGCGATGGCGACGTTCGTCCGGCCTTCGGCCATCAGGGCCAGCACGTCGCGTTCGCGTGCGGTCAACGTCTCGAGCGGGTCCTTGCGTCGCCGGGCGAACAACTGCGCGACGACTTCCGGATCGAGCACCGTGCCGCCCGAAGCCACCCGCTCCAGCGCGTCGGACAGGTCGGCCAGCGCCGACACCCGGTCCTTCAGCAGATAGCCGACGCCGCCTTCGCCACTGGCCAGCAGATCACCGGCGTAGGACTCCTCGACGTACTGCGAGAGCACCAGCACGCCGGTACCGGGGACCTGGCTGCGGGCGGCCAGCGCGGCGCGTAGCCCTTCGTCGGTGAACGACGGCGGCATCCGCACGTCCACCACGGCGACGTCGGGGCGATGCTCGACCACCGACGACACGAGGGCATCGCCGTCGCCCACGGCGTCCACGACCTCCGCTCCGGCCTCGTCGAGCAAACGCACGAGCCCTTCACGCAGCAGCATGGAATCTTCAGCCAGTACGACGCGCACCCGCTCATCCTGCCAGGTCCCTGCGTCGGTCAGACGGAGGGTGGCAGCGGGAGCTCGGCGTCGATCGTCGTGCCGTGCCCTGGCGGGCTGCTGACGTCGAGCCGCCCGTCGACGCCGGTGAGGCGGTCGCTCAGCCCGGCCAGGCCGTGACCCTTACCGGGGTGGGCGCCGCCGCGGCCGTCGTCGATGACCTGGACATGGAGGCGGTCGGCGACCTTGGCGACGGAGACCGTGCACTGGTGTGCGCCGCTGTGCTTGGCGGCGTTGGTGAGCGCTTCGGCGACGACGAAATAGGCGGCGTTCTCCACCGAGGGCGACAGGCGCTCGTCGTCGGTCAGCTCGATGTCGAGCGTGGTCGGAATCGGGCAGCGAGCCGCCGCAGCGGCGAGCGCCGCGGGCAGTCCGCGATCGTTGAGGATCGGCGGGGCGATACCGCGCGACAGCGCTCGCAGTTCGGCGAGTGCCTCCTTCGTCTGGAGCACGGCACCCTCGAGGAGAGGCAGTGCCGTCGCCGGATCCTCGTCGATCCGACGCTGGGCGGATTCGAGGTCCATCGTGAGGCGCACGAGCCGCTGTTGGGGTCCGTCGTGGATGTCGCGCTCCACTCGGCGTAGCGTGTCCGCCTCGGCCTGCACCGCCGACTCGCGGCTGCGGCTCAGCGCCTCGGTACGTGCCCGGAGCGCGGCGCTCTCGTTCGTCAACAGCAGCCAGGCGATGGACGACTCCACTGCCGCGAGGCCGCGCACCGTGATGGCCAGCACCCATGGCAGCCCCTGCAGGCCGCTGCGGCCGGTGATCGCCCACGCCAGCAGCACCAGCGGCGCGAGTGCCAGGGAGAGCGCGGTCCACGCGATCGTGAGCGTCCAGGTGAGCAGCCGGAGCGGGAGGATCAGCAGGCAGTAGCCCCAGTCCCGCCAACTCTGCGGGTCGCGCAGGTAGTCGAGCAGGCGGGCCAGTCCGGTCCGTTCCGGCGGCAGGTAGTAGACCGGCCCGACCGCCCGGCCCTCCATCCAGCCCACACGGGCGCGTTCGAACTGCGCGAGGCGCCGGGCGCCGGCCAAGGTGGCCACCATGATCGCCAAGCCGACGAAGGCCAGCACGAACAGGCCCACCCCCAGCACGAAGCCGACGAGCATGGAGACGAACGACACGATGGCGATGGGTAACCCCGGCAACAGGTAGCCAAGGTCGAGGACGAGTTGGCGCCAGCTGACCTCGGGGCCGTCGCGCTCAGTCGTGTTCATCGAATCAGTGTCTCGTAGCGCGGGCCGACGGGAGCGGGAGTTGGGCGTCGACGACCGTCCCTGCGCCTGGTGGGCTGGTGATCTCGAGGTTTCCGTCGACGCCGGCGAGGCGGTCGGTGAGTCCCGTGAGGCCGTGACCTTTCCCGGGGTGGGCGCCGCCGCGGCCGTTGTCGGTGATGGTGACGTGCACGGTGTGGTCGGCGCGGTCGACGGTCACGGTGCAGTGGGTGGCACCGGAGTGTTTGGCGGCGTTGGTGAGCGCTTCGGTGACGACGTAGTAGGCGGCGTTTTCGATGGACGTGGGGAGTCGTTCGCCGGTGTCGAGGTTGGTGTCGACGGTGGTGGGAATGGGGGAGCGTGCGGCGGCGGCCGCGAGCGCCGCGGGTAGGCCGCGGTCGGCGAGGATGGGTGGGGCGATGCCGCGGGACACGGCGCGTAGTTCGGCGAGAGCTTCCTTGGTCTGGGTGACGGCGCCTTCGACGAGGGGGAGCGCGGTGGTGGGGTCGTCGTGGAAGCGGCGTTGGGCGGATTCGAGGTCCATGGTGAGGCGGACGAGGCGTTGTTGGGGGCCGTCGTGGATGTCGCGTTCGACCCGGCGCAGCGTCTCCACCTCGGCCTGGACGACCGCGCTGCGGCTACGGTCGAGATGATCGGCGCGGGCCCGCAGCTCGGCGTTCTCGTTCGTCAGCAACCCCCACACCAGCGACGACTCGGCCAGCGCCAGCGCCCGCAGCACATAGGGCAAGGTCAACAGGAACACCAGGCCGATGGCCGTGTTCAGTGCGATGTCCGGCAGCCGGCCGTCGAAGCCGAGCAGCCAGGCCAGTCCGCCACCGTCGTCGTCGCGCGGCAGCGCCCACTCGTAGAGCACGTACGTCGGTCCCGCGAGTGCTCCCACCAGCCATGTGATGGTCAGTGACCAGGTGACCGTGCGGACCGGCAGGATGATGATGCAGTACAAGAACTCTCGCCAGGCCATCGGGTCGGCGATGATGCTGAACAGCCGGCCCAGGCCCGAACCGCGGACCGGGCGGCGCACGACCGGTTCCACGACACGGCCCTCCATGGCCGACACCCGCGCTCGATCGGCTGTGGCGAACCCGCGCGCCGTGCCGAGTGTGGCCACCCATACGACCAGGCCGACGAAGGCGAGGACGAACAGGCCCAAGCCGAGGAAGAAGCCGGTCACCGTGATGACGAAGGCGGGGATGCCGATCACGAGTCCGGGCAACAGGTAACCGACGTCGCGGCCTGCCTGATGCCAGCTCGCGCGTGGCCGGGACGTCACTAGGCTGTTCATGCCTTCAGCCTCCCGTGTTCTTCGAGCGCGACCGAGCCGGGCACCTGGTGAATCCGCAGTAGGGCTGTCCCCACCACGACGGCGAGTGAGCCGGCCAGCGGCGCGCCGAGCTGTAGTGTCTGCCCGTCGAGCGGCCCGAAGCCCGTGAGCGTCAGCGTCAAGAGCCCGAGGCCGACGAGAGTCGACGCGGCGACCACGCGGCCGGGGCGTGCGTGCGCCGTCGGCGACGGTGAACGCTCGTACCTGCCGAACACCTGCGTGAGTACGGCGAGCACGGCGAACAGGCTCAGCAGCCACCACCCCATCTGCTCGCGCCACGGTTCACTGAACGGCGCGGGCGTGTCGATGCCGAGGCCGATGACGGCGACACCGGCGACGGCGACCAGCGCCGGGGTGTGCCACACGTAGATCGTCATGAGCCGTCGTGAGAGCACAGTCACCGCGTGCGCCACCGGGGCCGAGCTCGCCCACCTCTCGATCCCGCGCCGCAGGGCAAGTGCCAGACCCAGTTGCCCGACGGCGACGGCGAGCAACACCGCGGTCGGCGGGTTCATGTTCGACATCGGCGCACCCGGCATCCCGATCATGCTGGCCGGGTAGGGGCCGAATGCCACCATGAGCGCCGCGACGCCGTAGCCGGCCGCTGCGGTCAGCCAGGCCGTTCGGCCGCGCAGGCGATCCAGCCCACCGGAGGCGTACATGATGCCCGCCTGATAGATCGCCGCCCACACGAACACCACGTTCACGTAGCCCAGCACGTCAGCCGACGTGCCGCCCGCGCCGCCTGCCCCGGTGAAGCGAACGACGTCGACGGCCACGGCGCCCGCGGCCAGGATCACCATCTCCGCACCGCGCCATCGGTCGTGTGCCCGCAATGCCGGCGCCGTCAACGCGGTGACCAGGACATACGCGGCGAGGAACCACAGCAGTTGTCCCGCGACGTGCGCGCCTGCGGCCACTGGTTGAACCGGCACACCCAGCCACGTCAGTAGGTGTGGAAGCGGCAGCCAGACCGCCGCCAGCGGAAGCACGGGAAGGCTCAGCCGCCGGACGCGATCGGCGAGCCAGGCCGACGATGTCGCTGGACCCTGACCGAGCCGAACGTATCGGCGGCGCAGGCTCATCGCCGCTGCGGCGCCGCCGGCGAAGAACACCAGCGGCATCACCTGGCTGATCCACGTGATGGCCCAGGCGCCGTCCGTGGTCAACGCGTTTCCGGCGGACAGTCGGCCGTTGTCGTAGGACAACACCGGCATCAGCCAATGTTGAGCGACGACCGCCACGATGGCGGCGACGCGCAAGACGTCGATGAACTGGTCCCGGTAGCGCCCGGTCGACGCCGTCGCCGGCGAGGTTCGCCCAGGCGTGGCGGCTGCTGGCGCGGCGGAAGGTGTTGTGGCGATGGACATGTTCTGATCTTGTTCGCCGCGCGGGGCGTGCACATCGGTGCGAGCCGGTGTCTTGGTGGTGTGGCCAGCATCGTGATCTGGGTGGGGACCGCCCTACCCCTGACGTAGGATCGCGGAGTCACATCGGTACGTCCGGGGCGGGGTTGGCCAACGCCGTCGCCGGGTTGCTCTCGACGATGGAGGAGTACCACCAGCGATGCCCTCGATCAGCCGCGAGGAGGTCGCGCATCTGGCGCGGCTGGCTCGCATGGACCTCGCACCCGACGAGCTCGACCATCTCGCCGGCCAGCTCGACCAGATACTCGGAGCGGTCACGCAGGTCGCCGAGGTCGCTGCCGACGACATTCCGCCGACGTCGCACCCGCTGCCGGTGACGAACGTCTTCCGCGAGGACCAGCCCCGGCCGAGCCTGACACCGCAAGAAGCCCTCGCCGGCGCTCCTGCGGCTGAAGCCGGCAAGTTCCGCGTGCCGCGAATCCTGGGGGAGGAACAGTGAGCGAGGGCGGCCTCATCCGTCGCAGCGCGGCCGAGCTGGCCGCGTCCATCGCCTCCGGTGAGCTCAGCGCCGTCGAGGTCACCCAAGCCCATCTCGACCGCATCGCCGAGGTCGACGGTGAGCCGCAATCCGGCGTGCACGCATTCCTGCACGTCGATGCCGAGGGAGCACTCGCCGCTGCCGCCGAGGTCGACGCGAAGCGTTCGGCCGGTGCGCAACTCGGGCCACTGGCCGGCGTGCCGCTGGCGCTCAAAGACGTCATCACCACGTCGGACATGCCCACCACGGCCGGGTCGAAGATCCTCGAAAACTGGCAGCCCCCGTACGACGCCACCATCACCAAGCGGCTTCGTGATGCCGGCATCGTCGTGCTGGGCAAGACCAACATGGACGAGTTCGCGATGGGCTCGTCCACGGAGAACTCCGCGTTCGGGCCGACTCGCAACCCGTGGGATCTCAGCCGGATCCCGGGCGGTTCCGGCGGCGGGTCGTCAGCGGCGCTGGCCGCTTACGAGGCGCCGCTGGCCATCGGCACCGACACCGGTGGATCCATCCGGCAACCCGCCGCGGTCACCGGCACCGTCGGCGTCAAGCCCACCTACGGCGGCGTCAGCCGGTACGGCATCATCGCCTGCGCCTCCAGCCTCGACCAGGCCGGCCCGTGCGCCCGGACGGTGCTCGACGCCGCCCTGCTGCACAGCGTCATCGCCGGACACGACCCGCTCGACTCCACCAGCATCGACCAACCCGTGCCCGACGTTGTCGGCGCGGCTCGGCGCGGGGCGGACGGCGACCTGAGCGGACTGCGCGTCGGCGTCGTCAAGGAGCTCGGCGGCGAGGGATACCAGGCCGGAGTCGAGGCGCGGTTCAACGACGCCGTGGCCCAACTGTCCAAGATGGGCGCCGAGGTCGTCGAAGTGTCGTGCCCGCACTTCAGCTACGGGCTGGCCGCGTACTATTTGATTCTGCCCAGCGAGGTGTCGTCCAACCTGGCCCGCTTCGATGCGATGCGCTTCGGGCTGCGCGTCGGCGACGACGGCACCCACAGCGCCGAAGAGGTCATGAACCTCACCCGGGGAACCGGATTCGGCGCTGAGGCCAAGCGCCGCATCATGCTCGGCACCTACGCGCTGTCATCTGGTTACTACGACGCCTACTACGGGCAGGCGCAAAAAGTCCGCACCCTCATCGCTCGCGACTTCGAAGCCGCGTTCTCACAGGTCGACGTCCTGGTGTCGCCCACCACGCCGACCACGGCCTTCCCGATCGGTGAGAAGGTCGACGATCCACTGGCGATGTACAAGAACGACCTGTGCACCATCCCGAGCAACCTGGCCGGAAACGCCTCGGCGTCGTTCCCGTGCGGATTGGCCGACGAAGACGGCTTGCCGGTCGGATTGCACGTCATGGCACCGGTGCTGGCCGACGACCGGCTGTACCGTGTCGGGGCGGCCATCGAGCAGGCCTTTGCCGGTGCCTGGGGCGGCACCCTGCTCAACCAGGCGCCCGAGCTCACGCCCACCGCCACCCGTGCGAAGGTGATCTCATGAACGTCAAGTACCTGGTCAAGTTCGCGAGCTCGGCGTTCGGCGCGGTTTCGGCCGTGCGGGCGCTCACCAAGGCGCGGCACGACGGCGATCGTCTGCGCATGGCCGACGCCGTCATCAGCGCGGCGTCTGCGGCCATCGCCGTAGCCATCGTCGTGCGCGACATGCGCGACGAGAAGAACGACGCGAACCGTCTGGTCGACCTCGAGGAGAACGAGTGAGCGCGACTGGCATTGCCGGGCCGGCCACATTCCCTACCTTTGACGACGCCGTCGCCCGGTTCGACCCGGTCATGGGCATGGAGGTGCACGTCGAGCTCGGCACCGCCACGAAGATGTTCTGCGGGTGCTCCACGAGCTTCGGGGCCGATCCCAACTCGCAGGTGTGCCCGACGTGTCTCGGACTGCCGGGGTCGCTGCCGGTGGTCAACCGTAGGGCCGTCGAATCAGCCATTCGCATCGGCCTGGCGTTGAACTGCAGCATCGCCGAGTGGTGCCGCTTCGCGCGGAAGAACTACTTCTACCCCGACATGCCGAAGAACTTCCAGGTGTCGCAGTACGACGAGCCCATCGCATTCGACGGCTGGATGGACGTGTCGGTGGACGGCGACGACGGACCGTCCACGTACCGCATCGGCATCGAGCGTGCCCACATGGAAGAGGACACCGGCAAGTCCGAGCACGTGGGCGGGGCGACCGGGCGCATCCACGGGGCGAGCCACTCGCTGCTGGACTACAACCGTTCTGGCATCCCGCTCATCGAGATCGTCACCAAACCCATCGAGGTTCCGGGTTCGCTGGCCCCGGCCATCGCCCGCGCGTACGTCACCGAGCTGCGTGAACTGATCCGGGCGCTGGGTGTCTCCGAGGCGCGTATGGAACTCGGCCAGCTGCGGTGCGACGCGAACGTCTCCCTCCGCCCGGCCGGGACGACGACGTTCGGCACGCGAACCGAGACGAAGAACGTCAACTCGCTGCGTTCGGTCGAGCGCGCCGTCACCTACGAGATCCGCCGGCAGGCGGCGTTGCTCGACCAGGGTGCGCAGATCATCCAGGAAACGCGTCACTGGCACGAGGACACCGGCGAGACCACGGCCGGCCGGGTCAAGGAGGAGGCCGAAGACTACCGGTACTTCCCGGAGCCGGACCTTGTTCCGGTGGCGCCCTCGCGCGAGTGGGTCGAGCAGCTGCGGGCGACGTTGCCCGAGGCACCGGCCGCGCGGCGGGCCCGGCTGCAGGCGGCGTGGGGCTTCACCGATCTCGAGATGCGCGACGTGGTCAACGCCGGCGCGATGTCGTTGATCGAGGCGACGGTGGAAGCCGGCGCCGATCCGGCCGGGGCGAAAAAGTGGTGGCTGGGTGAGATCTCGCGCTCGGCCAACGAGCGCGGTGTCGCGATCGACGAGGCCGGTATCACCCCGGAGCAGGTGGCCCGCGTCGAAGAGCTGGTCCGCGCCGGCTCGCTGAACGACAAGCTGGCCCGCCAGGTGGTCGAAGGCGTCCTGGCCGGTGAGGGCGGGCCCGACGACGTCGTCGAGGCGCGCGGGCTGGCTGTCGTCTCCGACGACTCCGCGTTGGGCGCTGCGGTCGACGACGCCATCGCGGCCATGCCGGACGTGGCAGAGAAGATCCGCGGCGGCAATCACGGTGCCGTTGGCGCGCTGATCGGCGCCGTCATGAAGGCGACCAAGGGCCAGGCGGATGCGAAGCGAGCCCGCGAGCTGATCATGGAGCGGCTCGGGAGCTGAGCGAGGTCTACGAAGAGTCTGAGCCTGACCGTCGTGGCGGACACTGCTCCCACGCCCCTCAGCGGGTGGACCGGGGACGTTCGTGACTGGTTCGCCGAAGTGCGAGTCGACGAGACGTTGGCGACGATGTCGCCGGAGGTCGTCTACGGCATCGGCCTGGCCGCCATCGCGGTGGCGCTGCACCCAGTGACCTGGCGGTTCATCGGTTACCCGGTGACCATCGTGCACGAGCTCGGGCACGTGGTGGCGGCGTTGACGGCCGGGTTCCGCCTTCGCGGCGTGACGGTGAACGGCGACATGTCCGGCGCGACGAACTTCTGGTCGCACAGCGCGCTGGGAACGTTGTGGACGATGTGGTGGGGCTACCCAACGCCGTCGCTGGTAGGGCTCGGGCTGATCTGGGCGGCGGCGAACGGGTGGGCGCGGCTGGCGCTGGTGGTCCTGGTGGCGTGCCTGGCCTTGGTGTTCCTGCTGTCGCGCAGCTGGCATACCGTGGCCGTCGTCGTGCTGACTGGCCTCGCATTCGGGCTGGTCGGATGGTACGGGTCGGCGTGGTTGTGCACGGTTGTCGTGTTCGCTTTCGCCTGGCTGCTCAACGTCGGGGGGGTCCGGGGACTGTGGGCCGTGGTCAAGGCGCACGGGACTCGGCGGGGGATCGAGTCGTCCGATGCCTACTTGATGAGCCGCCAGTCGGCGATTCCGGCGGGGGTGTGGTTGTTCACTTTCGCCGTCGCGATCGGCGCTTGCATGTGGCTCAGCTTGACGATGGTGCTCGACGCCGTGGCGTGAGGGGAAGCGCACGGAGCCGGGTGGCGTTGTTGTTGGTGTGGTGGATGCGACGGAGATGACCGAAGTTGACGTCGTCGTCATCGGCGCCGGTCAGGCGGGATTGTCGACGGCGTTTCATGTGCGCCGTCTCGGCTATGAGCCGGGCGTCGACTACGTCGTCCTGGATGCCGGCGATCGGCCTGGGGGCGCGTGGGCGTCGCGGCCACCGACGTTGACCATGGCGAAGGTGCACGGCGTGTTCGATCTGCCTGGATTCGAGCGCCCACACGCGCCGGACGACGACGATCGACCGGCGGCGGACGTGGTCGGTGCCTACTACGCCGAGTACGAGCGAAAGTTCGACCTTCCGGTCATCCGGCCGGTACGAGTGACGTCGGTGCGGCGCGGACCACGAGACCGGTTGATCGTCAGTGCTGGCGAGCGCGAGTGGGCGGCGCGGTCGGTGGTCAGCGCGACCGGTACGTGGACACGTCCGTATTGGCCGGCCTACCCCGGTGCCGCAGACTTCGCGGGGCGCCAGCTGCATTCGGCTCAGTACCGGGGTCCGGCTGAGTTCGCTGGTCAGCGAGTAGTCGTCGTCGGCGGCGGGAACTCCGCGGCGCACATCCTCTCTGAGATCGCCGACGTCGCTGCGAACACGACATGGGCGACGCGACGCCCGCCGCAGTTCCGTGAGGAAGAGTTCACACCGGACGTCGGACGGGCCGTCGTGGCCAAGGTCGATGAACGCGTGCGTGCCGGGCTGCCACCGGCCAGCGTGGTCAGCGTGACGGGGTTGGCTTACACCACGGTGGTCCGGGAGGCGTTGGCGAAGGGCGCGCTGGAACGGGTGCCGATGTTCTCGCGCATCGTCCCCGACGGCGTGGTGTGGGCCGACGGCTCGTTCAGTCCGGTCGACGTCATCGTGTGGGCGACCGGCTTCCGGGCGGCGCTCGGTCACCTGTCACCGTTGGGGATTCGTGAGCACGGCGGCGGGATCCGCATGGACGGCACCCGGGTGGTGGCCGAGCCACGACTGCAGTTGGTCGGCTACGGCCCGTCCGCGAGTACGGTCGGCGCCAACCGGGCCGGTCGGGCGGCCGCCACGCAGGTGCACCGCCTGTTGACGCAGCCTGAACTCGCCGCAGCATGAGCTGTTGCGTCGTGCTCGGTGCCATCAGATGCACGTCGAGTACGCGTTGACCCCCACGACCATCACGTCGGGTTCCTCGCCCGGGCCTGTGTGTACGTTCAACGTGAGCACGTAGTCGGGAAGCCGGAACTCCAGCACTTGGTAGAACGACGCATTCTCGAACGTCGTAGCCTCGATGGTCGCGCGGATGTCGAACGGCGCTGAGAAGAAGAAGAGCAGAAGGTTGTACAGGGCGTCGTGCATGACCTCGTTGTAGGTCTCGTCGGTCGTGGGAACGTCGAAATGGAAGATCCAGCGTGCCCGCGCGCTGTCGTCCGCGCAGCCGGCGGTGATCGGCCCCTCGCGCCACAGAATTCGTGAGACGCCGAGCTCGTCCTCGTAGGCGGTGAGTAACGGTTCGATTTTGGCGCCGACATCGTCCTGCCGTGCCTGCGCCATTTCGGCGATTTCGCTTTCCGACGGCCCGGCCAAGAGACGGGGGATGAGGACCGCGAACGTCGTGCACACAAGGACGAGGACGAACACCAGCGTGCGGCGTCGTGTTTTCAGCATCAGTTGTCATCCCTCGTTCGTCGTCGAGATGCCGGCCACAGCGCCGCTAGCGCTCTGAACACCGATGGACCAGGCTTCGTTGGCCTCATCAGCTGCGTCGTCGAGAACGTCGTTCTCGTTGACCCAGTCGTAGAACTCGCGCCGAAGTTCGCCGTCGGCAAGGATTTCGGCGATCGGCCGGAGCTTCGCGCCGTCGACGAGATTCTCCGGTGCAGTGCTCAGGGCATCGGCCCCGACACCATGGTCGAGCAGCCGTTCCACGAGGAAGAACCACAGGATCCGCTCTGCCTGCTCGTGCTGTTCGGTGAGTTGCTCGGACAGCTTGCCGTCGGACTCCGCCCAGTTTCCGAGCGCGTGATTGGTCACGTTCTGCGCGACTCCCCAGAGGAGGTGCATGAACCGACCGAAGGACGGCAGGCTGAGTAACCCACCGACGACCATCGCCACCTTGGAACGGAACTGTTCCTGCTCGGCTTCGAAGTCCACGGCATACTCGCGGCGGGCGAGGAAGTCCAGCTTGTTCAGGCCTCCGAGAAGCCGCATCACCGCGGGTGTCCGGCTGCCTCCGTCAGCCAGGTCAGCAACGATGGCGTCATCGAGCAATCGCTCGAACTGGGCCCCTATCGCCTCGCTGAATGGGCCGACATGCTCGATCGCCGTCGCGCTGGATCGCTGAAAGCTTCCGATGAACCGCAGCGTGACGATGGGGGTGAGGAAGAAAGCCGGCTCCACGCCGGACTCGACCGGAAAGTCGTTCGGCGTGGTCAGGGATGGCTCGACGCCCGCACCTTCGGACCCGCTGTCAGCGAAGGACCCGGCTGCGAGTTCGAGTACGTATGCTGCGCCGATCCGCTCCAACGATTCGAGCATGGTTGACGGCACTTCGTGGTGTTCCGTGGACTCGGTGATGAAGTGGAAGGTGAATGTTTCAGCGGCGGCGTCGCGGTCTTCGCGAGCAGTGTCAGCCTGCGCGGCTGCCTCCAGAGCGAGGCCGAATGCTCGAGAGATGTCGGGTTGGCACATGTCGAGGCTGGATGTTCGATAGACCCGCTGAACGTAGTCCTTGACGGTGTACTCGGGGTTGTCGAGCGCACGCCGCGCCGCCGCCGGATTGTGGCGCAGCGCCGAGAACGCGAGCGCGAAGCGGCTGCCTGACAGCCGGAGCTTCGCATGACCGTTCTGGTCCGGGAAGTCTGCGTCACCGACGAACTCGTCCAGAGCGTTCGTGCGCACCGCGTCGGCAAGCCATACCGGCGGGAATCTCCCATCCTGAAGGAGAGCCATCCGGGTCCAGGCCTGCTCCGGATGCTTGGGTTCGTCGCTGAATGCCTGGCGGATGGCGAGCAGGTCCGAGCTGGGGTACGGAACGGAAATCGCCGTGGCGAGGCCCTGGCTGAACAGCGCCAACAGCCGTCGGCCCTGTGGATGTCTGGACTGCTCGATCATCGAGGGCAGCAACTGAGTCTTCTCGATACCCAAGCCCGTGAAGAAGCTTTCCATGACGTCCGGGTCGTTGAGGTGGGGCACGATCTCGTCGCCGAGCCGGGCGAGCTTCTCTTGGTCGGTCCCGTCCGCTTCGAGGATGCGCGCGAGTTCGTGGCCGCGTTCTTCGGCGGCGTCGGTGGTCAAAAGATCCTCCTCGTCGATTCGTACCGGCGTGCCGTCGGGAACGTGCCGCGCGAGTTCGCAAGCCAGGCTGAGCCGACGACGCAGGTCCGGCAGACAGCTGTCGACCCAGTCAGCGATTCGGTCGACGTCGTGCAGCCGCGCCGTGGACATCCCCGCCGACGCCATTCCTGCGTGCAGCTCGCCGGTGGCCTCGCGCAGATCCCGATGCGCATCGGTCATGGAGTGGACGAGTTCGCGCATACCATCGACTTCGATCAACGAGAACTCGCCGGTAGGGCGTGGGATCATGCCGCGTGGTCGAGAGCTGCGGGCACCTCGGCCAACGCGTGTCTGATCTCGTCGAGCACGTCGTCGGCCCTGTTGTGCAGGTCTCGCCGCCGGAAACCGATGTCGTCGCAGAAGGCTGCGGCGGTGGTCGGGCCGGTCCAGGTGTGGCCTTCAGCCATGATCGCGTGCGGGCGGTCGAGCGCGGTGGCTATCGCTTCGTGGGCTCGCTGTGCCGCGGCGAGCAGCTGGTCGAGGTGTTCGTGCTCCGGGTTCGGACGTGGGTCATCGGTCGTCATGTCGCCCTCCGTGGCATCGGTCGTACGTGGCGGTGGAGGGAGTCTTGCAGTGATCAGCGGTCAAAATGGGCTCGTGGTGGTTGCCCTGTGGGCAGGGCTATCGGCAGGGCAAGCGGGTTTCAACCTGCCGAACGTCGACGAATCGTCGATGTCACAGCGCGGCTTCGGCGATGACCTACAGCACGCAAGAGGAAACGCAGGGCGCGTTGGGCCGTCGAGGATGGTGGTTTACCATCGTGCGGCATGATCATCAGGCTGGCCGCCGCAATGGCCCCAGCGGGGAAACTGCGTGTCCGGCTCGAGCGTCAGCACTGTCGAGAACGACTGACCCAGTGACAACTCGGCCAGGCTCAGTGAAGCCGGCAGGAGGGACCGTCCAATCATGCCAACAGCCGTGACTAGAGCAACTCGTGGACTGCGCCATGGCGTCTCGGTTGCGGGTCTGGCGGTCGTTGCGCTGCTGGTCACCGCGTGCAGCGACGACGGTGACGATCCTGTAGCCGAAACCACCGAGTCCAGTACACCCACTCCGGTCATCACCGCGCCGCCGACGAAGTCTCCCGAGGAGAAGGCTGAAGCGGAGATCATCGACACCTTTGAGACCCTCATCGCCGACCGCGACCATTTTAATGCGAACGCTGACGAGTTCACTCAGGATGATATCTCCCGGGGAGAGCCCGTCGCGAGTTGGCCGGTCACCGGTGACGGCGAGCTGGAGTTATTCAATCAGGCAAGCATTTGGCTTGATACTCAAATTAACGCGGTGGGGGATACAGAGATCAAGAGTCATTCCCCAACGGACGTGAAGCTAAACGTCACCGGCGACCTCGACATTGCATCATCTGTCGCATGCATCGACCTGACGCAGGTGACCTTCGTTACCTATAGTGGAGAGGTGCTAGATAACCCGCCTTTCGAGCCCGACAAATATCAACGGTGGACGATGGAGTGGGAGTATCTGACTAGCGAGGAATCTTCAGGTGGCGGCGATTCCGGCTGGCATCTGGCTGAGCTGGACATCGAGCACGGGCTCGATTCATGCTGAGCTATCGGGTCTCGCTCCTGATCGTTGCAACGACCTTGTCGATTGCCGGATCCCTCCCCGCCGAGGGGCAAGAGGAGCCTCCTGATGGATGTCCGCCGGGCACGTCACTTGGGCCGTATGGCTGTACGGACGACGATCCAGACGATGACGAAGGAACGCCCGTCACAGGATGTGTTCAACACTCTCCGACCGTGAATCCTGCACCTTGCCGACTTGCGGGCTTTACCTTCTCGCCCGAGCGAGACGAGTACCTTAAAAGGCTTCTGCCGGAACAGAACGAACGGCACCGTCCACCCGAAGGAGATCTATCTGGGTTGGGCTATTGGGCAGGGCCCGCAGATGAGGGCTGGATGTATGAGTGGCGAAAACTGAATAACTGGCAGCCAACCTACTGGGGCGACCGCGGGTACGTTTGGTTGGCGGATGGGCCCGGAGAGCCGCCGCCGGTCGATCCGGAGGAAGTAGCGGAGACGATTCTCGACGGGATGGACTTCGAACCGGTCGAGATCGGCCTGGCGCCTAAGCCACTGGAGCAGAACCCCGAGAGTATCGGCGTCGTCGGCGCCCCGGTGTGGATGTGGGTCGCGAACGAAGGCCCGACGACGTGGGGTCCATTGGAAGAGTCGGCCACGGTAGGCGGTATCACGGTCACGGTGACGGCGAGTGTCGATGACATCGTCTGGGACATGGGCGATGGTGGCTCACGCACGTGCAAAACGCCTGGTCAGGAATACCACGAGTCGTTCGGGGTCAGGGACTCGCCGACCTGCGGCTACCTTTACGAACATACGAGTCGCGATCAGCCGGACACGGCCTACGCAGTGAGTGCGACAACGAATTGGTCCGCGGAATGGTCAGCGTCCACTGGGGCGTCTGGGGAGTTGGACGTCGAGCCACTGACCTCGACCGTGCACGCTCGGATCGGCGAACGGCAGGCCATCGAAGTCGGTTGAGCATGACGTGCCCCAGCAAGGCGCTGGTGATCACACGACCTAGGTCGATGCCGAAAAATCTTCGGTCCTGGCTGCTCCTCCGGCCGCGACGATCATGAGTCGATTGTGTACATCACGAGGGGAATTGCAGCGGGAACAGGGTTGCAGGCCTGTTGGTGCCGGAGGATGCCTGGTGGTGTTCGCGGTCATCGCAGAGCCCGGAGGCGTTGGTGCAGGTCATGGCGACGTAAGAATTTCTGCGGGCGGGGCGGAAGCGAAACCCCGTAATCAGGACGGATGCCGCACGTCGGGCCATTGAAGTCGGTTGAGCAACAGCAACCCGCGGAGGTTGGCGGCGCGGCGCGGCGTGGAATCACACGACTTGGGCAGGGGCCGGAGAATTTGCGGCGCTCATGGCTTCGCTGGCCGCGACGATCATGAGTCGATCGTGTACATCACGAGGGGAATTGCAGCAGGAACAGGGTTACAAGCCTGTTGATGTTGAGGGAAGCATGGCGGCGTCTAGCGGCCCCACCACAGCGGCGACCGTTTGTGCAGGTCACAGAGGTGAAAGACCTCCTGCGCGGCCGCGCAGCCGCGCAGCCGCGCAGACCCACCCTCACCACGCAGCCTAAGCCGCCTCACCGAGTGGTTACGGCGACACGTCCCGCGCTGGAGAACGCGCGCACCTCGTACATCGACCCGTCGCGCTCCGGGACGTCGACCGTCACGTCACCGATGCTGGAGTCGGTCTCCACGTCGTACGACATCTGACCCGGCAGCGTCACCGATACGTCACCGGCGCTCGACTCGGCGTCGAGGGAGCTTGGCGGATGCGCGGCGTCGACCGACACGTCGCCGCCGCTCGATGTGACCTTCGCGACCTCGGCTTCGAGGCCGGCGACGGTCACCGAGCCGCCGGCCGAGTGCGCGGTCAATTCGCCGGAATGATTCTCGACCCGCAGGTCGCCGCCGTGCGCGCCGAGGTCGGCGTCGGCGGACAGTCCGGTCACGGTCATGGCGCCGTGTGTGGCATCGGCGATGACCGTGGCATCGGCCGGTACGGTCAGTTTCACGTCGGACTTGCACCACAGGCCGAGGAAAACACCGGAGTCGCAGCCGCCATACACACGCAGCGTGCTGCCATCGACCTCGTGCTCGACGCGGCCGTCGCGGCTCCAGCCCGACTTCGCCTCGAACTCCAACGACGTTTCGCCGGCGGCCGAACCGACGATCTCCACGTGCCCGGACGACACGTCGACCTCCACCCTGGTGATGGTCTGGTCGATCGTGACGGTGTCGCTGGAATGAATGAACCACGACAAGGCGGTCAGGCTCGCGAACGCCACGGCCGCGAGTCCGGCCAGGGAGAGGCCCCGGCGTACCGGCTTCGCTCGCCGGTCGGAGTCGGGGATTCGAGTCTGGGTGGCCATGGTGCAACGCTAGATCTTCGTCGTGCCGTGTGGCTCCGCCCTGGTGACGAAGGTTCCCTGATTCGCTGCTCCGGGGTCACCCTGATCGCACCGCTCAGGTGAGCGCGTGATCACGCCGCTCAGGGGGCCAGCGTCACGCGCAGGATGCGGTCGTCTCCGTCGCGGGGGTCACCACGGCCGTCGGTGTTGTTCGTCAGCACCCACAGTGTTCCGTCCGGGGCCACGGCCGCGTCGCGTAGCCGGCCGAAGTCCTCGAGGTACGACGTGGGCTCGCCGGTCTCGCCGTCGACGAGCGGCACCTGCCACAGCCGTTCACCGCGCAGCGCGGTGACGAAGAACGTGTCGCGTACGTACGCCAGGCCGCTGGGCGAGGCGATCGCGGTAGGCCGCCACTCGACCTCCGGATCGATGAAGCGGTCGTCGCCGGCCACGCCCTCCACCTCGGGCCAGCCGTAGTTCTCGCCGGGCTCGATCAGGTTCAACTCGTCCGCGTCGCGATCACCGAACTCGCTGGCCCACAGCCGGCCGTCGTCGTCGAAGGCCAGTCCCTGAACGTTGCGATGTCCGTAGGAATAGACCGGCGAGCCGTCGAACGGGTTGTCGGCGGGGACCTGGCCGTCGGGGGTGATGCGAAGGATCTTGCCGCCGAGGCTCTCCACGTCTTGGGCGTCGTCCGGCTCACCCGTCTCGCCGGTGGACACGTACAGCATGCCGTCGGGGCCGAACCGCAGCCGGCCGCCGTTGTGGATCGTGCCGGCGGGAATGCCGTCGAGAACGGTCTCGAACTCACCGAGCTCGCCGCCGGTGAACGTCGTGCGCATGACGGCGTTCTCGGACCCCAAGGTCGCGTAGACGTACAACATCGACGCGTCACCCGGGTCGAAGGCGATACCCAGCAGGCCGCCTTCGCCCCCGCCTTCGACGTCCGGCACGGTGCCCACTTCGGTGATCGAGCCGGAGTCGTCCACCTGCACGATGGTGTCGGCATCACGCTGCGAAA
>JAJYTA010000259.1 GCA_021793295.1 Actinomycetes bacterium
GGATGGCAGGCCCGGTCGACACGGACCTGGTCCCGCACTCTCCCCCCGGGGAGGTGCGGGACCTCTCCGGACTGCACAAGACCCTCAGCTACCTGGGCTCCCGGATCGCCGGGAGCATGGTGTCGCTGGTCGCGGTGATCGTCACGAGCTTTTTCCTGTTCCGCATCATTCCCGGCGACCCGGTGAACAAGATGACGCACGGGCGGCCGGTCAGCGCGGAGCAGAAGGAACAACTGCGCGAGGACTTCGGTCTCAACGATCCCCTGGCCCAGCAGTTCGTCGACTACCTATGGGGCGTGCTGCGCCTGGACTTCGGCGACTCGTTCCAGTTCAGCCGGCCGGTCACCGACCTCATCGCCGAACGCATCTGGCCCACGCTCCTGCTGGTGGGCACCGCGGTGGTGATCTCGGCGCTGATCGGATTGACGCTGGGCATCAACGGCGCGTGGAAGCACGGGAGCACCAGTGACCGCGTCAACACCGGTGTCGCGCTCACGTTGTGGTCGGTGCCGAGTTTCTGGCTCGGCCTGATCCTCATCGTCATCTTCTCCTCCACCGCCGGGTGGTTCCCCACCAGCGGCATGCAGAGTGCCGGAGTGTCCGGTTGGGAGGCCGTCCCCGACGTCGCCCATCACATGGTGTTGCCCGTGGCCACCCTCGTAGCCGTCATCTACGCGCAGTATCTGATGATCATGCGCTCGTCGTTGCTGGACGAGATGGGGTCGGACTACATCGTCACCGCGCGGGCCAAGGGGCTGCGCGACGCCCTCGTGCGCCGCAAGCACGCGGTGCCCAATGCGTTGTTGCCGACGGTCACGCTCATCTTCGTGAACCTGGGCTTCATCGTGTTCGGCTCGGTCCTGGTCGAGACGATCTTCTCGTGGCCGGGCCTGGGACAGCTGTTCTACTCCGGGCTCGACGTCCCCGATCTGCCGCTGGTGCAGGGGCTGTTCATCTTCTTCTCCGCGGCGGTGATCTTGATGAACCTGCTGGCTGATCTGTTGTATCCGATCATCGATCCGAGGGTGCGGCCGTGAGCGCCCCGACGGAGCCGAAGGCCGCCGGCCCCCGCGCGCTGACCTGGGCCCGCCGGCGCCGAGCGGTCGGCGACTTCTGGCGGCTGTACCGGCAGAATCGCGCTGGCGTGTTCGGCCTGGTCATCCTGCTGTTGTTCGTCGCGACCGCGCTGGCCGCGCCGATCCTGACGCCGGACAACGCGCTGAGCCTCACGAACGCGCCGGGCACACCCTTGGAAGGCCCCACCGGGGCCTATCCGCTCGGCACGGACAGTTCCGGTCGATCCGTGCTCGACCTCGTCATCTGGGGCTCGCGGGTGTCGCTGACGGTCGGGTTCTGGGCCACCTTCATCTCCATCGCGTTCGGGACGCTGCTGGGGGTGGCGGCCGGGCATTTCCACGGCTGGATCTCCACGGTGATCATGCGCATCACCGACTGGTTCCTCGTCATGCCTTCACTCGTGCTGGGGGTTGCGCTGGCCGCGGTGCTCGGTCGTAGCCTGACGACCATCATCATCGCGATCGGCGTGACGGCCTGGCCCACCACGGCCCGCCTCGTGCGTGCCCAGACCCTCGCTGTCGAGGCGCGCCCGTACATCGAACGGGCCAGGGCGCTCGGCGGCGGGCATTGGCACGTCATGAGCCGCCATGTCGTCCCGAACGTGATGCCGATCGTCCTCGCGCAGACCACGTTGATGGTCGGTACGGCGATTCTGACCGAGTCGACGTTCGCCTTCCTCGGTCTCGGCGATCCGACGACGGCGTCGTGGGGCGCCACCATCCAGGCGGCGCGCGACGTCGGCGCGGTCAGTGCGCGCATGTGGTGGTACATCCTGCCCCCGGGTTTCGCCATCGTGCTGGTCGTGTTGGCTTTCACGCTGTGCGGGCGAGCCATCGAAGGCGTGCTGAACCCGAAGTTGAGGGAGCGTTCGTGACCGCGACCCCCGTGCTCGAGGTCGACGACCTCGCCATCACCTACCGCACCGCGAGCGGACCGGTTCCCGCCGTGCGAGGCGTCAGCTTCGAACTCGGGGCCGGACAGAAGCTCGGCCTGGCCGGCGAGTCCGGCTGCGGCAAGTCGACCATGGCCTTGGCGATGCTGCGCCTGTTGCCCAAGTCCGCCCGGATGACCGGTCGGGTCCTGTTCGACGGCGAGGACGTCCTCACCATGCGGTGGGGCAAGCTCCGCGCCGTGCGCTGGGCAGGCGCCTCGATCGTGTTCCAGGGAGCCATGCATTCGCTCAACGCCGTGCAACGTATCGGCGCGCAGATCGCCGAGCCGATGTACCTGCACGAGCGGCTCAGCGAACGCGAGGCCGAAGCCCGGGTCTCGGGGCTGATGGAGCAGGTGGGGCTGCCGGCTCGGCGGGCGAACGCGTTCCCGCACGAGCTCTCCGGCGGCCAGCGCCAGCGCGTCATGATCGCCATGGCGCTGGCGTGCAACCCGGCGCTGATCATCGCCGATGAGCCGACCACCGCTTTGGACGTGATGATCCAGGCCCAGATCCTGAAGCTGATCGAGTCATTGGTCGCCGAGCACGGCATCGCCTTGATGATGATCAGTCACGATCTGTCCGTCCTGGCCGAGACCTGCGATCGGCTGGCGATCATGTACGCCGGACGCATCGTGGAGCACGGGCCGGCCGCTCGGGTGTTCGGTTCGCCGAGCCATCCCTACAGCACAGCGTTGTCCACAGCGTTCCCGAAGATCGGCGACCCGTCGTCGCGGCGGAACCCGCAAGGCCTGGCCGGCGATCCGCCCGATCCGTCGGAGTTGCCGAGCGGCTGTACGTTCCATCCGCGCTGTCCCTCCCGGCTCACGCATTGCTCGAGTGTCGATCCGCAGCTGTGGCCGGTCGGCAACGACACGCGTGCGGCGTGCGTACTGACGTTGCCCGATCAGGGTCGGTCCCTGGCCGCGAGTACGAAGGAGACGGTGTGAACAACGCGATCCTGTCGGCCAGCGACCTGCGGGTGGAGTTCCAAGCCCGGCGCGGCCCGGATCGTGCCCGCGCGGTGGACGGCGTGAACATCGACATCGGTGAGGGCGAGATCGTCGCGCTCGTGGGCGAGTCGGGGTGTGGCAAGACCACGCTCGCTCGCACCCTGCTCGGCCTGGAGCGCCCGACCGCGGGAACGATCAGCCACCACGGCGTGCCGCTGAGCTACACCTCCCGCGCCCTCAAGGCGTACCGGCGCCTGGTGCAGCTCGTGCTGCAAGACCCGAGCGGCTCGCTGAACCCACGGCACACGGTCTACGAGGCCGTCGCCGAAGGGCTACGCGTGCACGGCGACGTCGTCGACGAACGCGACCGAGTGGCCCAGGCGTTGGCACGCGCCGGCCTGCGCCCGCCGGAGCGGTTCTTCCTGCGCTATCCGCACGAGTTGTCCGGCGGGCAACGCCAGCGGGTGGTGATCGCCGGCGCGCTCGTGCTCAATCCGAAAGTCATCATCGCCGACGAGCCGGTGGCCTCTCTCGACGCCTCCGTGCGCGGCGAGATCCTCGCTCTGTTGCTGAGACTCCGCGACGAGCTGGGGCTGGCAGCGCTGGTCGTGACGCACGACCTCGGGCTGGCGTGGAACATCGCCGATCGGGTTGCGGTGATGTATCTCGGCCGGATCGTCGAGACCGGGCCGGTCGAGAAGATCCTCACCGCCCCGGAACACCCGTACACCCAGGCGCTGCTCTCGGTCCTGCCGGAGGCCGGCGCCGGTGAGCCGATCGTGTTGCAAGGCGAGCCGCCGGACCCGACCCGGATCCCGCCCGGCTGCCGGTTTCACGTGCGTTGCCAGGTCCTGGCCTCCGGTGCCGCGGAATCAGCCGGAGTCGATGATCACTGCCGGCGCGTCGACCCGGCCATCCTGTCCGGCGGCACCGACATCCAGGTCGCCTGCCACTACGCTCACGCCTTGAATGATCATGTTCACTAGGCAATTCCCTGCCACACCACCCGTGCACGCCTCGTGGTGCGACACAACGCCTGGTGGTGTATCTCCGCCGCGGCCGAGGACCGCTCAACCCGTCAGCTGCGCCATGAGGTGCTCCCCCTCCGAGATCACCCAGTACTCCACGAACACCCCGCCGCTGAACCGCATGATGTCGTGGCCGCGGAACTCGACCGGCGTCCCCGCAGGCGCCGTAGCGCCCGGCAGCGCGTGCGCACCGCCCGCGTACGCGCCCCGGCCGACCCACCGGCCCGCGACCAGGTCGCCGGAGACGATGGGCCCGACCTCGATGTCGAAGCGCAGTCCGTCGAAGGGTAACCGCCCGGCGCGTACGACTTCGGCCAGCGCCGTCCGGCCGCGCACCATCCCCGCAGCGCCTGGCCAGCTGCCGACGAAGTCGTCACTCACGAGTCGTTCGACGACGTCGTCGAGCGCATCAAGGTCACCGTTCCACAACTCGTCGATCCACGCTCGGTAAGCCGTGGCCAGGTCGTCGTCGCTCATCGCGGCCTCACTCCGTATCGGGGACAGCTTGCGCGCGCAGCGTTGCGTGTCGTGCACATTCTGCATCAGATGAGTTCGTATACCGG
>JAJYTA010000260.1 GCA_021793295.1 Actinomycetes bacterium
TCGACGCTGTCGTTCCTGGCGTCCGAGGTGCTCATGACGCTGTCGTTCCTGGCGACCCGAGGTGCTCATGACGCTGTCGTTCCTGGCGTCCGAGGCGCAACTGCAGCATCAGAGTCTGGAGCAGCGCGATGCGACACGCAGCACGTCGCAGCTGATGGATGAATCGTGCGTCGGGGACGTCGCAGCCAGATCGGGGTGAGATGCGCAGCGCGTCGGGGCGGGGCTCGTCGTGCGGGGTGCCGTGCACAGGGTGATTCACGCGGCCTTGGCGTGGCGTGGTGGCTGTGGGTGGGTGAGGGCGTCGGGGATGCGGTGGTAGGTGTTGCGTCGGGGGTGTTGGCGGGGGTCGATCCATGGGGGAGGGATGAATTCGGGGAGCTTGTCCGCGCCGAGGCGGACGGTCCAGCCGCGGTGATGCACGCTGCGGTGGTGGTGGGCACAGAGCAGCACGAGGTTGGAGAGGTCGGTGGGTCCGCCGTCGACCCAGTGGATGATGTGGTGAGCTTGAGTCCAAGCCGCCGGCCGGGAGCAGCCGGGGAAGGCGCAACCCTTGTCGCGGGCCACGAGGGCGGTCCACTGGCCGGGCGTGACGCTGCGGTAGGCGCGTCCGACGTCGAGCGGGACGCCGGCGGGATCGGTGAGGACCCGGGATATCGCGGCGTCGCAGGCGATGCGGCGGGCAGCTTGAGGTGTGATGGGGGTGCCCCACATCGAGACCGCTTTGGGGCAGCCCGGTTCGCCGCGCAGGGTGGCCAGTGAAGCAGTGATGCTCACGTGAGGGCGAGCGCCGCGGGCGCCGGGCAGGATGGTCGCGGTGTCCATGGCGCGTCGGCACAGTTCGGTGAGTGCTTCGGCCATGCGTCTGCCGTGTCCGCGAGGGTCAGGGGTGCCGTCGGCCGCCGGGCGCGGCGCGGCCAGCGGCGCCAGTGCGCTGGTGATCAGATCAGCGGCCTCGGCGGACAACCGGCCGTAGACGCGGACCGTGCCGTCACCGTCGTCGATGAACCCGAACATCGCCGAGGCCTCGGCGCGTTCTTCGGCTCGATCGTTGTCCAGCGCGCCCCCAGCTGCCTCTCCGCCAGCGCCGACTCCGCTCACCGCACCGACCTGTCCGCCGCCGCAGGCACAGCCGCTACTGCTCGGCTCGGCGCTGCTGGACTCGGTGCCGCTGGGCTCGTGGTTGCCGATGTCGGCGCTGCTGGACTCGGTGCCGCTGGGCTCGTGGCCGTCGGCGTCGGCGCTGCTGTGCTCGCCGCAGGTGCTGTGACCGTGATCGGTCTCACCACTGCAGGCGTTTCCGTCGCGTTGATCAGGGCCAGCGTGAGTTCCAGCGCCGGTGCCGGAAGAGGAGGGCGTGGTTTCGCGGCTGTGTTGGCGCGCCAGTTCGTGTGCACCGGTCACCGAGGTCACCAGGTGCGAGCCCAACCGGGCCAGGTTCCGCGGGCCGTGCCCGGTGGCGTGCACGGCCAGGAACGCTTCGCACTCGGCCCACGCCAGCGCGTCGAGATCGCTCGGCAACCGCTTCAGGGCGCGAAGGATCACCCGGGCATGCTCGACCCCGATCCGGCCGGCGCGCAGTGCCCACGCCGTACACGGCAACGACTGCCGGGCGGCCACCGCCAACTCCGACACCGCGACGGCATCGACGCCCAACCCGGTACGCCCACGAGCGCCAGGCGAACGACCGTCACTGCCCATGTGTGGAACACTGACAGGATCGACACGACCACCGGGAACGTCGGAGTCCGCGGGTGCGGCGGGGTCGGGGTAGCCGGTGTCGTACGGCCTGGCCATACCGTCTCGCCATGCCGTGGCATGCACCTCACCGGCGACGGCGAGCAGATCCATCGGCACATCCAGCGCCATGGCCAGCTCCACCCGGGACTTGGCCGTGCCGTGATCGAGGCACAACCGGTCTCGCAACCAATCCGCGGTGGACACCGCGCCCGCTCCGGCGCCCAGATCGCGGCGATCGGCCTCGCGCACCAACCCCAGCCCCATGGCGGCCAACTGTGCTGTCACTGCCTCGTGCAACCGCACCAATCGCGCCAGCTCGGCCGTGGACAGACCCCACGCCGGCACGTCCTGTACGTCCTGCGCGGCCCGGCGCACCGTGTCCAGCACTACCTGCAAGGGATGCGCTGAATCATCAGGACCAGATTCATCTTCGAACATGTGAACGACATTATCGGGTGGCACCGACAACCTCGGCGGATCGAACTCACCACGGCCCGGCCCCACGCTGAGCCGCCCTGCGATACGTCAGTCGACCTCCGCCATGTAGTCGACCATCTCCGCGCGGTTCATGCCGGAGCGCAGCAGTGCCAGGAGCAAGATCCGAGCCTTCAGCGCGTTCAGCAGGCCGCAGGACAGCACGCCGCGTTCCCGTAGATCGCGCTCGGATCCGGGGAAGCCGTACGTCTGGCGCAGAACCGGGCCCGTCCGGGTGCGCGAGGTCATCACCACCGGGATCCGTTCGGCGTGGCGGGTGATCGGTTCGACCAGCCACTGCGGTACGTGGCCCACGCCCAAGGCGTCGAGCACGACGGCGTCGGCGCGGTCGGCCGCCGCGAGCGTCGCGCCGTCGTCGTCCAGGCCGATCGTGACGATGGGCACCGACCGCGGGGGCGCACCAGGTGCGGCGCGACGGATGCGCGGCCACCGCCGAACCGGAACAACGGAGAGGTGGGCGCGGCCTTCGGCGACGAGACCGATGGGCCCGCAGCCGGGCGAGGCGAAGGCCGAGGGAAGGGTCGAGTGGGTCTTGGCGACGGCGCGGGCGCTGTGGACCTGGTCGTCGAGGACGACCACGACGCCGCCCAGGTCGAGTCTCGAACCGGCCACCACGACCGCGGCAAAAAGGTTGGCCGGCCCGTCGGCTCCGGGTAGCGACGCGTTGCGCATGGCGCCGGTGACCACCACGGGTTCGGTTCGATCAAGCTGCAGGTCGAGGTAGAACGCGGTTTCCTCGATCGTGTCCGTGCCCTGGGTGATCACCACGCCGTCAGCCCCGGCGTCGAGTCGGCGTTCGATCTCAGCGGCCAGCTCGTCGATGTCGTCCAGTCGTAGGGAGGCGCCCGGCAACAATCGGAAATTCACCGCCTCGACGGTGGCGAGGCCGCCGAGGCCGGGGACGGCCGCGATCAGCTCGTCTCCGGTCAATGCGGGGGTGGCGCCGTTCTCGCCGCTCATCGCGATGGTTCCGCCGAGCGAGATGACCACGACCGTGGGAAGCGACACCTTTTCAGCCTCCTTGTATGGCGCCGGGGCCCGGGACGAATCGCCCGTTACCTCCCGACGCCGCGCGAAGCGTGAACCCGCTCGATCACGCCCTTCGTCACGCGCTCGTGTTCCACGACGGTGACGCCGAGCTCATTCAACGTGATGAAGGGCCGGCGGGTGTAGTGCTCGCCATGCAGCGGCACGCTGACGAGGTCGACCGCGTGTTGCACGAGACGCAGCGGCCAGCTGGACGCCGCGACGTGGTCGGCGAGGAGAAGCCGCCCGCCCGGCTTGAGCACGCGCAGCGCTTCGGCGAGAACACTGCGTACGTCAGGCACACAGCACAGCACGAACGTCGCGAGGACGGTGTCGAAGGTGCCAGCAGGAAACGGCAAGGCAGCCCCGTCGGCCTGACGGAGCGTGACGGGCCGGTGGACGCGCGCTGCCTGAGCGCGGGCAGCGTCGAGCATCGCCGTGCTCCAGTCGACCGCAGTCAGGTCGACGTCGTCGGGATAGTGGGGCAGATTGGCGCCGGTGCCCACCCCGATCTCCAGCGTGGCGCCACGGGCTCGGGTGCCCACCCAGCGCCGGCTCTGGCTCAGTAGACGGCGTTCGATCCCGGCGGTCTTGCGGTCGTAGGTCGCTGCTTGCCGGTCCCAGTAGCCGATGAGCGATCCCGTGGCGCGAGTCATGTCGACTCCAGCGCGCGCTTGTCGGTCGCGCCGAGAATGTCGGCCAGCGTGGCTTGCATGTCGCCGAGCCGGTCGGCTCCGACGAGTGCACCCCAGCGCGTCTCGAGGTCGGTGAAGTATGCCGTCGCGACCTCGGCGGCCTTCGTGCCCCGCTCGGCGAAGACCACGACGCGCCCGCGACCGTCCGCCGGGTCGGGGACGCGCCGCACGTACTCGCGTTGCTCCAAGTAGCTCACGAGTTCGCTCATGGCCTGCGGCGTCATGCCGGCTCGACGGGCCAGCTCGCTGGGGCGGGTGCCGTCACAGTCGATGAAGCGCAACACGTTGAGCAGGTGGGTGGGCCGCAGGTCCTGATGGCCTGAGCCCAGCAGGTGGCGGTGCAGATCGTCCATGAGCACGCTCAACGTCCGGCTGATCAGGTGCGGCAGCCGTGGTTCCGTACCGGCCGATGCTTCGGGCACCTTATAAACTCCCCTACTAAGGCAGCCTGATTGAATTCAGGCTACCTCAGTGGGGGAGTCGGTGCCGTGGCGAGGAGTACTCGGCGTCAGCGGACCTTCGCGCCGTACACGTGCTCGAT
>JAJYTA010000261.1 GCA_021793295.1 Actinomycetes bacterium
GAGCTGGCCGAACTGACCGGTGCTGTCCGGCCGGAGCCCAGGCCCCGGCTGCTGCTGGACGACGGCGTCGCGCGGGTGGACCGGGTACCGGGTGAGCTCCAACGGGCTGAGCTCTACCTCGAAGGCGTCCAGGTGGCCTCCGGTACCCGCCTCCCGCTGGCCTTCTCGTCGCCGGAGCCGGGCACCACCCAACTCGCGCAGCTCGTCCTGTACACCCGTGATGGGCGCACGATCCACACCGCGCCGGAGTGGCTCGCCACCGGCCGGCAGGCTACCCAGGTCTCCCATCCCACCGTGCGTGCCACCCGCAACGTGGAGGTGAGCACCGGCGCACCGGCTCGGGGTCCGGTACGGCTGCAGGTCACCTCGTCATCCGGGGAGCACGTCATGACCGTCCCCCTCGGTGTGGGCCGCGGCCGACCCGCCCGGTTCGACGCCGTCGTCGCCGTCGACGAACCCGGCACGTACCGCTTGTCCGTGCATGACGTCCGGGGCCGAACGCTCGCCGACCCCGCCTACCTGGAGGTAATCCCGTGAAATACCGTCACGCGGCCGCCCTGGCCGCAATCGCCCTGGTGGCGACCGCATGCGGGTCGGACTCGGAGTCGAGTGCTCCGGACGCGTCGCCTGCCGCGGAAGCACAAGGCGTAGGGCCGATCACCTTCGCCAACGGCAAGGACTCGAGCGGCGTCCTGCAGGAACTGCTCGACAAGTGGAATGCCGCGCACCCCGACGAGGAGGTGACCCTCGTCGAGTTGCCCGCGCAGGCCGACGGTCAGCGACAGCAGCTCATCCAGAACGCCCAGACCGAGTCCGATGCGTTCGACGTGATCGCGCTCGACGTCGTCTGGACCGCGGAGTTCGCGGCCAACGGCTGGGTGGATGAGCTGCCCGAAGGCGCGTTGCCGACCTCGGACATCGTCCCGTCCCTGGTCGAGGGCACCAAGTACTTCGACAAGATGTATGCAGCGCCCTGGGGTGGCGGCACCGGCTTGCTCTATTACCGGACGGACCTGCTCGACGCGGCCGGCCTGGAGCCGCCGACGACGTGGGACGAGCTCGTCGCCGCCTGCGACGCCGTACTGCAGCTCCCCGAAGCCGAGGGCGTCGACTGTTACGGCGGCCAGTTCAACAAGTACGAAGGGCTGACGGTCAACTTCTCCGAAGCCGTCAATTCCGCCGGCGGCTCCGTCGTCGGCTCCGACGGTCAGCCGACGCTGACGACGCCCGAGGCCAAGGCCGGGCTGGACTTCCTCGTCGACGGATTCGCCTCCGGGCGCATCCCCAAGGAAGCCATCACCTGGGACGAGGAAGCCGGCCGCCGCGCCTTCCAGGCCGGCAAGCTGCTGTTCCACCGCAACTGGTCCTACGTGTACGCCTTGGCCAACGAGACCGACGGGTCCAGCCAGGTCGCGGGGAAGTTCGACATCGCGCCGATCCCCGGAGCGACCGGGTACGGCCACGGGACCATCGGCGCCAACAACCTGGCCATCAGCAGTTTCGCCACGAACAAGAAGACCGCGTTGGACTTCATCACGTGGATCACCAGCCAGGACGTGGCCCAGCACCTGCTGGTCGAGTCGTCACAGACCCCGGCCTACGGCGCGATGTACGACGACCCTGAGCTGATCGACCAGTTCGCCTTCCTGCCGATGCTCAAGGAGGGTCTGCAGAACGCGCAGCCGCGCCCGTCCATCGTGCACTACGGCGACGGCACCGCCGCGATCCAGGAAGAGGTCACTGCCGCCCTCACCGGCGAGAAGTCCGCTGAGCAGGCCCTGTCCGACCTGCAGGACCGCCTCAGCGAGATCGTCGACCAGTAGTGGCCGTACGGGGAGGTCGGGTCGTCGGACCTGACCTCCCCGTCAGGTGGAAAGGACGAACGTGACGATCACCATGGCCGCGCCGAAACGGCGCGCGGTGCGGCTCACCAAGCGAACCGGCGACTCCTGGACGGCCGGTTACATGCTCTTGCCGGCGCTGCTCACGCTCGCGCTGGTGGCCGGCTACCCCATCGTCGCCGCGCTCCGGCTCTCTTTCGTCGAGGTGGCCGACCAGATCAACCCGCAGACCGGGATGCTCGAGAAGACCGAGTCGCTCGGGCTGGGCAACTACGTCGGGCTCTTCGTCGGCGATTCCGGCGAGGCCTTCCGCAACGCCTTCATGAACACCACGCTTTTCACCGTCATCGGCGTCGTCGTCGAGACCGCGCTGGGCGTGGCCATGGCGTTGGTGATGAACAAGGCGTTCCGGGCTCGCGCGTTGGTGCGGGTGAGCGTGCTCGTTCCGTGGGCCATCCCGACGGCGATCTCGGGTCTCATGTGGAAGTGGATCTTCGAAAGTGACGGCATCGCCAACACGGTGCTGAACGCGGAGATCATCTGGACCGCGGACAACTCCACGATCTTCGGCTTCATCTCCGCGCCGTTCACCGCTGTGCTCGTCGCGGACATCTGGAAGACCGCGCCGTTCATCGGCCTCATCGTGCTGGCGGGACTCCAGGTCGTGCCGAAGGAGGTCTACGAGGCGGCGAAGGTGGACGGCGCCGGTCCGTTCACCACCTTCTGGCGGATCACGCTGCCGCTGATCAAACCGACCGTGGTCGTCGCCGTGCTGTTCCGCATGCTCGACGCGCTGAAGATGTTCGACCTGCCATTCGTGCTCGTGGGTGCGAACAAGCACTCGGTCGAGACGCTGTCCATGCTCGCCCAGTTCGAGTTGTCCAACGTGCGGTACGGGCCGGCGGCGGCCTACTCGACTGTCCTGTTCGCCTACGTGGCGGTGATCGCGTTCGTCTTCGTCAAGATGCTCGGCGCCGATCTCGTCGGGCGCGGGCTCAAGGGCCGGGGATGACCATGGCGACGACCACGACCACGGCCACGGCCACGGCCAGGCGCTACGGCCGCCTTCTGTCCTACGTCGGCATCGGCGCGATCGTCTTGTACTGCCTGGCGCCCTTCTACTGGATGGTGGTCAGCGGCCTGCGCCGGCCCTCAGACCAGTTCGCGACGACACCCTTTCCGAACCCGATCTCGTTCCAGAACTTCCAGGCCGCCTTCTCGGCGACGAACGGTTTCGCCCGAGCCCTGCTCAACAGTTTCATCGTGGCTGGAACGACGACGGTGTTCACGCTGGCCATCGGCATCACCGCCGCTTACGCGATCGCCCGGCTGGAGTTCCGGTTCAAGAACGTCGTGCTGGCGGTGATCATCGCCACGTCGATGTTTCCGGGCATCTCGCTGCTGGTTCCCCTGCTGCGGCTGTTCGTCTCGCTGGACTGGATCAACACCTACCAGGCGCTGATCGTGCCGTGCATGAGCTTCGCGCTGCCGCTGACGGTGTTCAACCTGACCGCCTTCTTCAAGCAGATGCCCCTCGAGTTGGAGGGCGCAGCGCAAGTCGATGGCTGTACGAAATGGCAGGCGTTCCGGAAGATCATCCTGCCGCTCGCGATGCCCGGGGTGTTCACCAGCGCGATCCTCACGTTCATCGCCGCGTGGAACGAGTTCATCATCGCGCTGTCGGTGACCAACGAGAAGGACATGCGCACTGCTCCCGTCATCACGGCGCTGTTCACCGGCCAGTACAAGTACGACCAGCCGTTCGGTACCCAGATGGCCGCCGGTGTGGCCGTCACGATCCCCCTCGTCATCGGCGTGCTGATCTTCCAGCGACGCATCGTCGATGGCCTGACCGCAGGAGCGTTGAAATGACCCGTGCCCTAGCCGTGTTCGCCCACCCCGACGACGTCGACTTCAACGCCGCGGGAACCATCGCGCAATGGGTCGACGACGGCGTCGAAGTGTCCTACCTCGTCGTCACCCGGGGCGAGGCCGGCGCCGGTGAACCGCGTGATCGAATCCAGCAGCTCCGTGCGGACGAACAGCGCGCGGCGGCGGAAGCGGTCGGCGTGAAGCAGGTCGAGTTCCTGGATGGCTACGCGGACGGCCGGGTGACGGTGACGCTGGACCTGCGCCGCGACATCGCCGCCACCATCCGGCGAGTTCGTCCGCACCGGGTGGTCACGAGCTCGCCGACGCGCACCTGGGGCCTCCGCGACGCCGATCATCCGGATCACGCGGCGGTCGGCGAGGCCACGGCGGGTGCGGTCTATCCGGATGCCATGAATCCGTACGTCCATCCTGACCTGGCTGATCTGGAGCCGTGGTCGGTCTCGGAGGTGTGGTTCAGCGAAAGCCCCGACCCGGACCGCTACGTGGACATCACCGACACCTTCGATCGCAAGCTCGCAGCCCTGGCGGCGCATCGAAGCCAGCCGGAAACCGGCGAACAGCTCAACCGGGACCGTTTCGCCGCCGTTGCCGCCCGCGGCGGCCTGCCCGCCGGCCGGTTCGCCGAGGCGTTCCGAGTGATCATCAGGTCGTAGCGCGATGAGAACGCGCTGGGCGGGCGATCATGAGCAGTTTGCGGCGCTGTAGCGCCGTAGACGCCT
>JAJYTA010000262.1 GCA_021793295.1 Actinomycetes bacterium
CGTGGTGGTGATCGTCACCGTCGGGGGTGTCGTGTCCGGTTCGGGCTCCGGCCAGGTCGCCGAATGCAGCGAGCCCTCGTGGACCCAGTAGGTGGTGTCGTCGCCGGCCAGGACGAGTTTGCCGCCTGATGCGCCGGGCAGCTTCTCCACCTGTCTGGTGTCGGGATCGATGCGCAGGATGTTGTTGAGCATACTGGCGTAGACGTAGCCGTCCGTGGCGCTGTACTCCAGGTCCGCCGACGCCCACAGCCCATTGGGCACACCGCCCCAGTCGAACGGGCCCACCTCCTGCTCGTCGACGAGCTCGCCGGTTGCGGGATCGAGAACCAGCAGGTCGCCGACCGTGGCCGCCCAGAGCTCGCCGTCGGTCATCGTGACCGCCGTGACGGCCAGCGACTCGTCCATCGGCGTCGACCACAACAGCTCCCGTGTGGCGACGTCGAAGGCGAAGACAACCGCCGCCGACTGCGTCGGCTCCACGCCGTTACCGCCGAAGACGCTCGTGCCGCCGTAGATCACACCGTCGTGTTCGTCCAGGGCCACGATGCTCTGGTCCGTGACGAGGTCGTGGTACTCGTCCCAGGTCTCGGCAGCGGGATCGTAGAGCGTGAGCGAGCCCTTGAGATCGCCGTAGCCGGCGACGGTCCCGACCGCCACGAAATCTCCGGCCGAAGCCAGAGCGAACGGGCGGTCCTGATGGGTCGGGGTCCGCAGTTCCATCACCTGACGGGGGTTGGTGTCCCCGAACGGCGCATCGGTGTCGATCTCGTACAGCCGAGCGCCCGGGTAGACCCCGGCGTAGAGCAGTCCATCGTGGCTGATCATCCCCTCGGCCTGGCCCAACCCGGCTTCGAAGGCCCACTCGTCGGCCACCGGGTCGTAGCTGGCCAAGCCGCCGGACAAGTACCCGCCGACGTGGACGCTGCCGTTCGGGCCCACCGCGAGGGACCGGGGATTGACCGACGTGCTGTCCAAGCCCACCGGAACCGACTCGGCGGTACCGGCTGAGACGTCGTAGCGGTAGACCAAGCCACGGTGGGTGATGCCCACCACCCATTCGTTGCCGTCGGCGTCGCTCGTCACTCCCACGCCCTTGCTCCCGAACACCGCGCCGGTGTCGACGACTTCGCCGTCAGGTGTGCGGTAGGCGAGGTTGTCGCCGAGGGTGAAGAACGTCCGCCCGTCGTCGGTCCGGCCGGCGGACTGGCTGGAGATCGCTCCGAGCGGGTCGGACCATGTTCCCGTGGCGGTGTCGAAGACGTAGCCGACGAACGATCCCTGACACTCCAGCTTGACGTACAGATCGTCGCCGACTGCGGCCAGTTCGTAGACGAAGGTGCAGTCCGTCTCGTCCGCAGGCAACGGGATCTCGGTCACCGCACCGTCGTCGATGTCGACGGCGTAGAGCGCGGCCGTGGTCCCGGTGCCGGCATAGGCCGTATCGGCGATGACGGCCGTGCTGCGCACGTAGGTCTGGTCGGCGCCGAACGTGCCGTAGTCGCGCCATTGCTGGGCAACCCGGTCGTAGCTGACCAGGTGCCCAGGGGGCAGTGGTGCGTCCGCCCAGCCCTGGAAGGTGCCGGTGTAGGCGACGCCGTCGGCGTCAGTGTCGACCTGCCAGGCGAAGCTGGTCTCCGGCGTTGGCCGCCCGTCGCTTCGCACTTCGGTGGCCCCGGGCTCCAGGTAGTACAGCGAGGCGTCCATGTAGCTGGTGGCCCAGACCGTGCCGTCGCCGGCGACGGCGACGCCCCAGCCCCCGGACGCGCCGTGCATCGGGTACGTGTTTTCGACCGTCCCGGCGAGGGGATCGATCTCGGCGAGGTAGGCAGGATCACCGCTGACGACGGCCCACAACCGCGGTGATCCGTCCGGCATCGTCGCCGTGGCCGCTCCGGCGACGGTTGTGGCCGTCAGCGGAATCGTGCCGTGATCGATGATCTCCGGCGGGTCGTCGACGGGCGGGCTGTCCACGTGCGCTTCGACGAACGGAATACCCAACGTCGAGGCACCATGGGCGGGATCGGCCACCGGCGATTGGGCGGCGGCGGGCACGCTGGTCAGCGCTGATGTGGCGGTGAGCAGGGCGGCGATGATGGGGAGCGTGACACGGGGCGGGCGGAGGCGCATCTCGACAGCTCCAGTCTGTATTTTACGGGCCTGGCCGTAATTCTCGGGCGAGGTTAGCGAAGAAGTTCCGGCCTGCCAAGGGGGTCCGATACGCTCAGGCAGGTGGTCGACACCTCGCATGACACAGTTCTCGTCGTTGATTTCGGCGCCCAGTACGCACAGCTCATCGCGCGGCGCGTGCGCGAGGCCAGGGTGTACTCCGAGATCGTCCCGCACACGATGCCCGTGGACCAGATGCTGGAGCGCCGGCCCGCGGCGATCATCCTGTCTGGCGGGCCGGCCAGCGTCTATGCCGACGACGCGCCATCGGTGGATCCCGCCTTGTTCACCACCGACGTGCCCACGTTCGGCATCTGCTACGGCTTCCAGGCGATGACCGTGGCGCTGGGCGGGCAGGTCGCCCGGACCGGACGGTCCGAGTTCGGCCGGACGCAGGTCACCGTCGATCGGCAGGGAACCCTGCTGCACGGTGTGCCCAGCGGCACCAACGTCTGGATGAGCCACAACGACTCCGTGACCCAGGCGCCGGCCGGGTTCGACGTCCTCGCCGCCACCGACGCCACGCCCGTCGCGGCGTTCGAACACACCGCGCGGGGCTTGGCGGGGGTGCAATGGCACCCGGAGGTGCTGCACACCGACCACGGCCAGGCCGTCCTCGAACACTTCCTGCACGACATCGCCGGTGTTCGGCCCACGTGGACGATGGTCAACATCGTCGAAAGCACCATCGAGGCGGTCCGCAACACTGTCGGCGACCGGCGGGTGATCTGCGGCCTGTCCGGCGGGGTGGACTCCGCGGTGGCCGCGGCCTTGGTCCAGCGGGCCGTTGGCGACCAGCTGACCTGTGTGTTCGTCGACCACGGGCTGCTACGTGCGGGCGAGGCGGAACAGGTCGAGCGTGACTACGTCGCGGCGACCGGTGTCGACCTGCACGTGGTCGACGCCGCCGACCGGTTCGTCACCGAGCTCAAGGGCGTGGAGGACCCGGAAGAGAAGCGCAAGATCATCGGCCGGGAGTTCATCCGCGTGTTCGAGCAGGCCGCTCGCGACATCGTGGCCACAGCCGGCGCCGCGGGCGAGAGCGTGGAGTTCTTGGTCCAGGGCACGCTGTATCCGGACGTGGTGGAATCCGGCGGCGGCGAGGGCGCGGCGAACATCAAGAGCCACCACAATGTCGGTGGGCTCCCTGACGACCTGCAATTCACCTTGATCGAGCCGCTGCGGTCGTTGTTCAAGGACGAGGTCCGGGCCGTGGGTGAGCAGCTCGGCCTGCCGCCCGAGATCGTCTGGCGCCAGCCCTTCCCCGGCCCCGGCCTGGCGATCCGCATCGTCGGCGCCGTCGATCAGGACCGGCTGGCCATCCTGCGCCGTGCCGACGCCATCGCCCGCGCCGAGCTGACCGCCGCGGGCCTGGACCGCGAGGTGTGGCAGTTCCCGGTGGTGCTGCTGGCCGACGTCCGATCGGTGGGTGTGCAAGGCGACGGCCGCACGTACGGCCATCCGGTCGTCCTGCGGCCGGTGTCGAGCGAGGACGCGATGACCGCCGACTGGTCCCGGTTGCCCTACGAGCTGATCGAGCGGATCTCCACCCGCATCACCAACGAGGTACGCGAGGTGAACCGGGTGGTGCTCGACGTGACGAGCAAGCCGCCGGGCACCATCGAGTGGGAATGACCCCGGACGCCCGCCGCGGGTAGCGCCGGCGCTGCCTCAGGCGTCGGCGTCCTCCGGGTCGCGGTCTCCGCGCAGCTTGTTCAGCGACGCGAGCAGCCCGGCCAGACCGATCGACACCAGCAGCACGGGTACCGCCATTTCGAGCCCGGCCAGACCCATGATGTCGTACTGCACGAACGGCCACATGGCGGTCACTCCAAGGAAGAGAAGTCCGAAAACGAGGGACACGACGTCGGTGTCGTGGCGTTTCATCGCGTCACCTCCAAGTCGCCCATACCGAGATCGACATTGAGGACGATCTCGCCACCCCCGCGGCCGTCCGGGCCGAGGTACTCATCGCTGACCTCGCCGCCCAGCCCGCTGAACTCGTCGCCGAAGACGGTGTAGTTTCCGCCGCCGATCGAGGCGTTCACCGTCACGTCTGCCGTCGGGGGAACGGTGACCGTGACGTTCCCGGCGCCGACGTCGAGATCGAGCGAGACGGCGTCGGCGTCGGTCATGGCCAGGGCGGACAGGTCGTAGGTGATGTCACCGGCGCTGTGGGCGACCCGTGAGCGCGGCATCTGGTCGATCGAGGTGTAGCGGTACGAGACGTTGCCGGC
>JAJYTA010000057.1 GCA_021793295.1 Actinomycetes bacterium
CCACATCGGGATGCGCGGAACACTCGAGGAGGCCGAGCCGCGTGGGCTGCCCGGCACCTATCTCAACGGCTTCTACGAAGAGCACGGGCTGCCCTACGCCGAGGCCGGCTACGGCTACCCCGAAGCCGGGCAGACCGTGGTGAACGTGACTGATGGCAAGGTGATCCGGCTGCTGGTCGGCGACGAGCCGCTGGACATGCGCTACGGCCACGCGACCTCACACCACCGCGTGCTCGACTTCAGGTCGGGTACTCTGCGCCGCGATACCGAATGGACCTCGCCCACGGGGCGGCGCGTGCGGGTCAAGACCGAACGACTGGTCTCGTTCACCCAGCGTGCGGTGGCCGCGATCCGGTACGAGGTGGAGCCGATCAACGACGGCATCCAACTGGTCGTGCAGTCGGACCTGCTGGCCAACGAGCCTGTCGACAGCGATGTCGCTGACCCTCGCGTCGCTGCGGCGCTGGAAGCCCCGCTGCTGGGGGAGTACGCGCACGCCCACGACTACAGCGCGGTGCTGGTGCACCAGACGAAACGCTCCGGGCTCCGGGTGGCCGCGGGAATGGACCACCAGCTCGAAGCCGCCGACGGGTTCCGCGCCAGCATCAGCGCCGAGGAAGACCTGGCCAGGTTGACGCTGGCCGTGGACGTCCCGAAGGGCGAGAGCCTGCGCCTGACCAAGTACCTCGGGTACGGATGGTCGGCGCAGCGTTCACTGCCGGCGCTGCGCTCGCAGGTCGAGGCGGCGCTGGCCGGCGCACTGCAGACCGGCTGGGAGGGGCTGCTGGCCGAGCAGCGGGCGTATCTCGACCAGTTCTGGGGCACTGCCGACATCGAAATCGACGGTGACGACGAGCTGCAGCAGGCGATCCGGTTCGCGCTGTTCCACGTCCTGCAGGCCGGTGCCCGCGGTGAGAGCCGCGCCATTCCCAGCAAGGGACTCACCGGACCCGGATACGACGGGCACGCGTTCTGGGACACCGAGACGTTCGTGCTGCAGGCGCTGACGTACACCCTGCCTGACGCCGCCCGCGACGCATTGCGCTGGCGACACGCCACCCTGGACAAGGCGAGGGATCGAGCCGAGCAGCTGGGCCTGGCCGGCGCTGCTTTCCCGTGGCGCTCGATCAACGGCGCGGAGTGCTCGGCGTATTGGCCGGCGGGTACAGCCGCCTTCCATGTCAACGCCGACATCGCCGATGCGACCGTGCGCTACCTCGACGCCACCCACGACCGCGACTTCGAGCGCGAGTGCGGAACCGAACTGCTCACCGAGACCGCGCGCGTGTGGATGGCGCTCGGCCATCATGACCCGCACGGCGGGTTCCGCATCGACGGTGTCACGGGGCCTGACGAGTACTCGGCGGTGGTGGACAACAACGTCTACACCAACCTGATGGCGCAACGGAACCTGCGCGAGGCAGCGGCCTCGTGTGAGCGCCAGCCCGACGTGGCCGCGGGACTCGGCGTCGATGCCGACGAGCTCGCGGACTGGCGTGAGGCGGCCGACAAGATGCTCGTACCCTTCGACGATCTGCTCAAGGTTCATCCGCAATCCGACGGGTTCACCGCCCACGCGGTCTGGGATTTCAAGGGCACCCCGGCCGACCGGTACCCGTTGCTGCTGAACTACCCGTACTTCGACCTCTACCGCAAACAAGTGGTCAAGCAGGCCGACCTGGTGCTCGCGATGCACCTGCGGGGCGACGCCTTCACGCTGGAGCAGAAGAAGCGCAATTTCGCCTACTACGAGGCGCTGACCGTGCGCGACTCGTCGTTGTCGGCGTGCACGCAGGCGGTGCTCGCTGCCGAGTGCGGCCACCTGGACTTGGCTTACGACTACCTCGTCGAGACCGCCCTGATCGATGTGCGCGACCTGCACAGCAACGTCCGTAACGGCCTGCACATCGCGTCGTTGGCCGGTGCGTGGATGGGCGTGGTCGCAGGGTTCGGCGGGATGCGGGACCATGGCGGCGAACTGACGTTCCGTCCGTGTCTACCGGTTGCCCTCCAGCGCATCGCCTTCCGCATGTCCTACCTCGGGTCACGGTTCGTGGTCGAGGTGTTTCCCGATCGCGCGTCCTACCGCTTGGTCGAGGGCCAGCCGTTGACCGTCAAGCACTACGACACGCCGGTGAAGCTGTCCGAGGACGCCACCACGCTGCCGGTGCCGCCAGTGGTCCCGGCTGAGCGGCCCCGGCAACCACCCGGGTGCGCACCACGCCGCCGGGTCGGTCAGGTGCCGAGCGAAGGTGACATGATCCGCGCGTGATGGTCACCGCCTCAGGTCAGTGAGGCGGTGACGGCGCTGAGCCACGGGACCGCGACGGCCACCGTCGGGATCGCGAACAGGGCGGCCGCCGCCAGATACGCCGGTGCCGACACCAACGGCGCCGACGCGGGCACGTGCGCCAGCCGGCGGATCCGCGCGGCCGGTGTCACCGACGTGGCCGCCAGGGCGCCCGGCGGCGCGGGGGCGGTGGACAGTCCCGCCAGGGCGCGGGCCAGCGGGACGTCGCCGCTGCGCCGGCGTGCGGCGTCGTCGGCGAGCATCTCGACCAGCCCAGCCGTGGCGTCCAGCGCGGTGCGGCTGCGCACGAAGCGCGGAAACGCGTTGTGCAGCACGGCGAACGCTTCGAGGACGAGGTCATGGCGGGCTCGGGCGTGGGCGCGTTCGTGGGCGAGCACGGCGGTCACCTCGTCGTCGGCGAGGCGATCGATGGCCGGTGTCGAGATGACCACCCGCGAGGGCACGCCGGGTATGCAGTAGGCCAGCGGCCGTTCGGCGTCGAGCACGTCCGCGCCGGGAGCTCGAGCATCCGCGCGGCCCAGGAGGTCGACCAGGTGCCGCTGGCGGCGCCGTCCGGCCCGCAACGCGGTACCCAGGGTATGTGCCGACCACAGGAGCCGAGCCACGACGACCAGCGTGAGCAGCAGCGCGGCGGAATGCAGCGCCACGACCACCGGGTGCGGATCCTGGTAGACCAGGACCAGCGTCGCGGCGGACAGCCCCGCACCGAGCGCGGCGAGCAGTGCGGACAACGCCATGGCCTGCCAGAACACCAGAGCTGCTCGCGGCGCCCGCAACGGCCAGCGAGCCCGGGCCAGCGCGGCCGGACCCGGGCCGGTCAACGCCAGTGCGAGCACCAACAAGACGACAGGCGTGGCCGGCGTCATGGCTGGGTATCCCCGTCGTCGGCACGCCGTTGCTCCAGCTCGGCCAGCGCGGCGCGCAACGCCTCGGCGTCGTCGGGCGTGGCCGAGTCCACGAAGCGCAGCAGCGCCAGGGTGCGGTCGCTGCCGTCGACGGTGTCGAGAGCCTGGTGCATCAGCTCGGCGGTGAGCTCCTCGCGGGAGACCGCTGGGCGGTACCGGTAGGCGCGGCCGTCGCGCAGCTGCTCGGCCGAACCCTTGCGGGCCAGCCGGTCGAGCACCGTCATCACGGTCGTGTAGGCGATGTCGCGGGTCCGGCTCAGGGCGTCGTGGACCTGGCGCACCGTCGCCGGGCCCTCGAAGGCCCAGAGCTGGTCCATGACCACGCGTTCGAGTTCGCCCAGGCGAGTACGTCCAACCACACCCCGCATCATACCTACAACAGGTAGTACTACGATGCGTCGTAGATGTCTACGACGAGCTGTCGTAGATGAGTCGATCGGGCAGGGACGCGCGGATGGACGTACTGGAACTGGCGCGGTGGCAGTTCGGCATCACCACCGTCGTGCACTACTTCTTCGTGCCGTTCACGATCTCGATGGCCTTCCTCGTCGCGATCATGGAGACCATCTGGCTGCGCACCCACAGTGAGCGCTGGCTGCGGCTCACCAAGTTCTTCGGCAAGCTGCTGCTGATCAACCTGGCGGTCGGCGTGGTCACCGGGCTGGTGCAGGAGTTCCAGTTCGGCATGAACTGGAGCGACTTCAGCCGCTTCGTCGGCGACGTCTTCGGCGCTCCGCTGGCCATGGAGGCGCTGCTGGCGTTCTACCTGGAATCGGTGTTCGTCGGCGTCTGGATCTTCGGCTGGGGGCGCATTCCGCCGAAGGTCCACCTGGCCACGATCTGGGTCACCGCCGTGGCGACGCTGCTGTCGGCGTACTTCATCCTGGCGGCGAACTCGTTCATGCAGAACCCCGTCGGCTACGAGATCAACGAGGCCGCCGGCCGCGCCGAGATGACCGACATCTGGGCGATCCTCACCAACAAGGTCCTGCTCATCTCCTTCCCGCACACGGCGTTCGCGGCGTTGATGGTCGGCGGCGCCGTGGTCGCGGCGGTGTCCATGTGGCACTTGGTCCGCGGGGCTCGGCAACCGGAGCTCGCCGAACCCGGTGGTGCCAGCGACCCCGGCGCGTTCCGGCGGTCGCTGCGTGTCGGGGCCGTCGCCGTCCTCGTCGGAGGTGTGGGTGTTGCCGTGACCGGCGACATCCAGGGCAAGGTCATGACCGAGGTTCAGCCGATGAAGATGGCTGCCGCGGAGGCGTTGTACGAAACCCAGCAACCGGCGCCGTTCTCGGTGCTGACCATCGGCACGCTGGACGGGCGCGAGCCGCTCCATCAGCTGGAGGTGCCGCAGCTGCTGTCCTTCCTGGCCACGGGGTCGTTCGACGCCGAAGTGGAGGGGATCAACGACCTGCAGGAGCAGTACGAGCAGGTGTACGGCGACGGCGAGTACGCGCCCAACATCCCGGTCACGTACTGGACGTTCCGGTTGATGATCGGCACCGGCGTGGCCGCGGCCCTGGTGGCGCTGTGGCAGCTGCGTGCCACCCGCGGCGGGCGGGCGCCGACCTCGCGGTGGGCGGTGCGGGTGGCGGCCGTGCTGCCGGTGCTCCCGCTGGCCGCCAACGCCTTCGGCTGGATCTTCACCGAGATGGGCCGGCAACCCTGGCTCGTGTTCGGCCTGATGCGCACGTCGGCTGGGGTGTCACCAGGCGTCGGGGCGGGCTCGGTCGCCGCCTCGCTCGCGGCGTTCACCGTCCTGTACGCCGGGTTGTGCTGGTTGTGGGTGTGGCTGCTGGTCAAGCACGCCCGCCCGGGCCTACCCGACGTGACGGCCGAAGCGCGGTGGGGCCGCGGCGACCGGAGCGGGCCGGACGCCGACGGCGAAGAGGACGATGCCGAGCGCCCGCTGACGTTCGTCTACTGAGAAAGGCTCACGATGGATCTCGCGACGCTGTGGTTCGTGCTGGTGGCCGTTCTCTGGGCCGGGTACCTGACGCTGGAGGGCTTCGACTTCGGGGTCGGCATGCTGACCCGCGGCTTCGCCCGCGACGAGACCGAACGACGCATTCTGATCAACACCATCGGGCCGGTTTGGGACGGCAACGAGGTCTGGCTCATCACCGCCGTCGGCGCGACGTTCGCCGCGTTCCCGGAGTGGTACGCCACCGCGTGGTCGGCGTACTACCTGCCGCTGGTGCTGATCCTGCTGGCCCTGATCGGGCGCGGCCTGGCCTTCGAATACCGCGGCAAGGGTGACACGCCACGATGGCGGCGGCGATGGGACCTCGTGATCTTCGCCGGATCGCTCGTCCCGGCGTTCAGTTGGGGCGTGCTGCTGGCCGGTTTCACCCGGGGCCTCCCATTGGGGGCCGGCCACGACTTCGCGGGCGGGTTCGCCGACCTCGTCGTCCCCTACACGCTGCTCGGCGGGGTGGTGACGGTGGCGTTGTCGCTGCTGCATGGCGCGCACTACGTCGCGTTGAAGACCGTCGGGGACGTGCGGACGCGGGCACGAGTACTGGCAGCACGCTTGGGCGGGCCGGTTGTCGTCGTCGTCGCCGGGTTCCTGGCGTGGACGGTCGCGGCCTACGCCGAAGGTCGGGCCGTGGCCTGGACGGCGGCCATCGCCGCGGGCGCCGTCGTGGCGCTGTGCACCGGCGTGGCGGCGACCCGGCGCGGACGGGAGGGGTGGGCGTTCACCGCGACGTTCACCGGTGTGGTCGCGGTGGCCGCGGCGCTGTTCGCCGCGCTCTACCCGGATGTGCTGCCGTCGACCCTGGCCGACGCCAACGGCTTGACGATCACCAACGCGTCGTCGTCGGACTACACCCTCACCGTCATGACCTGGGTGGCAGTACCGGTCGTGCCGCTGGTGCTGGCCTACCAGGGCTGGGTCTACTGGACCTTCCGCCGCCGGATCGGCCTGCCGGGCTGAACGGTCGCTGGGACTCCGGGAGCCATTGGCGCCGGGGGTGGTTGGCGCGCATGACAGCGGTCCATGCTCGAGAAACCGACGCGAAACCGGCCGTCGAACGTCGCACGCGCCGGTTTTTCGACTATGGACCGCTCACACGAGTATGACCAACCCCGCCGGGTCATCGTGGCGTCGTGGTGGCTCCGCCCACGCGACCGGTTGGCGCGAGACTGGGAAACCGGCAGGCACTATCGTGAATGGGGTGCCGACGTCGAAGGTGCTCGAAGTCGCCGGGCGTGAGGTGACCATCACCAACCCGGACAAGATGGTCTTCCCCGAGCCGGGGCACACCAAGCTGGACCTGGTGCGCTATTACGTGGCCGTGGCTGACGGCGCGCTGCGTGGCGTCGCCGGCCGCCCGATGATCCTCAAACGGTTCGTCAAGGGCATCGACCAGGAGGCGTTCTTCCAGAAGCGCGCGCCGGAGAAGCGACCGGACTGGATCGAGGTCGCCACCTTGCGGTACCGGTCGGGGACGTCCGCCGACGAGGTCGTGGTGCGCGACGCCGCAGCCCTGGCCTGGGTGGTGAACCTCGGCTGTATCGACCTGAATCCGCACCCGGTGCAGGCCGAAGATCTGGATCATCCGGACGAGTTGCGCATCGACCTCGATCCGAATCCGGGTATCGAGTGGAAGCAGATCGTCGACGTCGCCATGGTCGCGAAAGAAGTCCTCGAGGACCACGGGTTGACCGCCTGGCCGAAGACGTCCGGCTCGCGCGGCTTCCACGTCTACGCCCGGATCGAGCCCCGGTGGTCGTACCGCGAGGTGCGCCTCGCCGCCGAGACGGTCGCGCGTGAGGTGGAGAATCGCGCGCCTGACCTCGCCACCAGCAAATGGTGGAAGGAAGAACGCCAGGGCGTGTTCGTCGACTTCAACCAGAACGCGAAAGACCGCACCGTCGCCTCGGCCTACTCGGTGCGGGCGAGGCCCGATGCTCGCGTGTCCACCCCGTTGACCTGGGGCGAAGTGCCTGACTGTGACCCGGCGGCGTTCACCTTGCCCACCGTGCTCGACCGGTTCGCCGATCTCGGCGACCCGTGGGCCCCGATCGACGAGTCCGCGGGAAGCCTTGACGCGTTACTGGAACTCGCCGAGCGTCTCGGACCCGCCGAGAAGCCGCCGAAGGGCCAGGGACGGCGCCAGTCGACCATGCCGCTGATCGAGATCGCGCGGGCGAAGACGAAGGACGAAGCGCTGGCCGGGCTCGAACGCTGGAAGGCCCGGCACGAATCGATCGTCTCGTATCTGGAACCCGCCGACATCCTGGTCGACGGCATGCGGGGGCGCAGTTCGCTGTGGTACCGCATCCGGGTCAACCTCCAGCACGTGCCGGCGGCCGAACGACCCGCTCAGGAGCCGCTCGAGGTCGACTACGACCCGTGGGCGAACACGCCGTGGGCACGAGAGGGTACGTGAGGTCAGCGCAGCTCGAAGTCAGCGAAGTCGAAGCCGGGTGAGACGACACAGGACACGAGGACGGCCTCGCCGGTGGCCGGCTGCGCGGCCTGCCATTCTCCTGCCGGGATGATGGCCTGCGGGGTCTGGCCGGCGGCGACGTCCGGGCCGAGAACCATCGTGTCCGGGTGTGCATCCGGAGCGTCGTCGGTGCCACCGCGGCGCAGGTGCAGCGGCCCGCCGCTGTGCCAGAGCCACAGCTCGGCCGAGCGCACCCGATGCCACCGGGATTCTTCGCCGGGCCCGAGTAGGAAGTAGATGCACGTCGCCGACGCCCGCTGCCCGTCGTAGCCGGCCGGGTCGAAGTGCACCGCCGAACGCCAGGTCTCGCGGAACCAGCCGCCTTCGGGGTGGGGGGAGAGGTCGAGCAGTTCGGCCAGCGGTGGTCGAGGCGTGTCTTCGGCCATGGCCGCCACGCTAGCCGGTGATGCCGCGCAGGAGTTGGTCGAGTCCGGCCTTGATGCGCTCGACCGACATGCCCCGAATGCGCCTCTGATGGAGGAAGAACCGGCCGGAGAGCAGTTCGTTGATCGCGGCGGCCAGGGCCTCCGCGTCGAGCGAGGCGTCGATCTCGCTGATCAAATGAGTGAGATGACGCTGTTGCAGGCGGTAGGCGCCGGTTTCGTACCGACGGTCCTGGGCGGCGGCGAGAATCTGCGCTTGAGCGTCCAGGCGGTCGACGTAGGCGTGGACGTAGGCGTGTAGCCGATCCCGGGGCGGCGCTCCCGGACCCAGGGGCGGCGGGCCGTGCAGGAACGCGTCCTGGAACGCCTGCTCGGACTCGTCGATCAGCGCATACGCCAATCCCGCGAGGTCGCCGAAGCGCCGATAGACCGTGCCGATGCCCACGCCGGCTGCCTCGGCGACGGCATCCATCGTCAGCGCCTCGGGACCGCGTTCACGCGTGATGCGCCAGGCGGCCTCGAGGACGCGGCGACGGTTTCGAGCGGCGTCGGCACGCTCCGGCCGCGCTTGGCCGACGACGTGTAGATGGTGCCTGTCGCCCGCCGGGCTGCTCGACGTGATGGTGCACCTCCGTTGCCGACGCGCTGGTTGCCGTCTGGCCAGCAGCTTAGACCCTTACCCAGGACGTGACCCATCGCTCGGGTTGTAACCGGAGAGCGTTCCGCTTACTCTATCCGGAAATGATTCCGTTTCAGTTCGAGCCTTTCCCGGATGGAGTGTCCTGATGCCAGACCCCAAGATCACCGTCGTCTACTACAGCGCTACCGGCACCGTGCACGCGCTGGCCAACGCGGTCGTCGAGGGCGCGCAGAAGGCGGGGGCAGAAACACGGCTGCGTAAAGTGGCCGAGCTCGCGCCCGACGAAGTGATCCAGAGCGTCCCCGGGTGGCTCGAGCACGCCGAGGCAACCCACGAGGTGCCCCTGGCCACGCACGACGACCTGGCGTGGGCCGACGGATTCCTGTTCGGTGCGCCGACCAGGTTCGGCAACGTCGCTGCGCAACTACGCCAGTTCATCGACACGCTCAGCCCGTTGTGGCTGGACGGGGCGCTCTCCGACAAACCGGTCAGCGCCTTCACCGCGGCACACAACGCACACGGCGGCCAAGAGACCACGTTGATGAGCTTCTACCAGACCTTCATGCATTGGGGTGCATTCATCGTCCCGCCCGGTTACACCGACCCGTCCGTCTATGCGGCGGGCGGCAACCCGTACGGCGTCAGCGCCGACTTCGCCGAGTCCGGACCCTCGGAGGGGGCGTTGGAGGCCGCGCGCTATCTGGGCCGCCGAGTGGCCGAGACCGCCCGCACGCTCGCCCTCGGGCGTGAGCGCCTGGTGACGGCCTGACGTCACGTCCGGTCGAGGCCGGTTCGTCGAGAAGGTTCGCGTCCCGGACTCATGATCATGAGTCCGGGACGACTACGATCGGCGCCATGCCCCAAGCCCAGTCCACAGCGTTCTACGTCACGACGCCGATCTATTACGTCAACGACGCGCCGCACATCGGGCACGCGTACACGACCGTCGTGACCGACTTCATCGCCCGCTGGCACCGCCAGCGGCAAGAAGACGTCTGGTTCCTCACCGGGACCGACGAACACGGTGAAAAGGTGCTGCGCAGCGCCGAGGCGAACGGCGTCGACGCGCGCACCTGGGCCGACCGGCTGGTCGAAACGGCGTGGAAGCCTGTCCTGGAGACCATCGACGCCTCCAACGACGACTTCATCCGCACGACCGAGCAGCGCCACGTCGAGCGGGTCAAGGACTTCATCCAAGGCCTGCACGACAATGGCGAGATCTTCGAGGGCACGTACGAGGGCGCCTACTGCGTCGCCTGCGAGGAGTACAAGCAGCCGGGTGACCTGATCGACGGTACCGGCGAGTACGAGGGCCAGCAGGTGTGCTCGATCCACGGCCGGCCGGTGGAGATGCTCGCGGAGAAGAACTACTTCTTCCGGATGTCGGCCTACACCGACCGGCTGCTGGCCTTCTACGAGGAGAACCCCGACTTCATCCAGCCCGAGAGCGCGCGCAACGAGGTCGTCAGCTTCGTCAAGCAGGGCCTGCAGGACCTGTCCATCTCGCGCTCGACGTTCGACTGGGGCGTCGAGGTGCCGTGGGACTCCTCGCACGTCATCTACGTCTGGATCGACGCGCTGCTGAACTACGTGACGGCGGTGGGCTACGGCGTCGACGACGACATGTTCGAGCGCATCTGGCCGGCCGACATCCACTTCGTCGGCAAGGACATCCTGCGCTTCCACGCGGTCATCTGGCCGGCGATGCTGATGGCCGCGGGCCTGCCGCTGCCCAAGAAGGTGTTCGCGCACGGCTGGCTGCTCGTCGGCGGGGAAAAGATGAGTAAGTCGAAGCTGACCGGGATCGCGCCGTCGGACATCATCGACACGTTCGGCTCCGACGCCTTCCGCTACTACTTCCTGCGGGCCATCGCCTTCGGTCACGACGGCTCGTTCTCGTGGGAGGACATCGCCGCGCGGTACCAGGCCGAACTGGCCAACGGCCTGGGCAACCTCGCCTCGCGAGTCGCAGCCATGGTGGGCAAGTACTTCGACGGGACGCTGCCGGCGCCCGGTTCGCCAACCGACGCCGAGAACGCGCTGGCCGCGACAGCCGCCAAGGCCGCCGCCGACGCCGACGCCGCCATCGACCGGGTCGCGCCGCACGAGGCGCTGGCCGCGGTCTGGACTCTGGTCGACGCGGTGAACGGCTACATCACCGAGCAGCAGCCGTGGGCGGTGGCCAAGGACGAGTCGCAGCGTGAACGGTTGGGCACCATCCTGTACTCCTCGGCCGAAGCCCTGCGCGTGTTGGCGGTGCTGCTGAACGCGGCGATGCCCAAGGCGTCGGCGCGGATCTGGGAGTCGCTCGGTGCGCAGGAGCACCTCGGCCCGCTGGCCGCGCAGCCGGTCGCCGACGCCGGAATCTGGGGCCGGCTGGCGCCAGGAGCGCGGGTCACGAAGGGGGAGTCGCTGTTCCCCCGCCTGGCCGAGTGAGCGTGGCCGGTCGGCCGTGACGCGCATGAGAGAACGCCGCTCCGCCACCGACGAGTCCGGTCGTACCCGCGACCGGACTCGCCCGCCGGTGCCCGAGCCGTTGCCGGCCCCGGTCACCGACACCCACTGTCATTTGGACATCGCCGACGGCGAGGACGACGCATTCGGGCCCGCCGAGGCGTTGTCCGCCGCGGCAGCCGTCGGGGTCACCCGGATCGTCCAGGTCGGCTGTGACCTGCCCGGAGCGCAGTGGGCCGTCGACGTGGCCCAGCGACATCCGGAGATCGTCGCCACGGTCGCGCTGCACCCCAACGAGGCGCCGAAGCTGGCCGCCACCGGTGACCTCGACGCTGCGCTGAGCGAGATCGACCGCCTGGCCGGCGTCAGCGACCGGGTCCGCGGCGTGGGCGAGACCGGCCTCGATCATTACCGCACCGGCCCGGAGGGACGCGCCGCGCAGGAGGAGTCGTTCCGCGCGCACATCGAGATCGCCCGGCGCCGCAATCTCGCCCTGGTCATCCACGACCGCGACGCTCACGACGACGTCCTGCGGGTCCTCGACGACGCAGAGTTGCCCGAATGTGTCGTTTTTCACTGTTTCTCCGGCGATGTTGACATGGCTCGGCACTGCGCCGACCGGGGGTGGTTCCTGTCCTTCGCCGGGACGGTGACGTTCAAGAACGCGTCCGGATTGCGCGCGGCGCTGGCGGCCGTTCCACTGGCGAATGTGCTGGTCGAGACGGATGCGCCGTTCCTGACGCCGCATCCGTATCGGGGTCGTCCGAACGCGTCGTACCTGGTGCCGGTGACCGTTCGGGCCATGGCCGAGGTGACCGGCGTCGAGGTGGAATCGCTGTGCCGGACCCTGCGCGCCAACACCGAGCGGGCGTTCGGCGCATGGTGACCTTGCGTCGCAGGTCAGCGGCCTACTTGCTGGTCGGCCCTCGAGCAGCAGCTCGTTCCTGGATGCGGACTCGGTTGTTTGAACTGCGGCTATACGTTACCGTCTCGTGATTGTTGGCCGGGGTCGGGGAACTTCGGGTGGCATGTTGGAGAGCCGGACACGCCGGTGACTTGCAAACGGGGGCGCCCTGAGCGTGCCGGGTTGTAGAGTTGCGGGCGCTGCGAGGTCAGGCCATCCATCCCGTGCCCGGGACGTTCGACCACAGGAGCACAGTGCTTCCGTCCGCGAAGACGTTGGTTGTCAACGCAACCGTCGTCACTGCACTAGTAGGCGGCGGTGCCGCCTACATCACGCTTGACAACGCCGTCGACCTCACCGTCGATGGCAAGACCGAGACCGTGCACACCTTCGGAAGCAGCGTCGAGGACGTCCTTGACGACCGGGGCATCGAGGTAGGTGCGCACGACGAGGTCATTCCCACTCTGGACAGCCCGGTCGAAGACGGCACCGAGATCACGGTGCGGTACGGCCGGCAGATCACCGTCACCGTCGACGGTGAAGAGCAACAGATGTGGACCACTGCCCTCTCCGTCGAGGAAGCTCTGGCTGAGCTCGACATCAGGCACCAGCAGGCCGACCTTTCGGTGGCCCGGTCACAGGCGATCGGACGTGGCGGCCTGGACTTCGAGGTGCGAACACCCAAAGACATCACCGTCGTCGCTGACGGCGAGGCTCAGCCGGTGACCACGACGGCCTTGACCGTGCGCGAGGCGCTGGGCGACGCCGGGGTCAAGCTCGGCGATCGTGACTTGGTGAAACCGGCACTCGAGACTCGCGTGTCGAACGACCTCAAGGTCAAGGTCTCCCGGGTGACGGTCGAAACCGACACCGTCACGGCCGAGGTGCCCTTCAAGACCGTCGAGAAGGAGGACGACTCCCTCGCCGAAGGCACCACCGATGTCGAGACCGAAGGCAAGGCCGGCAAGGTTGAGCGCGTCGTACGCAGCACGTACGTCGACGGCAAGCTCCACAGCGAGAAGGTCCTGTCCGAAGAGGTGCTGGCCAAGCCCGTCGACGAGGTCGTGCTGATCGGGACGAAGCAGCCGGTGGACCCGGTCGAGCCCGACGAGCCGGATGAGCCGGACGAGCCGGACAACCCGGATGACGACAACATCGACGGTGGCGTCTGGGACGCGCTGGCCGAGTGCGAGTCCGGTGGCAACTGGTCCATCAACACCGGTAACGGGTACTACGGCGGGCTGCAGTTCAACCTGCAGACCTGGCAGGCCTACGGCGGGTCGGGGTACCCACACGAGAACAGCAAGGCTGAGCAGATCCGGATCGCGGAGAAGGTTCGCGACGACCGCGGCGGCTACGGCGCGTGGCCGGCCTGCTCGTCGAAGTTGGGCCTGCCGCAGTAGGTCCGCCGCGGCCGGGCGTTACGCTCGGCCGCGTGGATACGAACGACGAGACGTCCGCCGGTTCCCGGTTGCTGGGGCCGGCGGACGTTCGTCGCCTGGCGCAGGGCATCGGGCTCCGGCCGACGAAGACGCTCGGGCAGAACTTCGTCATCGACGCGAACACGGTTCGCCGGATCGTCCGGCTGGCCGACGTGGGCCCTGACGACGTCGTGGCCGAGGTCGGCCCGGGACTGGGCTCGCTCACGCTGGCGCTGCTGCAGCGGGCCGCACACGTGACGGCCATCGAGGTGGACGACGCGTTGGCGGCGGCATTGCCGGCCACGGTGCGCGAGTTCGCGCCGCAGCGGGCCGACCGGCTGTCCGTCGTGCACGCCGACGCGATGCGCGTCGAGGCGTTGCCCGGCCCGGCTCCCACGGCCCTGGTGGCCAACCTGCCGTACAACGTGGCGGTTCCGGTCCTGCTGCACATGCTCGAGACCCAGCCCAGCCTGCAACGGTGCCTGGTGATGGTGCAGAAGGAGGTGGCCGACCGGCTGGCGGCCGCTCCGGGCTCCAGAACCTACGGTGTGCCCTCGGTGAAGACGGCCTGGTATGCGACGGTCACCGGCGCTGGTGCCGTGGCGCGCACGGTCTTCTGGCCGGTGCCGAACGTCGATTCCGGGCTGGTACTCCTGCAGCGGCAGGCTCCTCCGCCCGGTGATCGGCGCGAGGTCTTCGCTGTCATCGACGCCGCGTTCGCGCAGCGCCGCAAGACCCTACGCGCGGCGCTGAGCGGATGGGCCGGCTCAGCCGCCGCTGCCGAAGCCGCGCTGGAGGCGGCCGGCGTCGACCCGCGTGCCCGGGGAGAGCAATTGACCGTGCACGACTTCGCCAGGATCGCCGCGGCCCACCCATGATGGCCTTGACGCCGTCGGGCGTGGGCTGCGGCGAGGTGTAGGGTCTGCTGGTGCTTCAGGTGATCGCCCGCGTTCCGGCGAAGATCAACCCGGTCCTGTCGGTCGGGCCGAAACGCCCCGACGGATTTCACGATCTCGCCACCGTCTTCCACGCCGTGTCGCTGTACGACGAAGTGCGCGCGGCGCCGGGCGACGGTGTCAGCCTGACCCTGTCCGGCCCGTACGCGGTGGGCGTCCCGGCGGATGACTCCAACCTCGCAGTGCGAGCGGCGCACGCCCTGGCGGCACACGCCGACGTGCCGACGCAGGTCACGCTGAGCGTGCACAAAGAGATCCCCGTCGCCGCTGGGCTCGCCGGCGGCAGCGCCGACGCTGCGGGGACGCTGCGCGCCTGTGCGCGGCTGTGGCAGCTGGAGCTGTCTGATGCGGAGCTGGCCGCCGTCGCCGCCTCGCTCGGCAGCGACGTGCCCTTCGCGTTGATGGCGGGCACGGCGGAAGGCACGGGGCGCGGCGAGCGGTTGCGCGCGATCCCGGTGGGCGCACGGCTGCACTGGGTGCTCGCCGTGGCCGACGGTGAGTTGTCGACCCCGGCGGTTTACGCGCGGTTGGACGAGCTACGCCAGGACCGCTGCGTCGCGTCGCCATCGGTGGGAGACGACATGCCGGCGGCGTTGGCCGCGGGTGATCCCCAGGCGGTCGGCCGCGCGCTGCGCAACGACCTGCAGGAGGCCGCCGTCTCGCTACGCCCGGCGCTCGCGGACACCCTGCGGACCGGCGCCGACCTCGGTGCGTTGGGTGGGATCGTCTCCGGCTCGGGGCCGACGTGTGTCTTCCTCGCCCGCGACGGCGCCCACGCGGCGGACCTCGCGACCGGTATGGCGGCGTCCGGTACGTGCGCCGAAGCGCTGGTGGTGCACGGTCCGGCGGCGTAGCAGCAGATGAGAAACTAGACGCAACATGGCGCCGCGCAACTTCATCAACGTCGAATCCGTCTCGTTGACCTCAAGCACCCGCATCGTCGGAGACACCGCCACGGTAGGTAGTCGCTGATGGCGACACCTCTTCTGGGGGCCGAAGGGCTGCACTTGGAGTACCCGACGCAGGTGGTCTTCGATTCCCTGTCGGCCGGGATCGAGGAAGGCGACCGGATCGGGATCGTCGGCCGTAACGGCGAGGGAAAGTCGAGCCTGCTGGGCATGCTGTCGGGGCAGATCGAGCCGCAGGCGGGGCGGGTCACCCGACGCGGCGGCGTGCGGTTCGGTGTCCTGGGTCAAAGCGATGACCTGGACCCGGAGGCCACGGTCGGGTATTCGATCGTCGGCGACGCTCCGGAGCACGAATGGGCCAGCGACGCGCGCATCCGCGATGTGATCGGTGGACTGGTGGCCGACATCTCGCGCGATGCCGTGATCGGCCGGCTCAGCGGAGGCCAGCGACGACGCGTGGCTCTCGCGGCGCTGCTGGTGGGCGACTGGGAACTCATCGCACTGGACGAGCCGACGAACCATCTCGATGTGGAGGGCATCGCCTGGCTTGCCGAGCACATGAAGCGACGCTGGGCCAAGAACTCCGGCGGGCTGCTGGTCATCACACACGACCGCTGGTTCCTCGATGAGGTCTGCACCGAGACCTGGGAGGTGCACGACGGCACCGTCGAGCCGTTCGAGGGCGGCTACGCGGCGTATGTGCTGCAGCGGGTCGAGCGCGATCGGATGGCGTCCGCGGCCGAGAGCAAGCGGCAGAACCTCATGCGCAAGGAGCTGGCGTGGCTGCGGCGGGGCGCGCCGGCGCGGACGTCGAAGCCGAAGTTCCGGATCGACGCAGCCAACGAGCTGATCGCCGACGTGCCGCCGATGCGCAACCCCATCGAGTTGCAGCGGGTCGCTGTGGCCCGGCTGGGCAAGCAGGTCGTGGACCTGGAGGACGTGAGCGTGACCTTCGGGGATCGGACGGTTCTCGATGGTGTGACCTGGCGTATCGCGCCCGGTGAGCGCACCGGCATCCTGGGCGCGAACGGGGCGGGCAAGTCGACGCTGCTGGGACTGATCTGCGGCACCCTGGAACCGACCGAGGGCCGGGTCAAGCGCGGCAAGACGGTGCAGGTCGGCATTCTCGATCAGCAGGGATCCCAGCTCGCCGACATCGGCGGCGACCGGGTACGAGAGGTGCTGGCGCGCACGAAGGCGACGTTCCAGATCGACGGCAAGGACCTCACCCCGGCGCAGCTGCTGGAACGGCTTGGCTTCGCCCGTGAGCACCTGTCGGCGCGGGTCGATGACCTCTCCGGCGGGCAGAAGAGGCGACTGCAGCTGCTGATGCTGCTGCTCAGCGAGCCGAATCTGCTGGCTCTCGATGAGCCGACGAACGACGTGGATGCCGACATGCTCGCCGCGCTGGAAGACCTGCTGGACTCGTGGCCCGGAACGCTGATCGTCGTCTCTCACGACCGCTACCTTTTGGAGCGCGTCACAGACCAGCAGTACGCCATCCTCGACGGCGAGTTGCGGCATGTGCCGGGCGGGGTGGATGAGTACGTGCGGCTGCGCAGCGCGCAGGAGCAGCTGGCCGGCACCGCGTCGCTGACGAGCGCTCCGGCCGCCGGCGGGAAGGCGGCCTCGTCCTCGGGACTGTCCGGCGCAGAGCGGCGGGCCGTGCAGAAGGAGATCGGCGCGATCGAGCGCCGGCTGGAGAAGCTGTCGGAAAGCATCGACCGCATCCATCAACGTCTCGCCGACCACGATCAAAGCGACTATGAGGGCCTGAAGGGCCATACCGATGAGCTGCGCGAGGCAGAGGACCAGGTCGCCCGGCTCGAAGAACGGTGGCTGGAGCTGTCCGAGTCGATCATCTGACGGGCAAGGCCTCCCCGCCGCCGGCCGAGATCTCCGCTCAGCCGGGGGTGACCTCGAACGCGATGAGCCTCTGCCCGGTGCGTACGTCTACTGTGACGTGGGCCTCGAGCGAGGAACCGCGAGCGGCCGGAATCCAGATGCGCTTGTCGCGACCATCGTGAACTTGTTGGGCGTCCCAAGCTCGGCGGAACTCGGAGCTTCGTTCAGAGAGGTCGGCGACGAACCTGCGACCTCGGCTGTCACCGGCGAGCTGACGTCGGGCGACGGCGGTGCGAAGCTCGCCCGCCTGGGCCTCTGAGTAATCGGATCGGTGTTCCTCGGGGAACTCGGCGCGTACTTCGTCGTGGCAGAACCAGTGCTCGTATACGTTCGCCCGCTGTAGCCCCTGCTCCACAACCCATGGGAACACGGCATCGGCAGCATCGTTCTGTGCCAGTACCACACCGAGGTCGCTCATGACCTGCGCGGGCGTGTTCTCCAGCCGCTCCAGGATGAACAGGAGGGCAGGTGCTGCGTCTTCGCTTCCGGTCGGTTCGGGCGCGGCGCGTCCGGTGAGGCGGTGCAGGTGGGCGCGCTCCGCCTCGCTGAGCTCGAGCGTCTGGGCGAGAGCGTCGACGACGCCGGCAGAGGGCATGGAGGCTGCTCTGCCCTGCTCGAGGCGTGTGTAGTAGTCGACAGAGATGCTGCTCGCGACTGCGACGTCTTCTCTGCGGAGACCCGGTGTCCTGGCTCGAGTTCGCACCGCGCCGGGGAGACGCTCACGACGCGTTCGCAGGAAGGAACCCAGCTGCTCGGTTCGGCCGGATCCCGCTGTTCTCATGGAACCAGCCTATCCGCCGAGCTCGTACGACCACCCCGCTGACCAGGACGACGACTGCTCAGCTCGGGTGCGACGCTCCCGCGGCGAAGCTGGTGACGAGCCGGGCGAACTCCGTGGGCTTCTCGAACGTCATGACATGACCGGAGTCGAGCGTTTCCAAGCGGCTGCCAGCGATGGCTTCTGCCAGTCGCACGACAGCATGACGTGGAATGGTGGCGTCGTGCTCGCCGACGATGGCAAGGGTCGGTGCCGAGACGATGGAAGCATAGGCAGAGACATCGATCTGAGCGCCGAGCGTGATCTGGCGCATCAGCGCCGGATTCGGCGCGAGGTTCGGTACCAGCGCCTCGACCTCCTCAGCGGCGAGTGAGGCAAGGTGCGCCGGGCTGAAACCGGTCAACGTCGAGAACCTACCGAACGTGTCGGGGTCCGACGCCGTCTGCTGCCACACACTGTAGAGCAGCGACAGATAGGGATCGTCTGCGGTGCGCAGCCAGCCGGCAGCGGCCACCAGGGCGTTGACGCGTTCCGGCGCACGCGCCGCAGTTGCCACGGCCACGGGCCCGCCCAACGAGAAGCCGACCACGGTGAAATCGGTGAGGCCTGCTGCGTCCGCGACGCCCACCACCTGGTCCGACAAGAGCTCGACTGTCAGCGCGACACCGCCATCGTCGACCGTGGGCGAGCCCGACAGGTCGGGCATCACCACCCGGAAGGACTCGGCGAGCGTGTCGAGCAGATGGCCGAAAGGTATGCCGCCGCCCGGGCCAGTGCCGTGAACCAGAACCAGACCTGGACCGTCCCCGGCCACCTCGTAAGGGATCCGAACCCCGTCAACTTCTGCAATGTCTGTCATCTGCGCTGTTGCCTCCTGATCTGTCTTCCGACAGATTGCGGCAGAGGATGAGCGCTATCCAGGGCCGAACTGACCCAGGACAGGTCGGGCCTGGCTACGAGATCGCAGGCAGCGCGACGCTCGGTCAGAACAGCAGTTGGAGGCGCCCCTCAGCGCGGCAACGGGCACGCAGATGGGAGACGGGGGCGCGGCGAGGGAAACCTTCTTGCGGGGATCGGCGCGGAACGCTCGATCAGACCGAGACGCCCTGCTCCTCGAGCCAGCTACGCGGGTTCACCGGCTCACCGCCGTCGGGGTGAACCTCGAGGTGCAGATGGGGACCGGTGGAGTTGCCGGTGCTGCCGACGCGGCCGATGACCTCGCCGGGCTTGACCTCACCGGAGCGAAGGTCGAAGCGGGAGAGGTGGCAGTACCAGACCTCCGTGCCGTCCCAGTGCCGGACGACGATCTTGTTGCCGTAGGGGCCGTCGTAGCCGGCGAAGATGATCTCGCCGGACGAGAGTGCGTAGACCTCATCGCCCATGTTGGCGGCGAAGTCGAGACCGGTGTGGCGGCTGGACCACATCGAGCCGCCAGCGCCGAAACCGGCGGTGATGCGGTACGACGACACCGGAGCGAGCCAACGCTTGGCTTCGCGTTCGGCGCGGGCCGCGGCAGCTGCTGCCTCGCGGCGCTGCTGCTCCATGATGCGGACGTGAGCTTCTTGAGCCGTCTCGCTGGTCTGAGCCGTCAGGGACTCCCCGGCGGCAGCGACGGTGTCCAACGCGCCGCCACGGCCGACGTCCTGTTGCGGACGCTGAGCGATGGCACCGAGTGATCCGTCGGACTCTGCGTTCGTCGATCCCGCTGCCTGAGGCATGGCCAGGGCACCGGAGGCTGCGGCGGCTACGGCCACAGACCCGACCACCGACGGGACACTGACGTGTCTGCGGCGGCTACGGTGACGCCCGCTGCCGGAGCGTTGCGACACGCCAGAACCTTTCGCCGGGAACAAGGACTCGCAGGACCATAACGGTCCCCTAAGGGTCCTGCCAAACGTCTGGAGCGCGCAGTTTCGCCGCCCGAAGACGATCTCGAGCGAGCATCCCAAATGCACGTGCATCCTCATTGTGCTTTGACCTGCCGGAACGAGCGATTATGCGGATGCACGCCCACCGTCATGATCATGACGCGCTGTGACATGTGATCTACATCACATCACTGTGGAGATCATCCTCCCGGCGCTCGAACTACGCCGAAAGGCCGAGCTGTCGTCATCGAATCGGCCGATGCCGCCCCTGCGGGTAGCCTGCAACGACCAACCGAGGATCAGCGCCCATGTGGAGGTAGCCGTCATGACAGAAGGAAGCCGGCTTCGGGTCGTGGTCGCCAAGCCCGGGCTGGACGGTCATGACCGTGGCGCCAAGGTGGTGGCGCGCGCCCTGCGTGACTCGGGTGTCGAGGTGATCTACACCGGCCTGCATCAAACACCCGAACAGATCGTCGCCGCGGCCATTCAGGAGGACGCTGACGCGATCGGACTGTCCATCCTCTCCGGTGCGCACATGACGTTGTTCAAACGGGTCCTGGAGCTGCTCGCCGAACGCGACGCGTCGGACATCGTGGTTTTCGGCGGCGGGATCATCCCGGACGCCGACATCCCGCTGCTCGAGGAGATGGGGGTGGCGAAGGTCTTCACCCCCGGTGCGTCCATGCAAGAGATCGTCGCCTGGGTCGACACGCTGCGCGATCGCGCCGAAGAAAATAATTCGCACGTCTAGCCCGTTTCGATCACGAATCGGTACAGTTTGCCGGAAATTCACCGCCATGCGGCCCGGCGACCGACCACGGGTCGCCTGAGCTCGATGGGGTGCACACGTGCTGGTTCACCGCGAACGCGTCCTACGAAACGTCACCGCCACCGTCGCTGCGCTCGCCGGCCTCGGGCTTCTCGCTCCGGTCGCGTCCGTCGCCGTCGACGACGACGAACTCACTCGCCCGGGCGAGTCGGTCCTGGTGGATGCCGAACGCTCGACGATCGCGCCGGGGATGGAGCTCACCACGTTCTCGCGGCTGGAGGACGGTGGCTGGAACGCCGGCTCGATCCTCGAGGTCGACCTGGCCTCCGGCGTGGAACTGGACTACCAGTACTCCGGCTCGGTCACCGAGACCGAGACGGTGCGAGCGACGACGGAGCGCACGGGCGCGACTGCGGCGATCAACGGCGACTTCTACGACATCAACGAGTCCAACGCCCCGTTGGGCGTGGGGATCGACCGGGCCGAGGGCGTGGTCACCTCACCGGTCGACGGGCACGCCAACGCCGTCACCGTCGCCGACGACGCAGCCGTACGTCTGGCCCAGGTGTTCATCGAAGGTGAGCTGGCGATCGACGACGGCCAGACGCTCGACATCGCCGGGGTGAACAACTTCAGCCTGCCGCCCGACGGCATCGGCGTGTTCACCTCGGCCTGGGGTGACTACACCCGTGCGGACACCGTGCAGGGCGACCCGGTGACCGCTGAGGTCCACATCGTCGACGAGACGGTGACACAGGTCGGCACCGACATCGGGTCCGGAGCGATCGATGGCGACACCGTGGTCGTGGTCGGCCGCGGTGCCGGGGCCGAGGCGTTGCTCGCGCTGGACGAAGGGCACAGCGCCAAGGTGACCTACGCTCCCCGGTCCGACTTCGGTGAGGTGGCCGTGGCGATCGGCGGCAACCAGGTGCTCATCGACGACGGCGAGGTGCAGGACTACGACGACCCGACGCCGCATCCACGCTCCGCCGTCGGCCTCTCCGCCGACGGCACCCGGATGTTCCTGGTCTCCATCGACGGCAGGCAGGCCCACGCGCACGGGATGACCTTGACCGAGACCGCCGAGTTCATGGCCGATCTCGGCGCCTACGACGCGCTCAATCTGGACGGCGGCGGTTCGTCCACGCTGGTGGCCCGAGAGCCCGCCACCGACGAGCGCACCGTGGTGAACAGCCCGTCCGACGGTTCCGAGCGTCCGGTCGCCAACAGCCTCGGGCTGTTCGCGCCCGAGGGGTCCGGCGAGCTGACCGGATTCCTCGTCCAGCCTCGTGACGAGGCCGCCGACCCCGACCACGCCCACCGGGTCTTCCCCGGCCTCACGCGCGACATCGACGCGCTCGGGCACGACGAGTCTTACGCTCCGGTCGACGCCCGGCCGCGCTGGCGGACCTCCGACCGGCGCGTCGCCACGGTCGCCCGCGACGGCGACGGCGCGATCGTCACCGGTGTCGCGCCAGGACGGGCAGACATCAGCGCCCGGCTGCGCGGGGCCGAAGGCGACTTCGCCGTCACCGTGCTCGGTGAGTTGGTCCGCGTGGAGCCGAACGCATCGCTGGTCCCGCTCGGCGGCGCTGACGACACCGGTCGGATCGATCTGACCGGCTACGACATAGACGGCTACCGCGCCCCGATCGAGCCGGGCGACGTCGAGGTCACCGGGGGCGAAGACGTGGCCGAGCTCGTTCCCGACGGCGACGGCTTCACCGTCCGTCCGCTCACCGACCGCGGCTCGGCCTTGATCACCCTGTCCGCGGCCGGGGTGTCCACGAGCGTCGCCGTCACGGTCGGGTTCGACCAAGAGACCGTCGCCGATTTCGCCGACGCCGCCGACTGGACCATCAGTCTGGCGCGCGCCACCGGCACGATCGAGCCGACCGAGGGCCCGGAGGGGCGTTCGGGCGTGCGGATGATCTACGACTTCACCGGCCCCAACACCCGAGCCGCCTACGCCGAGCCGCCGGAGCAGCTCGAACTGCCCGGCCAGCCCCAGGCGGTCAAGGCCTGGGTGCACGGCGACGGCAACGGCACCTGGATCCGGATGCGGCTGTACGACCGCAGCGGCACGCTGATCACGCTCAACGGCGGCTACACGACCTTCACCGGCTGGCAACAGCTGACGTTCCCGGTGCCCGCCGGCACCGAGTACCCATTGACCCTGCGTGACATCTACGCCGTCGAACCCAGCGGTGATGCCCGCTACGAAGGCGAGACCGCGTTCAGCGACATCACCGTCGACGTCGCGCCCGACGTCGAGTTGCCGGAGACCGAGCGCTTCGAGGACCCGGTGATCTGGACCAACGGCACCGCCGACGGCGCCACGCAGCGCATCGCGGTGATGAGCGACGCGCAGTTCGTCGGCCGCGATCCCGACAGCGACCTGGTGGCGGCGGCTCGCCGCACGCTGCGTGAGATCGTTGCGGCCGACCCGGACATGCTGGTCATCAACGGCGACCTGGTCGACGAAGCGGCCCCGATCGACTTCGACCTGGCCCGCACCGTGCTCGACGAGGAGCTCGCCGGAGTCGACTTCCCCTGGTACTACGTGCCGGGCAACCACGAGGTGCAGGGCGGGCCGATCGCCAACTTCATCGACGAGTTCGGTGCCACGCAGCACACCGTCGACCTCGGCCGCACCCGGATCATCACGCTGAACTCCGCGTTCGGGACGCTGCGAGCCGACGGCGACGAGTTCGACCAGATCGCCGAGCTGCGCCGGGCGCTGGACGAGGCCGCCGACGCGCCGGACGTCACGGGCGTCGTCGTGTTCGCCCACCACCCGCCCAACGACCCGTTGCCCACGGCGAACAGCCAGCTGGGCGACCGCCGCGAGGCGGCCATGGTCGAAACCTGGCTGGCGGAGTTCGAAGCCGACAGCGGCAAGTCCGCGGCCTACGTCGGCGCCCACGTCGGCGTGTTCGACGCGGCGTCGGTCGACGGCGTCCCGTACGTCATCAACGGCAACTCCGGGAAGGGCCCGTCGAGCACCCCGGACAACGGCGGGTTCACCGGCTGGACGATGCTCGGCATCGAACCCCAGCACGGTCGCGGTGCCGGTGGTGACTGGTTGCGCTCAGAGGTCGTGGCGCGTGTGGACGCGATCGAGCTGGACGCGCCGGGCGAGCTGGCCGTCGGGGCCACGGGCGC
>JAJYTA010000263.1 GCA_021793295.1 Actinomycetes bacterium
GAACTTCGGCGTCATTCCGGGCTGGTCGAACATCGAGACCAGGTGGGAGTTCACCTCGGCGCGCCCCGGTGCCGACGAGGACACCGACGACTATCGCTGCATCGGAGCCGGTTCGACCTGCAGCCCGGCTTCGATGATCTTCCTCGGCTACGACCTGTCGAACCTGGCCCTGGACAACACCACCGTTGCCGAGCATAGCTTCAGCTTCGTCGTCGAGCCGTACCATCAGCTCGGCGCGGAGGCGGCGATCACCGCGGTGAACGTCCAGGTGTCCTTCGACGACGGCGAAAGCTGGCAGGCTGCCGGGGTCGAGCCCCGAGGTGACGGAACCTACCGGGTGAGCCTGCAGCATCCGCCGTCGGACCGCAGCTCGGGCGCGGTGTCGGTGCGCGTCACCGCACATGACGACGAGGGCGGTTCGGTCGAGCAGACCCTCGAGCGGCTCTACGAGCTCGCTCCCGATGCCTGTCCCGGTGGGCACGACGACCCCACGATCGTGTTCGACGACCAGGACTCCGGCGTGCCGAACGAGCATCTGGGCGACGGGTGCACGTTCCTCGACCTGGTGTGGGCCGAGGCGCCGTTCGCCGGGCACGGGCAGTTCGTCCGAGTGGTCCGGGATCTGACTGATCAGTGGCGCCAGGACGGGCTGCTGGATCGCCGGCAGGCACAGGCTGTCACGACCGCTGCAGCCCGCTCCGGCATCGGCCGGAACGGGCCGGCGGCGGTGCGATCGGCGTACTAGGCGGTGGGCGGCCGGCGTCGGCTTTCACGAAGCTGGTGCCAGCGCCGACGACGTGTCCACAGCGATGCGGCGGCCGGAATCTGTCCAGGTTAGGCCAGCGCTCTGGGCGGCGAGAGATCGCAGGCGTACCGTGCACGCAACTGGGCTTGGAACGCTTCAACCATGACGGACACCCGTCCGCGCCGTCGGTCCGTTCGACGGTGACATGCGACCCCCTCGAACCGACCGGAAGGATCACGCATGTCGAGTGAACTGGTCCGTAGGTGCTCGACCCGTCCGGGTGCGCTACCCCGCCGAAGGGTGTTGCAGGCCGGCGTGGGACTGGCGGCTGCCACGACGGGGGTCTTGTCCGGGTCCGCGCAGGCCACCGGTGGTGAACCCATGATCCGGTTCGCCCGCGCCGGGCGCACGAGGTACCGGATCTACCTGGGCGCCGGAGAGGACGCGGTCGTACGTCATGCCGCGCACGAGCTGGCGACGTATCTGACGTCGATCACCTCGGCGACCTTCCCGGTCATCGAGGCCGAGAGCCCGCCGTCGCGCGACCATCTGATCGTCGTCGGCCCGAACAACCCGATCGCCCGCCGAGCCGATATCGACGACGACGCGTTGTCCGACGACGGGTTCGCCCTGCGAGCCGTCGGTGGCCAGAGCGTCGTCGTCGCCGCCGGGCACTCGCGGGGAACGCTGTACGGCGTGTACTGGGTCCTGGACCGGTTGTTCGGTGTCCGGTGGTTCGCTCCGGACTTCACGAAGGTACCCAGCACGCCGGAGCTGTCCGTACCACGGAGCAGCCTGAACGCGGACCACGTACCGCGGTTCCGGTTCCGCACGGTGCTGGCCGGCGACGCGAACGATGCCGCCTACCGACAGCACAACATGCTCAACGGGCTACGCGACCAGTACTGGACGGTGCCGCGGTCCGACGGGATCGACACCTGGTCGACGTACTGGCCCGAAGAGGTCGAGTATCCGTTCCAGCAGGTGGTGACCGACCCGTCGCATTGGTACGGCGGCCAGATCACGCTGATGGATCCGGACACGCGTGCGGCGGCGGCCGGCCAGCTCGTGGACATCATCAACGGCCGCATCGCCGCCGGACAGGATGCTTCCACGTCGTTCTACCAGGAGGACCGCGGATGGGATCCGCCGGACCCGCAAAGCCAGGCCTTCGCCGACGAACACGGCGGCACGCTGTCCGCTCCGGTGATCGACATGATCAACGACGTCGTCAGCCGGGTACGGCAGCAGATTCCGGACGCCCGCCTGTCGACCCAGGGCTACATGTGGAGCTTCACCCCGCCGACCGGCCTGCAGGTGAACGAGAACGTCGTGATGACGATCGCCCCGATTCACGCCGACTTCGGGCAGTCACTGTTCAGCGAGACGAATCAGGAGATCGCCGACAGCATTCGCCAGTGGGGTGAGATCTCTCGACACAACGTGTTGTGGACCTACCTGTGCACCTTCCGGTCGTACACCCAGCCGTTCCCGGACTGGTGGGCGATGGGCGAGGCGATTCGGTCGCTGGCCGAGGTGCCGACCATGCAGGGCTACTTCGGGCAGAGCGCCTGGAACGCTTCGGGCGCGGAGTTCACTCAGCTACGAGTGTGGGTGATCAGCCGGCTGCTCTGGGATCCCTCGCTGGATCCCGATGCCCTGATCCGGGAGTTCCTCGACGGGTACTACGGGCCCGCAGCCGAGCCGATCTACACCTACATGCGACTCATGCACGATGCGGTGGAGCAGACCTCGACCATGCTCGGCGCGTACACCCCGGACGACGCCGCCTACCTCGGGCTCGCCACGCTGGCCCGGGCCGACGAGCTGTTCGACCAGGCGGAAAACGCCGTCCGGGACGAGCCCACCCTGCTACGCCACGTGCATGCCGTCCGGCTGGGCGTCGACCTCCTGCTTCTGCAGCGCAGCGGCTACTTCAAGCTCGTCGCTGAACGGGACGGCATCGACTGGGACCCGGACGTCGTGAACCGGACGCACCGATTCGAGGCCGAACTGGCGGCCGCAGGGCTGACTCAGCTCAGTGAGGTCGGCGGCGATCCGGACGACTTGGTGCCGGTGTTTCGCGCGGTGGCCGCGGCCACAGGTAGCCCAGCCGAACCACCGGCCGTCGTCGACGGGCTGCCGGACTCCGACTGGGTCGATCATCAAGAAGACGTCTTCGTGCTCTACGCGCCGGCCGTCACCGTCGTGGCGGACGTCGGCGCGTCGAACGGTCACGCCGTCGAGATGCCTGGCAACCGCCTCGACTGGGCGGTCCAGGTACCGCTGGACATCCTGCCCGCCGACGGGCGGTGGAAGCTGTATGTCTCGGTGCGCGCCGACGCCGCAGCCGCCGACCCGGACTCAGCCGCGCTCACGCTCGGCGTGTGGCCCGGGGAGGCGGCGAGCGTGCCGGTCGGTGACGTCGCCGATGGCGAGTACCACGAGATCGCGTTCCCCGGGACGTACGAAGCTGCGGCGGATTCGACCACGTACGCCTACGTCGCACCGCCGGGGAATGCGGCGGTGAACCACGTACGGGTGGATCGGATCTTCGCGGTCAAGGTGTAGCGACCGGCTTCGGTAGGGGCTGGCGGGCCCACACGTTCCTGCATGTACTCAATGTGCCCACGTCAGCTCATAGCGGCATACATCTTGTCATTTGAAATTCTTTTATGAATTATTCTTGACACCTCCGCTCAGGTTGGTCAGGATCGGCGTCAGCAGGTTTCCCGCGGGGCGCGCACAGGCATCCGATGACCAACCGCACCGGAGGAGTGACAGGGCTCATGACGTGGACTCGGAGAAGGTTCCTGCACACGGTCGGAGCGGCCGGGTTGGCGACCACGGCCGCGGGCCTCGTCCCCGCGATCACCGTGCCGCGCCCGGCCTTCGCGGCAGACGAGTACGACGAGCTTCGCCTCCGGTGGCGAGACCTGGTGACCGGCACCGGGTACGACCCGAGCCGCGAGCCGTTCGCCAGCCGCCTCGCCTCCATGGGTAGCGCGGCTGAGCAGTATCTGGCCGAGATGACCCTCGATGGCGAGTCACTGTGGCCCGACCTGCCACTGGACGAGCAGACCTGGCCGATGACGATGAGCTTCGGCCGCCTGCGCACCATGGCGATGGCGTACGTGCTGCCCGGGACGGGCCACACCGGTGACACGGAACTGGCCGAGGCCGCGGTCGCGGGCACCGACTACATGACGACCACGATCTATGCGCCGCCGAACTGGTTCGACAACTGGTGGGACTGGTTGATCGGCTCGCCGCAGGCGCTCAACGACATTTCGGTCCTGCTTTACGACGAACTGGGGCCCGAGCGCATCGCCAGGCACGTCGAGCGCATCGACCACTTCGTCGACCCGGGCGCCATCGATCGCACCGCCGGGGCCAACCGCGGCTGGCTGTGCGAGGTCACCGCGGTGCGCGGGGTTCTCGGCAAGACACCGGAGATGATGGTCAAGGCGCGCGACGGGCTGTCGCCGGTGATGGTGTACGTCACCGAAGGCGACGGCTTCTACCGCGACGGCTCGTTCATCCAGCACGGGATCTACGCCTACACCGGCTCGTACGGCATCTCGCTGCTTCAATCGGTGTCCGGCCTGTTCGCCCTGTTGGCGGGGTCGACCTGGGAGATCGTCGATCC
>JAJYTA010000264.1 GCA_021793295.1 Actinomycetes bacterium
AGCAGTCAGCACACGTTCACCGTGCGGTTCACCCTGGACGAGGTGCCCGAGGACGACCTCGCCCTGACGGCTTGGCTACTCGATACGCACGAGGACTCGCCGCCGACCGTCGACGTTGCGGTCAACGACGGCGAGGCAACCAGGACGACCACGCCGCCCGGCGGTGGCGACGGCTACCACTGGGGTGACGACAAGCCCAACGATCACTACGGCGTCCGGCCTTCGGTCCTCGACGTCACGCTTCCCGCCGACGATCTCCGCGCCGGGGAGAACACCGTGACGATCACGAGCACGGCGGGCTCATGGATGGTCTACGACGCCATCGGCATCCGGGAGGCGATCGGGTAACGGGTGTTCGTCGCCTGCCACCGACATCGTCGAAACCTGACGTTGTCGGTGGCAGGCGACATGATGGGCAGGTGCAGCCTGTCGTCGTCCCGCAGTCCGATGGCTCGATCGTGGTGACCGGCGTGCCCGGCGAGCAACGGCGCGTCCAGCCGGACGAGCTGCCGGCGCTGGTGCGCGACGTCGAGGCCGCCGGTCCGACACCGCCGCGCTGGGTCTGGGCCGACACCAACCGGTTCTACCCGGGGCTGCTTCGGTCCGGCGTGCGTGTCGAACGGGCCCACGACCTGCGGCTGTGCCATCGGATCCTGCGGCACTCGACGCTGACGTCGAGTTCGGCGCTGGCGACGGCGGCACCGGGCGGCCCATGGGACACGATGCCCGCTGTTTCGCTGACCGACGACGAACCCGCCGGCGTCCCCGACACGCTGTTCGGACCGCCTGAACCGAAGGTGGCCGAGGCCGGGCCGGACCCCGTCGAAGAATTGCGGCACCAGCACGACGCCGTCGCTGCGAGCCCGGGGCAGGGCCGGCTCGGCCTGCTACTGGCCGCTGAATCCGCCGGGGCCCTGGCTGCTGCGGAGATGCATCACGCGGGATTGCCGTGGCGGGCCGACGTGCACGACGCCGTGCTGACCGAGACGCTCGGTCCCCGGCCGCGCTACGGTGAACGGCCGGAGCGTCTCGAAGCGCTGGTTCAACGTATCCGTGCGGCGCTCGACGCGCCCGCGTCGCTCAACCCCGACTCACATCCGGACCTGCTCAAAGCGATGAACCTGGCCGGTGTGGGGGCGAAGACGCTGCGCAAATGGGAGCTGGAGCGCCTGAGTCACCCAGTCATCGAGCCACTGCTGGAGTACAAGTCGCTGTCGCGGTTGCTCACCGCCAACGGTTGGAACTGGCTGGACAGTTGGGTGCGCGACGGACGGTTTCGTACCGAGTACGTCGTCGGCGGCGTCGTCACTGGCCGCTGGGCCACCAACGGCGGCGGAGCGCTGCAGCTGCCGAAGAACGTCCGCGCGGCTGTGGTCGCCGACCCCGGCTGGACGTTCGTGGTCGCCGACGCTGCTCAGCTCGAACCCCGTGTGCTGGCCGCCATGGCCGGCGACGAGGCGATGGCGGCCGCCGGGCGGGGAGACGACGGCGAGGGTATCGACATGTACGCCGGTATCGTCGCGACGGGCGCGGTCGACACGCGTGAGCGGGCCAAGATCGGCATGCTCGGTGCGATGTACGGCGGGACCACCGGGGTCAGCGGACAGGTCCGGCCGCAGCTGGCCGCAGCGTTTCCGCGCGCGATGGCCTTGGTCGACGACGCTGCGCGGGCCGGGGAACGCGGCGAGGTGGTCACCACGCATCTCGGCCGGAGTTCACCCCTGCCAGGTGAGACCTGGCAGGAGCTGCAGGCCGGCGCATACTCCGCCGACGACGGTGCAGGTGACGCGGCGGCGCGGGCGCGCTCGTACACGCGCTCGTGGGGACGGTTCACCCGCAACTTCGTGGTGCAGGGCACCGCCGCCGAATGGGCCCTGTGCTGGCTGGCCTCTCTGCGGCGGCGGTTGTGGCAGCTCGGGATGGCTGACGGCGGCGATGGCGTTGAAGGTGCCGTCCCGGCGCCGTTCACCGAGCGAGCGCACCTGGTCTCGTTCGTGCACGACGAGGTGGTGGTGCACACGCCGATCTCGCTGGCCGACGCCGTCGCCGACGAGGTGCGCGCGGCTGCGGCCGAGGCAGGCCGGCTGTTGTTCGGCGATTTCCCCGTCGCGTTCCCACTCAGCGTGGCCACGGCGACGTGCTACACCGACGCCGAATGAGTCGCGCTGAACTCGGGTCGCCTTGCTTTCGTAGGGGGTGACGCATCCGGCAACTGTCGCCCGCAGCGTCACCACTTCCGTCGTTTCATCCCTCCCTCAACGGAGAGCGTCTCGCACCACGGCGTGGATGTCGTCGAGCTGGTCGAGCAGCAGGAGTGCCGCGTCATGCCGTGCGCGAGCATAGGCGCGCAGCGTTGCATCGACCGCGCCCGGATTGTCCAGCAACTCGGCACACGACCTGCTCGGTCAACTCGGGCAGGCCCGCAACGATGGCGGCGACGTCGTCCAGGAGGGCGTGGCGCTGCTCCAGAGCGTCCAGTGCCCACGCACCTGACCCGCCCGGGCGAACTCGGCCAGCGCCACCGCGTCCCGCTCCCGCGGTAAGCACGTACCGGCGCGGTAGACCTTGGCGAACCACTGGGCGCCCGAGTCGTCACGAATCCAGCGCCACCGGTTCTCCCGCCGCGGCCGAGGCGTAGGCGGCCTCGACGATCTCGACGGTGCGCAGGCCGACGCGCCCATCCGGCTGCGGAGTGCGACCGGTCCGGATGGCGTCGACGAATTCGGCGATGAGCGCGGCGTCACTGTCGGCGCCGTAGGGCAACCAGACGGGTGCGCGCTGCGCGCCGGAGAAGCCGTCGACGCGGCTGCCGAAGGCGTCCATGTCGGCGGTCGCCGCGGAACCGACGACGCTCAACGTCAGACCGCCCCACGTCGGGTAGTCCGTCGGCTTCGACCAGCTGCAGTCGATGGTGGCGATCACCCCGCCGGGGTACTCGATGGACACCAGTCCGGCGGTTTCGACGCGCGCCTGCGGATGCATGATCTGGTTCGACTGCGCGTAGACGCTACGCGCGCGCTGGCCGCCCAGCAGCGCATCCATGAGGTCGGCCACGTGCACCGTGTGATCGGTCAGGGCACCGCCACCGGCGAGTTCGGGATCGGTGAACCAGGCTCGGCCAGTGGGTACGCGGCCGTTGTTCGTCCCGGTGACCGCGCAGATCGTGCCGAGCGCACCGGCCTCGATCCGCTCGCGCAAGGCCGCGAAGGCCGTGGAGAACCGGACCGGGAAGGCGACCATCAGCGCCACGCCGGCCGCTTCGGCTGCCTTGACCATGGCGCGGGCGTCCTCGGTGGAGGTAGCCAGCGGCTTCTCGCACAGCACCGGAATCCCTGCGGCGACGAGCAGCTCGACATGCGCGCGGTGATTCGCGTTCTCCGAGCAGACGATGACGCCGTCGGGCTGCCAGGCCAGCAGCGCGTCGATGTCGTCGACGTAGGGCACGCCGAACTCCGCAGCCGCTTCGGCGCCACCGATCTCACCGGCCGGGCGGTTCTCGTGGCCGGGGTCGGTGGCGAGGACCTCGATGCCGGGGAGCGCGCTGAGCACGCGCGCGTAGGACGCCGCATGGAGATGCGCGAACGACAACAGTCCGATGCGCAGGGTCGACGTGTCGCTCATGCTGCCGTCCTTTCGGCGCCGCTGGTGACCTGCACTGCCTCGCCGGTGCGCAGGGAGGTGTTCGCCGCTTCGGCCAGCCGGACCGCCTCGAGTCCGTCCGCCGCGGTGACGCGGGGTTCGGGGCCACCGTTGATCGCCGTGAAGAATTCTCGGAGCTGGGTGGTGTACGGACTCTCGGTGAACGTCGGCGGCGGAAGCAGCCCGCGTCCGGCGTCGTCGATGCCGCCGTCGATCACCACGGGGGAGTGCTGCGCAGAGTCGTGGTGAACCAGGCCGTCGCTGCCGGCGACCTCGAACCTGGTCCGGAACTTGCTGCCGGGCGGCGCCCACGTGCCGCTGATATAGCTGACGGCGTCACTGACGTGGGTGAGTACGACCTGGGCGCTGACGACGTCGCCGGCCGTCGTGCTGCGCGCGAACACCTGGCGTACCTCGCCCGCGGTCCAGCGGGCCAGATCGAGGTCGTGGATCATCTGGTCCATCACGATGCCGCCGCTCAGCGTGTGGTCGGCGAACCACGAGGCCTGCGGGCGCGAGCCAGACCGGGCGAACCGCTGCACCGCGACCTCACCCACACCGCCCGCGGCCACGTGCTCGCGCATGGTGGCGTACTCCGGGAAGAAGCGCACCACGTGGGCCGGGTACAGCTTGACTCCGGCCCGCTCGCACTCGGCGATGACGGCGGTGGCCTTCGCTACGTCGAGGGCCAGCGGCTTCTCGCAGATGACGTCACAGCCTGCGGCAGCAGCAG
>JAJYTA010000058.1 GCA_021793295.1 Actinomycetes bacterium
GTGTCGATGCTCTCGAACCGCTCGGCCAACTCGGCGGCGCACCGCTCGACCGCCTCGTCGGAGGCGACGTCGAGGGTCATCGGCACGATGGTCCACCCCGCCTCCTGGCCGCGCCGTTCGAGCTCGACCAGCTTCTCGCTGTCGCGGTCCAGTGCCACGACCACGTCGCCGTCGCCCGCCAGGCGCTCCACCGTCGCCAGCCCGATACCGGCGGCGCCTCCGGTGACCACGGACACTCTCGTCATCGGTGGGCCTCCTCAGAACTGCCCGAGGTTCAGACCTCGAGTGAAGAATCGCTGTGTGGACAGGAACAGCACGACCGTCGGAAGCGACACCAGCAGCCCGCCGGCCAGGACCGTGGGCAGCTGGGACCCGCCGTACGTGCTCTGCATGCTGGTCAGCGCGGTCATGAGCGGACGCACGTCGCCGGACTGGCTCAACGCCAGGCCGAGTAGCAGGTCGTTCCAGACGAACGTGGCCTGCAGGATGAACACCGCCACCAGCGCACTGCGCGACATCGGCAGATAGATCCGCCAGAAGATCCGCCACGTCGTGGCGCCGTCCATCACCGCAGCCTCGAACACCTGGTGCGCGATACCGCCGAGGAAATTCCGCATGACCAACGCCGAGAAGGGCACACTGATGGCGGCATAGACCGCGATCATGCCCAGCCGAGTGTCGAACAGCCCGACCTCGGCGTAGCCGACGAACAGCGGCAGGATGATCATCTGCAGCGGGAACACCGTCCCGCCGAAGACCAGCACGAACCAGAAGAAGCCGTGCTTGAGCCTCAACGCCACGATGGCATAGCCGATGGCGGCCCCGATCAGCACGGCCACGGCCGGCCCGGCGATGCTGTAGATCACGGTGCTCAGCACCGCTTCGCCGAGCCCGGCGCGCTCCCACGCGTCGACGATGTTGTCGACCAGGGCGAACTCGGCGATCGGCCGCCACACCGCGTCCGAGGCGTACTCAGCCGCCGGCTTGGCGGCGTTGACCAGCAACAGATACAGCGGGGCGAGCCAGATCACGCCGAGAATGGTCAGCACGACCGGCCGGATCACCCGGGACATCGACATCGACCTCACCACTCGTGCCGCGGGGAGAGCTGGCGGCGCAGGTACGTGATGGCCGCGATGAACGTCACGACGCTCAGGAACAGCGCGACCGCCGACCCCATGCCGTAGGCGCTGTTGACGAACGCCTCGCGGTACATCGTCAAGGCCAGGGTCTCCGACGAGCGCCCGGGCCCGCCTTCGGTCATGGCCATGACGATGTCGAAGGTCTTCAGGCTGGCCACCAGGGCCAGGCCGACGACAACGGTGGTCAGCGGCCGCAGCATCGGCCAGAGCATGTGCCGGAACAGCCGCCAGCCAGCAGCGCCGTCCATCTTGGCCGCCTCGAGCGGTTCCTTGGGGATGGACTGCAGGCCGATCACGAACAGCAAAGCGTTGACGCCGGTCTGCTGCCAGGCCCAGGCGCCGATCATGACCAGGGTGTTCATCGGCTCGTCCAGCAGCCAGCGGTTCTCCGCGCCGGGCAGCCCGAACGCCTCGAGCACCTGGCTGAGCCCGCCGCCGTTCTGCAGGACGAAGCTCCACACCACGCCGACCGCGACCGGTGAGACCGCGTACGTGATCAGGAACGGCAGCCGGAACCACACCCCGAACCGCATGTCGTAGGTCATGACCGCGATGAGCAGGCCCAGCCCGACCGGGATCGTGATGGTGCCCACGACCCACAGCAGCGTGTTGCGCAGCGACGTGAGGAAGTTCGGGTCGTCGAACATCTCGCGGTAGTTGGCCAGGCCCACCCACTCGGGTGAGCCCAGGCCGTTGTACTCGGTGAAGCTGATCACCGACGTCCACACGAACGGCAGGTACAGCAACACCGCGACGACCAGTACCGCGGGCAACCCGAACGCGCGTGCCGACCACTGATAGGACGCACCCCGCTCGCGGGGGGCGACGCTAGTCCCCGTCATCGTCGATCGTGGGTCTCTCAGCCCTGGTCACTCCAGTACGCCTCTGCCTCGGCCTGGATGGTCTCCAGGTGCGGCATCGGGTCACCGGGGTTGGTCACGAAGGCGCTGAACTCGTCGAGCGCGGCGGTCAGCACCGGCGTGGGCGTGGCCTCGAAGTAGCGCTCCAGCAGCTGGTAGCCGTCGGTGCCGGCCTCCTGGTTCAGCGAGGCGAGCTGCTCGTCGTTGATCAGAGCCTTCGGGTTGAACGACACGTCACCGCGGGCGTTGGCCCACGTGGTCTGGGCCTCTTCGGTCATCCACCACGAGGCGTACTGCAGCGCCAAGTCACGGTTCTGGGCCTCTTCGGCCGTGCAGATCGGGCCGGTCTCGAAGATCAGCGGGGTCTGTTCCAGGTCGGGGTTGACCTTGGGGATGATGAAGAAGTCGTAATCGGTGCCCGAGACCATGTCGACGCTGTTCAACTGGCCGCTCAGGAACGTCCCGAAGTTGATCATCGCCACGGTGCCGTTCTTCAGCTGGACCTGCGGCTCGGTCTGGTCACCGGGGTCGCCGAAGTAGCCCTTCTCGTGCATCTCGCGCCACCGGTTCATCACGTCCACGACGCCGGCGTCGGTGTAGCTGGCCTCTCCCGACGACAGCGCGGCGTAGAGCTCGGGGTCGGTGCCGGCCAGCAGGGTCTGGAACCAGACGAAGGAGAACAGGATGTTCGTCTCGTAGAACGGCGTCTGCCCGGCCGCGACGAGCTTGTCGGCGGCCGCGACCAGCTCATCCCAGGTGGTCGGTTCCTTGATGTCGTGCTCGGCGAAGACCTTCGTGTTGTAGTACATCACCCAGTAGGCGGCGTTCATCGGCACGCAGTACTGCTCGCCGTCGATGGTGAAGTGTTCGCGAAGGTCGCCGGGGACGTTGCCTTCGTCGATCGACTGCTGCCAGATGTCGGTGGTCGGGGCGACCAGACCCTCGGCGACGAGATCCTCGAGCTCACTGCCGGTGTGCCAGGTGAACAGGTCCGGTTTCTCGTCGGTGCGGAACGACTGGCGGATGAAGGCGGAGTACTGGTCGGCTTCGGAATAGCCGGTGAAGTCCAGAGTCAGTCCGAGCGCGTTCTCCGACACGTCGGAGACCTGGAGGAACTGTGGTTCCCAGGCCGCCTTGTCGGTGTAGAACGACAACGATCCGGGAGCCTCGGCACCGCCGCTTCCGTACTCGTCCTCGTCGTCGCCGCCACACGCGGCCAGAACGAGCGCCGATGCGGCCAACCCGGCCACCGTTGCGCTGTATCGGATTCTCACCTGAAACCACCTCGTATGCATGGGGTGCGGGTCATTGTTCGCCGTTCAGATCTCGCGCCCGGATGGCCTCGATGACGTTGCTCAGGTGATCGCGTGTGGCCTGGAAGGCCGCATCGATGTCACCGTCGAGCACGGCGCGGGTGATGCGTTGATGCTCTTGGAAATCCTCCGACTCGTTGCCGTGCAGGCGCAGAATCTCTTTCTGTTCCTCGGCGTGGACCAGGACGATCGAGTCCACGACCTCGGCCAAGACCGTGTTGCCGGCGGCTTGGGCCAAGGCCCGGTGAAAGTCGAGGTTGACGATCCACAGCCGGTCACGGGCGTCGTTGAGGCACTGCTCGGCCTCGGCGAGTTTCGCGGCCAGCCGGGCGCACCCGTCCGGGTCGCGCACGGTGGCCGCCGTCGCCGCGATGGGCGGCTCGATCACGCGCCGCGCTTCCAGCAGGTCGATCAGCCGCTCACCGGTGAGGACCTGGCTGTGCGGATTGTGCACGACCGAGCGGCGCACGTTCTCACCGACGTACACCCCCGACCCGTGCCGCAGGACGACCACGCCCATCGCCTCGAGCCGGCGCAACCCTTCGCGCATCGTGGGCACTGCGACGTCGAAGCGGCGCGCCAACTCTCGCACCGTGTCCATCTGAGCGCCGGGTTCGAGCCCGTTCTCGTGGATGAGCTCGACGACGCCCGAGGCCAGTTCATCGGCCAGGGTGCGTCGGCTGACCTCTCCAGCAGGCACAGGCGGTGGGCTCCTCAGGGCATCGGGGCGTGAGGGGGCACATTCTGACGCGGTTGATTAGATCACTAGTTCAACCGCTTGTCGACAACTGTGACGTAACCGCAACATGACGGCGCAGCAACATCCTGTCATATCGACAGAAAGGGCGGATCTGACAGGTCGCTCAGGTTGCTTCGGGATCGAACCGCGGCGACTCCTCCACAGGAGTCTCACTCGAGCTGCTGGGCTTCGCGACACTGCCGTTGCGCTGATTGGTGCCGTTGCGCTGAGTGGTGTTGTTCCGCGCGGCGCTCTTGCGCGGCTTCGGATCGTCGTCGAGGCCGAGATCGTCGAGGCCCAGGTCGACGCCGTCGAGGACCTTCTTGCGCACGAACGAGCGGGGGTTGCGAAGTTCGGAGAGGGTGCGCAGGTCCTCTTCGTCGATGCCCAGGTCACCGACGCTGTTGGACAGGTCGCGCCGGGCGTTGGCGACCATCGTGCGCAGATCGCGGACGAACGAAGCGGCCTGCTTCGCCATCGTGGGCAGCCGGTCGGGCCCGAAGACGAACAGTGCGACAACGAGGATGACGAACACCTCGCCGATACCTATGTCGAACACCGCCGCTCCAGCTCCTCATTTCGTGGGGCCCCAGCACTCGGGCGATCGTGACAGTCAAGCGTACATGGCGCCGGAAGCCGGAATGTCCGGGTCACCCGACGGCTTCACCGAGGGTCAGCGTGAACTCGAGCTTTTCGCCCTCGCGCTCCACGACCACGGTGACTTCGTCGCCGGGTTCGTGAGCGCGCAGGCGCACGATGAGCTCGGCCGCGCCCCGAACCTCGTCGCCGTCGATCGCGACGATGACGTCACCGGGACGGATGTCGACGTCGTCGGCCGGGCCACCCGGGCTGACCCCCGGCCCGTCCTCGCCTTCGACCGCGACCCGGGCGCCAGGGCCGTTGTAGGAGTTGTCGAGCAGGACGCCCATGACCGGATACACGGCCTCGCCGGTGCGGATCAGCTGCTCGGCGGTCCGTTTGACCTGCTCGACCGGGATCGCGAAACCCAGCCCGATACTGCCGCTGGCGTTCAGGCCCACCGAGGCGATGGCCGAGGTGACCCCGATGACGCGCCCGTTGGTGTCGACCAGCGGGCCACCGGAGTTACCGGGATTGATGGCCGCATCGGTCTGCAGTGCGTTGATGTAGGCCTGCGAGGCCTGGTCGCCGGCTGTCACCGGACGCTCGACGGCCGACACGATGCCGCTGGTCACGGTGGCGTCCAAGCCGAGCGGGCTGCCGATGGCCACGACGGGATCGCCGACGGCGACCGACGCGGAGTCGCCGAACATGACCGGTTGCAGACCGTCGGCGTCGATCTGCAACACCGCGAGGTCGTAACTGGGACTCGCGCCGACGACCTCGGCCTCGAACTCCCGGCCGTCGAACAGCGTCAGGTCCACCGCTTGGTCGCCCGCGGCGGCGATCACGTGGTTGTTGGTGAGGACGTAACCGTCGGCGCCGATGACGAATCCGGATCCTTCGGCGTCAGCGGCTCGTACCGACACGACGCTGGGCAGGACACTGGCCGCAACCCCCGCGATGGAGTCCGGCGGACGCTGAACCAGTTGGGAGTTTTCGGCCCCGATGACGGTGACGGAGTCCGATCCGGCCCGGGAGTCGTCGATGCCCTCGGCCAGCATGCCGCCGCCCGCACCGGCCAACGCAGCCACGAGGAACAGCGCGGCTGCGCGCCTGCCGCGGTGGCGCCGCGGCGGTGGTGGCGTGGCGATCTGCGCAGTGGCTGTCGGCGGATCCGGCGCCGACTCCTCTCGCGGGCGCTGCAGGAAGGGCGCTGCTGCGGGCGCACGCTCGACGGGGGTGGTGAATCGCCATTCGCCGCCGGCCCACGGTCGGTGCCCGGCACGGCGCGCCGAGGTGAACTCACCCAGACTCGTCCAGCCCGCCTTCATGGGCACATTCTTTCATCGTTCGCGGCTCAGTCGAACGGGTTGAGCCAGGAGCCGACTCGCTGTGCTCCGCGCCCGATCCGGGCGAAGAAGCCGTCGTCTTGCTTGGGGGGTGGTCTCACCTGTTCCGGCGGCAGGCTGTCGATCAGCGATTCCACCGTTTGCATGGGCGCCTCGGCGACCACGGTGATGACATGTCCGCCGGACGTCCAGGTCAGGCGTGCCGGCGGGCCGGGCCGGGTGTAGACGACGCCGCCGTCGACCTCCGCCGTCGAGTAGCCCTCGAGCTGGTGCGGATCGAGCCGGCCGCGCTGCTCGAACACCGAGACCGTCATCACCCCGTCGGAGTAACTGAGCTGGATCGCCTCACCGACGCGGCGAGCCTCGTACAGCACCATGCCGTTGGACAAGGTCTCCGGGCAGTGCCAGCCTTCGTCACGCAGCCGCTCGATGTCCGACCAGTGCAGCATCGCGGCCTGGCGGTCGGTGCCGAACGACGTGTCGGTGGTGCCGAAGTCGCAGCACGCTCCCGCACCGCCGATGGTCACCTCGACGAACGCGCTGGCACTGAGCGGGTAGCCGTCATGGGCGAACGATTCGCGCCGCAGCGACAGCGCGGTCTCGCGATCCAGCCACAGCCGCACCGCCACGCTGCCGTCGTCACGCCGGGCCTCGACGATGTCGGTCGGGCGCCCGGCGACCGTGCCGGAGCCGGCCATGCGCACGTCGTAGGCGTCGAGCAACAGGTCGACCGGGCCGTCGCCGGCCAGCCAGCTCGCCGCCGTCCGGCCCTGCAGGATGGCGGTCTGGTCGTCGTGCAGCGCGATCTCGGTCTGGCCGCCGGCCGCATGCCGGACTTGAACGATGGCGCTGGTCGACGCCGCGGATTTCGCCAGCGCCGACCAGGTGGACACGTACTGCGTGCCCGAGTAGGACACCTGGCTGCCCGCGGCGGCGGACTGGCGGAGCAACTCGACGGCGTAGGAATCGTCTCCGGCCCCGACGGGCTTGGCCGACGGCACATGCACGAACACGGCGATCGCACCGACCAGCATCGGCACGACGAGGACCGGCGCCACCAGCGCGGCGAGACCCCCCGCCACGCCCTGCGCGCGCGGACCGTGCGTCACCATCCGCCTCCCAGCGAACCGGCCTGCCGGACCAGCAGCGACGCCGGCTCGACGAACGGCAGCGCTCCGGTGGAGCGGGCGTGCTCGAGGGTGAACTCCTCGACGGGCGGGACGATGCCGGCCGGCGTCGGGGACGGATCGGACGTGGTGGACGGCGATCCGAGCGCGGCCAGCAGGATCAGCATCGCACCGGAGGTGCACATCCCCACCGCCGCGACCCGCATGGTGCGGACCCGCCGCGGCAGGCGTCGCCCGCCCGGCCGGGACGGCGGGTGGGACTCGCGGGTGCGCCAGTCGGCCACCGGGGCCGGGGCACTGCCCGGAGCCTCCGGCGGCAGCGGGTCACCGGGTTCAGCCAGCGCCAGCAGATTCTGGACCAGGGTGGCCGACGGCGCGACGTCGGGCAGCGAGCGCAGCGCGTTCTTGGCGTGCCGCTCGTCCTCGACGGCGTTGCGGCATTGCGCACATTCGGTCAAGTGCACGAGGGCGCGGTCGCGCTCGTCGTGGTCGAGCCGGTCGTCGACGAGGTCGCTGACTCGCTCGTCGAGATGTTTCATGCAGGCTCCCCGTGTTCGCGGGTCCCGTCGGCGCGCGGTGCTGGTGTGTCCAAGGCGCTGGCGTCGTCGGGCGCGCGGTGGTCGAGCGCGGCGCGCAGTTGCGCGCGGCCACGGTGGATGCGGCTGCGGACCGTCCCGAGCTTGATGCCGAGGGAGGCGGCGATCTCTTCGTAGGACAGGCCTTCGATGTCACACAGCACGACCGCTGCGCGGAAATCCGGCGGCAACGCGTCGAGGGCGCGGTGGATGTCCGCGTCGAGCATGCGGTCGGACAGCGCGTGCTCCGGCGTCGGCTCCCGCCCCCGCAGGCGGTCGGCGGCGTCGTCGGCCAGAGCGTCGAAGCGGATGCGCTGCTTGCGGCGGACGGAGTCGAGGAACAGATTGGTCGTGATGCGGTGCAGCCAGCCCTCGAACGTGCCGGGCGTGTACGACGACAGCGAGCGGAACACCCGGACGAACACGTCCTGGGTGAGGTCTTCGGCATCGTGGGCATTACCGGTGAGCCGGTATGCCAGCCGGTAGACCCGGGCCGAGTGTTCACGGACGATCTCGTCCCAGCTCGGCGGGGTCCATGCGGCCCCGGCTTCCACGTCCGCCACGAGCAGACCTCCCTCGACAGGGCTCGTCGACACGAGCACTGTATCCATCGTGACTCATCGCCCCTTCCGGTACCAATCGCACGGATCACGCCCACGCCCCCGGTACCTGTGGGCCACGTAACTGGCCACATAACGTGCCGCACCTCTCGTAGGTTCCGCGTGCGTCCTTCTCGACGCCGCACCGGAACGCTCTAAGCTTTCGTTCTGACACACGCACCGGCGCCAGCGCCGGAGACCTGCAGGAGGCCGTCATCACTACGGGCAGCACCACCGCGATAACGCCGGAGTCGTGGGCCTATGCGGAGGCCTACCTGAACGAGGAACAGGCCGTGACCCGCGCACGGCAACGAGCCGCCGAAGTCGGCGTGGTCCCGATCGGTCCGGGTGGCGGCCACGCGCTGCGGCTGCTGGCCGCGGCGCTGGACGCCAAGACCGTGGTCGAGGTGGGCACCGGAGTCGGCGTGTCCGGGTTCTACCTGCTGTCCGGAATGCGCGAGGACGGCGTCTTGACCACCGTGGACATCGAGTCCGAGCACCAGCGCCTGGCGCGTGAGGCCTTCGCCGAGGGCGGTTTCGCGTCCAACCGCACCCGGCTGATCGCCGGCGCGGCGCTCGAGGTCCTGCCCCGCCTCACCGACGGCGCCTACGACCTGGTGTTCTGCGATGCCACGAAGACCGAGTACGGCGACTATCTCGAACAGGCGCTGCGCCTGCTGCGCCCCGGCGGTCTGGTCGCCTTCGACAACGCACTGTGGCACGACCGGGTGGCCGACCCTGCGCAGCGCGATCCCGAAACCGTCGCCGTGCGGGAGTTGTGCCGCACCGTGCGCGCCGACGACCGGTTGCTGCCGGCCCTGTTGCCGGTCAGTGACGGCCTTCTTGCCGCAGTCAAGCGTCACGGGTAGCGATTCAGGGCACTATTGAGTCGTGCCCAAACTCGTCCGTCCGACGGTGGACGTCCATGATTCGTGGCTCGAGGCCGTGTCCGAGCCCGGCTACGAACCTCGCTGGCTCGACGACCTGCAACTGGCCGACATGCTCGAACCCGAGGGATTCGCCCTCTACGTCCGGCGTCAGATCGAGGACGAGCGTGACGAAGCCCGCCGCTCGCGGGGCATGGTGCCCTCCACGCACCTGTGGTTCGTCGACGGAAAGATCTTCCTGGGCAGATTGTCGATCCGCCACCAGCTCACCCCGTGGCTGCGTGACTACGGCGGGCACATCGGCTACGACGTCCGGCCGTCGGCTCGCCGGCAGGGTCACGCGTCGCAGATGTTGCTGCAGGCCCGCCCGTGGGCCGCGGCGCTCGGGATCGATCCCGCGCTGGTGACGTGCGACGTCGACAACGTGGCCTCGCGCAAGGTCATCGAGCGCGCCGGCGGCGTCTTCGAGGACGAGCGCAACGGCAAACTTCGTTATTGGGTGCCGTCCGGCGACTGATAGTCCGTCCCCAGCCGGATTCGCTCCGGATGGGTGTAGACGTTCATGCCGCCGCTGCGGACGAACCCGACGAGGGTCAGCCCGCAGTCGTCAGCGAGGTCGACGGCCAGGCTCGAGGGCGCCGACACCGCCGAGAGCACCGGAATCGCCGCGGCTGCGGCCTTCTGGACGAGCTCGAACGAGGCGCGTCCGCTGACCTGCAGCACGTGGCCCGTCAACGGCAGCTGGCCCTGCATGAGCGCTGCCCCGATGACCTTGTCGACGGCGTTGTGCCGGCCGATGTCCTCGCGGATCACGACCAGCTTGCCGGCCGCGTCGACCAAGGCCGCAGCGTGCAGGCCCCCGGTCCGGTCGAACACCCGCTGCTCGGCGCGCATCGCGTCGGGCAAGCCGGCCAACGCGGCCAGGTCGATCCGCGACTCGTCGCCCGCCAGCGACCACGTCAACTGATCACGCACTTCACTCACCCGGTCGGCACCGCACACGCCGCACGCGCTCGTGGTGGCGAACGCACGAGAGCGCGGTGGCTGCACCCCCGGCGCGAGGACGACGTCGACGGTGTTGTCCTCGTCGACGCACTCCTTCATGCCGGCGATGTCTGCGGCCCGGGTGATCGCGCCCTCGCTGACCAGCCATCCGGCGACCAAGTCGAAGTCGTGACCCGGGGTGCGCATGGTGCTGGTGAGCACGACACCGTTCACACGCACGAGCAAGGGCTCTTCGACGGCCAGCGAGTCCGGCCGCCTGGCCGCCCGGCCCGACCGCAGCAGGAGCACCGGTCGCCGGGTGGTCATCTGCCCCATGACACCACCGTACGACGCCACGGGCCGACGCGCGCGAGAACTCAGCGCAGCCGAGCATCCACGAACAGATCCGCGATCAAGTCGTCGACCCGGCCTGGATCGAGCCCCCGGGCGATGAACCATCCGCCCACGTTGCGTACGTCGCGCTCCAGGTAATCCGGGCCGTGCGGGTTGGCGATGACATCGACGATCTGCGGGATGTCGATGATCACCAGGCGCTGGTCGTGGACCAGGACGTTGAACGCCGACAGGTCGCCGTGGGTGAAGCCCTCGCGCGCCATCAGCGACAGGTTGCGGCACAGCTGAGCCCACAGATCGTCGAGCTCGCCCGGCTCGGGACGTAGGCGCGCCAGCCGGTCGCCGGCCGTGCCGTCGGCATCACCGATGAACTCCATGAGCACCTCGGTGTCGACGATCTGGATCGGGTACGGCACCGCGACGCCTGCTTCCCACATCCGGCTCAGGGCGCTGAACTCGGCGAAAGCCCACTGCCCCGCGATCACCTGTTTGCCGAACGCGGTGCGCTTCGCGGTGGCGCGGTTGACCCGGGATTCCTTGTCCTGGCGTCCCTCGAGGTAACCGGCGTCGCGGTGGAACATCCGGTGATGAGCGTTACGGTAGCGCTTGGCGGCCATCAGGGTGCCGGTCTCGGTGCCGGGCACGGCGCGCTCGACGAGGAAGACGTCGGCCTCCTTGCCGGTCTTCAGCACACCGAGCTCGGTGTCGACGGCGGCGAGTTCCGTGACGACCCAGTCCGGATGAGGCAGCGGGCCGCGTTCGGTCGGCGTCGACTGATCCCACGTGGACCAGCGGTCGCCCTGCGGCGGGCCGTCCTGCCCCAGGTATTCGGCGTAGGCCGCGTCGAGGTCGAACTCCTCGGATTCGTACATCGGTGGGTTCTCCTGAAGGTGAGCCCACCGGTACGAGCGACGTGGTCAGCCGGCGGGCGAGGTGAAGAGGGCGGACTGTGCGCCGTCGAAGGCGCGCGACATCACCGGGACAGCCATGGTCGTCGCCTCCTCTCACTCCCGCCGGGCATGCGCCCGAGCATCTCGTGCCGCGAGGGTAACCACGGCCCGATGCGGTGCGCATCCCATTTTTCGACCGTGCGTACTACGGTCAGCCCATGACGAAGCCTCCGCCGAGGTATGACGACCACGACGATGGTCTGCACGTCGGCCCGCCCGAGCGCAGCGCCGCCGGCCTACCGGGCGTCGTGCACGGCCTCAAGGCCGTTCTCGACCAATCCGGCTTGCGGCGCGGGTTGCCCGCGCTGCGACTGGTCAACCAGCATGCCGGCTTCGACTGTCCCGGCTGTGCCTGGCCCGAGCCGGACAAGCCCCACCTGGCGGAGTTCTGCGAGAACGGCGCCAAGGCCGTGGCCGAGGAGTCGACCGTGCGCCGGGTGGGTCCGGACTTCTTCGCCGCGCATCCGATCAGCGAACTGGCCACCCGCAGCGATCACTGGCTCGGCCAGCAGGGCCGGCTGACCACGCCGATGCTGCGCGACATCGACGACGACCATTACCGGCCGGTCACGTGGGACGCCGCGCTCGACCTCGTCGCCGGCGAACTGCGTACGCTCGACGATCCCGACCACGCGGTCTTCTACACCTCCGGCCGCGCGAGCAACGAGGCCGCGTTCTGCTACCAGCTGTTCGCCCGGGCACTCGGTACGAACAACCTCCCCGACTGTTCGAACATGTGCCACGAGTCGTCGGGCTCGGCGCTGTCGGAGACACTCGGTGTCGGCAAGGGCAGCGTGTCGCTGGCCGACATCACCGACCACGCCGACCTCATCGTCGTCGTCGGGCAGAATCCCGGCACCAACCATCCGCGCATGCTCACCGCGTTGGAGCAGGCCAAGCGGCGCGGCGCACGGATCGTCGCGATCAATCCGCTACCCGAGGCCGGGCTGCAGACGTTTCGCAACCCGCAGACCGTCCGTGGTGTCGTGGGCCGCGGCACGTTGCTCTCCGACGTGTTCGTCCAGATCCGCCTGGGCGGTGATCTCGCCTTCTTCCAAGCCGTCAACCAGCAGTTGGTCGCAGCCGACGCCCGGAGCGGTGACGTCCTCGACCACGACTTCATCGCCGCCCACACCTCCGGCTTCGACCGGGCCGCCGCGGCCTGGGAAGCGCTGAACTGGGACGACGTACGTGCGGCGACAGGGCTGCCGGACGAGGCCGTACACGCCTTCGTCGACGAGGTGCTCGCGGCCGAGCGCATCGTCGTGTGCTGGGCCATGGGCCTGACCCAGCACCCGAAGGCCGTCGCCACGATCCGCGAGATCGTCAACTTCCTGCTGCTGCGCGGAAACGTCGGCCGTCCCGGCGCCGGGGCGTGCCCGGTGCGCGGGCACAGCAATGTCCAGGGCGATCGCACGATGGGTATCTGGGAGAAGCCCCCTGAGGGGTTCCTCGACGCACTGCACGCCGAGTTCGGCTTCGCTCCACCGCGTGCGCACGGACTGGACACCGTCGACTCGATCCGGGCGATGCAGGCCGGAAAGGTCGGGGTTTTCATGGCGCTGGGCGGCAACTTCGCCGCCGCGACGCCGGACTCCGACGCCACCGCGCAGGCGCTGCGCTCGGTGCCGCTGACCGTGCACGTGTCCACCAAACTGAACCGCTCGCACGCCCTGCCTGGTCACCGCTCGATCATCCTGCCGTGCCTCGGGCGAACCGAGCGTGACGTGCAGGGCGGGCGCGAGCAGTTCGTGACCGTCGAAGACTCGATGAGTGTCGTGCACGCCTCGCGCGGGACTCTCCGACCGGCCTCGCCGGAACTGCGCAGCGAGATCAGCATCGTCAGCGACCTGGCTCGCCGGGTGCTCGGTGCGGACCATCCGGTCCCGTGGCAGCGGTTCGCGACCGACTACGCCGCGGTGCGCCAGCACATCGCTCGCGTCGTACCCGGCTTCGACGACTACGAGGCCAAGGTGGTCCGGCCCGGCGGCTTCGTCCTCCCGCACCCGCCGCGTGACGCGCGCGTCTTCCCGACCGCCGACGGCAAGGCTCGGTTCAGCGTCAACGAGCTCAGCGTCCTGCAGTTACCGCCCGGACGGCTGATCCTGCAGACGATCCGCTCGCACGATCAGTTCAACACGACGATCTACGGGCTCGACGACCGGTACCGGGGTATCCAGCAGGGACGCAAGGTGGTGTTCGTCAACCCCGACGACCTACGCGAGCTCGGCATCGACGACGGCGCCGTGGTCGACGTGGTCGGCGAGTGGCACGACGGCGAACGCCGGGCCGAGGGCTATCGAGTGGTGGCCTACCCGACGGCGCGTGGCTGCGCCGCGGCGTACTACCCCGAGACCAACGTGCTGGTGCCGCTGGATCACACGGCCGAGATCAGCAACACGCCGGCGTCCAAGTCGATCATCGTGCGACTGGAGCGCTCATGACCGGGTGGAACGCGGTCCGGGCCCGGCGGCGAATCCAGCCTGGCCTTCGGCCACGGCGATGACGTCGAACGACTCTTGCAGGACCGGCGCCGACCCGATGATCTGCGACCCCGGCGACTCGGCGGCCTTCTCCGCGAACGACGCCGCGAACTCGTCACGAGCTGCGGCGGTCTCGAAGACGTACGTGCCTTCGAACCACTCCCCGGGGCGAGTCCGCCACGTCTTGAACCGGAGCCCGTCCATCGCCGAGAACCGCGCCAGCGACGTGCCTTCGACGTAGTCGCGCAGCTTCTCGTCGACGTCGTCGGGGGCGTCGGCCAGGGACCAGCGAACCGCCAACCCGTACATGGAACTCACCCTTCATCCAGGGGCGCGCCGGCTTCGAGCCAGTAGAGCAACGCCCGCACGCCGAACGCGGTACCGCCCTTGACGAGCTCGCCGGAGGCGGAGTCGGCCCGGCCGGTACCGGCGATGTCGAGATGCGCCCACGTGACATCGCGGGCGAAGCGCTGCAGGAACAGCGCGGCGGTGATGGATCCGCCGCCCACCTTCGTGGTTTCCACGTGAGCGATGTCGGCGATCGCGGAGTCCAGCGCGAACCGGTAGTCGTCGACCAGCGGCATCCGCCACAGCCGCTCACCGGCGGAGTCACCGGCTGCGGTGAGGGCGGCGGCCAGACCGTCCGACGTGCTGTACAAGGCGGCGTGGCTTCGACCGAGCCCGATGGTCGCCGCGCCGGTGAGGGTGGCGACGTCGATGAGCACGGTCGGCTCGAGCTCGGCCACCGCGTACGCCATGGCATCGGCGAGCACCAACCGGCCTTCGGCGTCGGTGTTGATCACCTCGACACTGGTGCCGTCGTACTGGCGGATCACGTCGCCGGGGCGTTGCGCGGTGGCCCCGGGCAGGTTCTCAGCCGCTGCGACCAGGCCGGTCACCCGTACGCCGACACCCAGCTCGCGCACAGCGGACAGGACACCCATGACGACGGCGCCGCCGGACATGTCGGTCTTCATCGGCACCATGGCCTCGCGCGGCTTCAGCGACAGCCCGCCGGAGTCGTAGGTGATGCCCTTGCCCACCAGCACCACGTGCGGGCTGCGGGCACGTTTGGGCTCGTAGCGCATCGCGATCAGCCGGGGCGGGCGTTGCGAGCCTGCGCCCACCGCGACGATTCCACCGAAACCCTCGCTGGCCAGCGCCTTCTCGTCACGGACCCGAACGTCGAGGCGATGAGCGTCGCCGATGCCACGGGCTTGCTCGGCCAGCCACGCCGGGTCTTTCACGTTCGACGGGGTGTGCACCAGGTCGCGCGCGGTCCAGGTGGCCTTCGCGATGGTCGCGGCAACGGTGACGGCCTGGGACCGGTCGCCTGCACCGGTGAGCACGAGCGTGCGCAACGGCCGCTTCTCGCCGGGCACGGCGCTGCCGCGATAGTCGCCGAGTGCGTACGTGGCGAGCACGGCACCTTCGATGAAGGCTCGCAGCGACGCGTCGTCGGCGTCGACGGCCACCGAGGTGGCCAGCCGTTCGGTGCCCCGGGCCGCCCGGGCCACGGCTGCGCCGGCTTTGCGGAACGCCCCCGGTGACCGGTCGCCGAGGCCGACCAGCAGCACCTTGGTGACGTCGACCTCGCCGTCGGGGCTGCCAGCGCCACGGCCGGCCTCGAAGACCGGGACGGACACGATCTCGCCGGCGCGGGCCTTGGCTCGTTCACGGTCGAGCACGACCGCCAGATCCAGGCCCAACGCCGCGGACACGGTGTCGCCGCCCGCCCCCAGCCGCACCTGGGCGCCGTCGTCGTCTCCGGGCGAGAACGGCACGGCCAGGACGCCGGCCTCGGCATCCATCAACGCTCGAGCGTCGGCCACGACCTCGGTGGGCCGGATGGTGCTTTCAGCGCGCACGCGGACTCCTCGTAAAGCCCCCGCCCGGCCCCGCACGGCACCGGACGGGGGCACCTATCTCGATGCTCACGACCTCGACGTCAGCCGACGACGTCTTTCAACGCGTCGCCGAGCGCGCCGGCCTCGTCCGCCGTGAGTTCGACGACCAGGCGGCCGCCACCCTCGATCGGAACGCGCATCACGATGCCACGTCCCTCTTTGGTGACCTCTAGCGGCCCATCGCCAGTCCGCGGCTTCATCGCCGCCATCCGCGCACCCCTTCCTTCATCACAGTGCGCACACGAACCTCCTGGATGGGCCAGGAAGCGACTGCGTGTGCATCACGATGACGTCCATTATCCCGCATGTTGGCCTCAGCACCGATACCGCCGTCGCTCCAACGGTGCGACCGTGCAGGATGGAGGGCGTGAACGCCCGATCTGCCCTGTTCGATCTGTACGGCGACCACGTCCGCTCGCGCGGCGGCCGAGCGCGCATCGCTGCCCTGGTCCGGCTGCTCGAGCCGCTCTCGATCGCCGCACCGGCCGTGCGCACTGCCGTGTCGCGGATGGTCCGCCAGGACTGGCTGTGCCCGGTACGCATCGACGGCCTGCCCGGCTACGCGCTGACCGAGCGCGCCGATCGCCGGCTGAGCGAGGCTGCGAGCCGCATCTACCGCACCGACAGCCAGGAGTGGGACGGGCGCTGGCACGTCGTGATCCCGCAGCGATCCGCCCAGCGTGCCGCCCGAGAGCGGATCCGCAACGGCCTGGCCTACCTGGGTTACGCGCCGGTGGGCGACGGGACGTGGATCGCCGCCCGGCCGTCGCCGGAGCTCGAGGGGCTGCTGCAGGCCGAGGACGTGCGTGCCGAGCGCTTCAGCGCCAGGCATCAGGGCGACGACGCCGAACTGGTGCGCCGCGCGTGGGATCTCGACGCCGTCGGCCGGTCGTACCTGCGCTGGCTGGCCGAGGCCCGGGCGCTGATCTCGTCGCTGCCTGATTCGCCCAGCGACGAGCAGGCCTTCGCCGTACGTAGCCGGCTGGTGCACGAGTGGCGCAAGTTCCTGTTCACCGACCCGGGTCTACCGCGTACCCTGCTGCCCGACGACTGGCCCGGCGACGAGGCTGCACGCTACTTCGACGAGCACGCCGAACGGCTGCACCCGGCGGCCGCCCGGTTCGTCGACCACTGCCTGGCCACGGCCGGGCCGACCAGGAAGGGCCAGCCGTGAGCGAAGATTCGACCGGCGAGCCGGTGCGCTACGAGGTCAAGGACGCGGTCGGCGTCATCACGTTGAACCGCCCGGAAGCCATGAACAGCCTCGACACCAGCACGAAGGTCGCCTTGCGCGACGCTGTCCTCAGCGCGCGCGACGACGCCACGGTGCGGGCCGTGGTGCTCACCGGCACCGGCCGCGCGTTCAGCGTCGGCGAAGATCTCAAGGAACACGCCCAGGCGCTCGAAGCCGGCGACGAACGGCTGGGCGCCACCATTCGTGAGCACTACAACCCGACGGTGCAGGCGCTGGCCACGATGCCCAAGCCGGTGATCGCCGCGGTCAACGGGGTCGCAGCCGGCGCGGGGGCGTCGTACACGTTCAGCTGTGACCTGCGCATCGTGGCCGACACCGCGGGGTTCAATCTGGCCTTCGCCGGCATCGGGTTGTCGTGCGACACGGGGATGTCGTGGATGCTGCCGCGGCTGGTGGGCTGGGCGAAGGCGCGCGAGTTGCTGTTCCTCCCCCGGACCGTGCCCGCGCAGGAAGCGCTGGCGCTGGGGCTGGCGACCGAGGTCGTACCCGCCGACGACGTCGTGCCGCGCGCGCTCGAGCTGGCCCGGCAACTGGCAGCAGGCCCGACGCTGGCCTACGCAGCACTGCGCCGAGCGCTGGAGTTTTCCGCCACGAACTCCTTCACCGACACACTCGAGCACGAAGCGACGTTGATGCAGCGCACCGGGGAGTCTGCCGACCACCACGACGCGGTGCGCGCATTCCTGGCCAAGCAGCAGCCGGTGTTCCATGGCCGGTGACGCCGCCCCCGGGCCTGACGGACAGCCGCGCTGCCCGTGGGCGTTGAGCACGCCGGACTACATCGCCTACCACGACGACGAGTGGGGCCGTCCGGTCCGCGGCGATGTCGCCCTCTTCGAGCGGCTGACGCTCGAAGCGTTCCAGTCGGGACTGTCCTGGCTGACCATTCTGCGCAAGCGCGACGAATTCCGGCGAGCGTTCGCCGGCTTCGACCCGGCCGTGGTGGCCGCCTTCGATGACGACGACGTGGCCCGGCTGCTCAGCGACCCGGGCATCGTGCGCAACCGGGCGAAGGTGACCGCGGCGGTGACCAACGCCCGGGCCCTACTCTCGTTGCGCGAGTCCCGGGGCGAGGGCGCTCTGGATGAGCTGATCTGGTCGTTCGCGCCGGACTCGCCCCGCGCGGTGCCGGCTTGCTTGTCCGATGTCCCGGCGTTCACGCCGGAGTCCACGGCCTTGGCCAAGGCGCTGAAGAAGTGCGGCTTCGTGTTCGTCGGACCCACCACTGCCTATGCGACGATGCAGGCCACCGGCGTCGTCAATGATCATTTGGCGGGGTGTGTGGCCCGTTGATCGCCATGGCCTCGAGCTCGGCGATGCGCCGGTCGCGTTCGTCGAGCTCGGCGGCGAGTCGCTCCAGCACTTCGTCGACCTGGTCCATCCGGTAGCCGCGGGCGGCTACGGTGAATCTGATCCCGTCGACGTCAGCGGAGTCGAGCGCGCGCTCGGGAAGCATCGGCGCCGCCGCGCGAGCGTCGTCGGTGCCGAGCACGTCGCCGCGTCCCATCGCGACCGCGACGACGGCGAAGAGGACGACCGCGGCTGAAAGCACGAACACGACGAACATAGGGTCAGATCGTGCCATGTGGTGACTGGAAGGAGGCACGGTGAGCCCACTTCGACTGGGTCGCTCGACCTTCCGCCCCGGCGAGTTCGCCGTCATGGCGATCATCAACCGGACACCGGACTCGTTTTACGACCGCGGCGCGACGTTCACGTTCGACCTGGCGTGGCGGCGTGTGGAGCAGGTGGTGGCCGAGGGGGCGGACATCATCGACGTGGGCGGGGTGCGCGCCGGGCCGGGCGAGCACGTGGACGAGGCCGAAGAGATCGAGCGCACCGCGGGGCTGGTCGAAGCGATCCGGGAGAAGTACGCCGACGTGGTCGTCAGCGTCGACACGTACCGCGCCGCGACGGCGGCGGCCCTGTGTGAAGCCGGCGCCGAGCTGATCAACGACACCTGGGCCGGCTCCGACCCGGAGGTCGCCGCCGTCGCCGCCGAGTACGGCGTCGGTCTGGTATGCAGCCACACCGGCGGCCTTCCTCCGCGCACGCTGCCGCACCGAGTCCACTACCGCGACGTCGTCGCCGACGTCATCGAGCGCACCGGTCGCCTGGCCGAGCGCGCCGTAGGCCTCGGCGTCGACCCCCAGAGCATCGTCATCGACCCGACGCACGACTTCGGCAAGAACACCTACCACTCCTTGGAGCTGACCCGTCGCCTGGACGAGCTGGTGCGCACCGGCTGGCCGGTGCTGGTGAGCCTGTCCCGGAAGGATTTCGTCGGCGAGACGCTGGACCTGCCCGTCGCCGACCGGTTACCCGGAACGCTCGCCGCCACCGCCATCAGCGCCTGGCACGGAGCCCGAGTGTTCCGAGCGCACGATGTGGCCGCCACCCGGCAGGTACTCGACATGGTGGCCTCGATTCGCGGCGTCCGGCCGCCCGCCGTACCGCGGCGGGGCCTCGCCTGAGGCCACCTGAGTCTGCCTGAGTCGCTTCGCCCGCCCCGTAAGGCCCTGACGAGCTGCGAAGACAGGGCGATCTCCGCATGCGCAGCGGGCACCTTACGGACGAGACTCCAGGTATGAACAGTGATTTCGTCCACCAGCTCCTGCACGAGGAACGAGCGGCCGACATGCGTGCCGAGGCGGCCCGTGCGGCTCTGGCCCGCCAGAGCCTGGCCGCCGCCGGTCATCAGCGCACCGGCACGAAAGGCTGGTGGCGGGTCCGGTTCGCCCTGTTCGCCACTCGCCGTCGCCGTCACGCCGTGTGATACCCACGCTCCAGGCGGGACTTCTCGGCTTCAGCCAGCACGTCGAGGACGTCGTCGAGATCGTCGGTGAGGGTGATCAGGTCCATGTCCGTCGCGGAGATCTTGCGCCTTCCCACCAGCTCGGCTTCGAGCCAGTCCAGCAGGCCCCGCCAGAACTCGGTGCCGATCAGGATGATCGGAAAGGCGGTGACCTTCCCGGTCTGAACCAGGGTGAGCGCCTCGAACAGTTCGTCGAGCGTGCCGAATCCGCCCGGGAAGACCACGAAGCCCTGCGCGTACTTCACGAACATCGTCTTGCGGGCGAAGAAGTAGCGGAAGTTCACGCCGAGCTCGACGTACTCGTTCAAGCCCTGCTCGAGCGGCAACTCGATGCCCAGTCCGATCGATGCGCCGCCGGCTTCGGTGGCGCCCTTGTTCGCCGCCTCCATGATGCCGGGACCCCCGCCGGTGATGACGGCGTACCCGGCTTCGGTGAGCCGCGAGCCGAGATCGACGGCGAGTTCGTAGTACGGGTCGTCGGGGCGGATGCGCGCCGAGCCGAACACGCTGACAGCACGGCCGACGTCCGCGAGAGCCCCGAAACCTTCGACGAACTCGGACTGGATCCGCATGACGCGCCAGGGGTCGGTGTGGACCCAGTCCGACGGGCCAGTCGTGTCCAGCAGATGCTGGTCGGTGGTTGCGGTGTCGAAGCGTGATCCGCGCAGCACGACCGGTCCGCTGAATTTCTCGGCACCCCGGCGCGGCCGGGGGTTTCGGGAGTCAGTCACCGCGCCAGGCTAGCCGTCCGGCCCGCAGCGGCGGTGTCCAGCCACGCGCGCATGCGCTGCTCGCAGGTGTCGATCTCGGCGACGTCGACCTGTTCGTCGTCGGCATGGGCCAGTTGAGGATCTCCGGGACCGTAGTTCACCGCCGGCACCCCCAGGGCGTCGAAGCGCGCGACGTCGGTCCAGCCGACCTTCGCCTGCGGCGTCCCCCCGACAGCCGCGACGAACTCGGCCGCGATCGGCCGGGTCAGGCCTGGGCGCGCACCTGGCGCGGAGTCCAGCAGCTCGACGTCGTAGCCGTCGAACACCGAACGTACGTGCTTGAACGCCGCGTCTTCGTCAGCACTGGGCGCGAATCGGTAGTTGACCGTGATGACGCACCGGTCCGGGATGATGTTGCCCTGGATTCCGCCGCTGATACCGACGGCGTTGAGCCCTTCCCGGTAAACCAGGCCGTCGACGTCGACCTCCGCCGGCGTGTACTCGCGCAACCGTTCGAGTACCGGGCCCGCGGCGTGGATCGCGTTGACGCCGCGCCACCACCGCGCGCTGTGCGCGGCACGGCCCGCCACGGTGATGCCCACCCGTAGCGTGCCGTTGCATCCGCCTTCGACCACGGCCGACGTGGGCTCCATGAGCACTGCGAAGTCGCCGCGCAGCCAGTCGGGATGGCGCGCTGCGACCCGGCCGAGGCCGTTGCGGTCGGCTTCGACCTCTTCGTTGTCGTAGAAGACGTAGGTGACGTCGCTGGCCGGGTCCGCGACGTGCGCCGCGAGCCGCAACGCCACGGCGACGCCACCTTTCATGTCGACTGTCCCGCGGCCCCACAAGACGCCGCCGTCGCGGCGCGTCGGCAGGTTGCCGGCCACCGGAACGGTGTCGATGTGTCCGGCGACGACGACCCGCGACGGGCGGCCGAGCGACGTGCGAGCCACCACCGCGTCGCCGTCCCGATCGACGCTCAGATGCTCGTATCGCCGCAGGGCCGCCTCGATCGCATCGGCCAAGCGGGCTTCGTCTCCGCTGACCGAGGGGATGTCACACAGCGCAGCCGTGAGCTCGGGTGCGGGCAGGTTGAGGTCGAGTGGGGTGTTCATCACGCTCGACCATACGGTGCTTCAGTGCCTTCTGCCGTACCGTGCAGATGCGTAAGATCGGCGTCATCGGGTCGCCGGCCGCTGCGGTGTGCCCGAGCTCGGACAGAGTTGAGCCGCCAGGCGGACAGACGGGAGCATCAGCATTCGTGCGGACGGTCCGACCGACGACCACCTGTGGTCGCGGGCGCGCCGCGGGGATCCCGCGGCGTTCGGCGAGCTGTTCACACGCCATTCCAAAGCCGTGTACAACTACTGCTTCCGGCTGACTGGTAGCTGGGCGACTGCCGAGGATCTGACGTCCGTGGTGTTCCTGGAGGCGTGGCGGCGTCGCGAGGAGGCCACCAGCGAAGACGGGGTGATCGTGCCGTGGCTACTCGCCGTCGCCTCCGACGTCACCAGGCACAGCGAGCGAGCTGTCCGGCGGCATCGACGGCTGCTGGCCAAACTGCCTCCGGCCGTCATCGAGGGTGACGCGACCCGTGAAGTCTCGGACTCCGAGCGACAGATGCAGCAGATCTTGCGGATCTTCCGCCGCTTACCGCGCGCTGAGCAGGATGTCCTTGCGCTGTGCGTTTGGGGCGGACGCAGCTACGCTGAAGCCGCCGTAGCCCTGGGCGTGCCGGTGGGGACCGTTCGTTCTCGCCTCGCCCGCGCCCACGCGCACATGAGGCGGCTCACCGAGTCAGCCCGGCCCAAGGCTCGCCTGCCTGAACCCCGACCCTGGCTGGACACCTGAAGGGACATGTATGCCATGACTCCGACCGGCGCCGACATCGTCCTTGACACGCCGCCCGAGCGCGACCTACCGGCCGCCCGGCGCGAGGCGATCCGTCAGCTGCTGGAAGACGTCGTCACCGACAGCCGGCCAGCCCCCACCCCGCACCACCCACGGCGGCTGTGGCAGGGCTTGGCGATGGCTGCGACGACCGCGGTCGTGGTTGCCGCCATGATCGTCACCAACGTCGCCACCACCGGCGAGGAGATCGCCCACGCGGCGACCCCGCCGGTGCTGAACGGCGAGTTGGCCGACGGCGAGCCGGCCGCACCGACCTTGCATGAGCTGGCTCGAACCGCAGCCGACGACCAGGCCGACGACCCGTCTCGCCGGATCCGGACCGAGAGCTGGTGGCTCAGTGTCTCCGTCGACGGCGAAGGGGCGAGCGAGAAAGTGTCCACGGCCGTCACTCCGATCCTGCGGGACCGGATCTTCCGCGACGACGGCACGGTTCGCATCCGGGAGGTACGGGGCGAGCCGCAGTTTCCGAACGAGAAGTACCGGCGTGCCTGGGATGCGCAAGGCCACCCGGACTCGACGGGGACGATTCTGCTCGACGAGACCGTCCCGGCTGAGCGGCTCGACACCGCTTACCCGGCCGACCTGCCCACCGATCCGGATTCGCTTCGGGCGCAGTTGCTCTCCACGACGCCGCCTGAAGAATCCGCGGCGACGCTGTTCACCGCAATCAACGACGTACACAGCGAACGCGTCGTCGAGCCACCGACCCGGGCCGCTGCGCTTCGGTTGCTAGCCGAGGACGAGGGCGTCGTCTCTCTCGGCGAGATGACCGACCGGGCCGGGCGCGAGGCGATGGCGTTCGCCACGGACAGCACCGCATCCGGCTTGGAGCGCCGGCACGTGCTCTTCGTCGACCCCGATGACGGCGCCGTTCTCGCTTACGAGGAGATCCTGACCGGCGACACCGGTCGGCTCGGCATCAGTTCGCCTTCGGTCGTCGCGTACACCCTGTTCCGCTGACCTCGCTGGTTTCAGAAGGGTGGGATGTCGTGGGCGGGGTCGGGTGGTTGGGGTGGGGGTTCGG
>JAJYTA010000059.1 GCA_021793295.1 Actinomycetes bacterium
CAAGGCCTTCTGCGGCCGGCACGGCGGCGCGGTGTGCACCTCGAGCAACGCCCGACAAGCCCTCGACTGGGCCTTCGCCCAAGGCGAGAAGGTCCTGTTCCTGCCTGATCAACACCTCGGCCGGAACACTGCAGTCCTGCAGCTCGGTCTGTCGCTGGACGACTGCCTGGTCATCGACCCGCACAAGCCCGGCTTCGGCGTCACCGACGACGAGCTGCGAAACGCCCGCATGCTGTTGTGGAAGGGGCACTGCTCGGTCCACGGCCGGTTCTCCGCGGAGTCGGTCGCCGACGTGCGTGAGCGCATTCCCGGCGTGAACGTGCTGGTCCACCCGGAATGCCAGCACGAAGTCGTCACGGCCGCGGACTACGTCGGGTCCACCGAATACATCATCAAGACCGTCGCCGCGGCACCGGCCGGTTCGGCCTGGGCCATCGGCACCGAACTGAACCTGGTCAAGCGGCTCGCGCAAGACCACCCGGACAAGACCGTGGTCTTCCTCGACAAGACGGTGTGCTTCTGCTCCACCATGAACCGCATCGACCTGCCGCATCTGGTGTGGGCGTTGGAGAGCCTCGTCGACGGGCATGTGGTCAACCAGATCGAGGTCGATGCCGACACGCAGCACTGGGCCCGTGTCGCCCTCGACCGGATGCTCGCCCTGCCCGGCAGTGGCGCGGTCAAGAAATGATCATGTTCACTACCCGATTGCCTGCCGGACCACCCGTGCAAGCCTAGTGATGCAGCACAACGCCTGGTGGTGCCCGACCCGCGCCGCCAGGCGTGGCCTGCACAGCTCGGCGTGACTGCTCCGTCCCGCGGTCACGCGGCCGTGTTCACAGCCCGGACCTCGCCGGCCGGATCTCAACGTCGGCGCCTTACAGGCCGGGGGCGCCCCACACCGGGAACCAGCGCGACACGTCCGGCTCGATGTTCAGATCGCCGCCGACCAAGGCACGCACCTGCAACTCCAGGGCGTTGTCCCGCTGCTGTCTCGCCGCATCCACCGGCGCGAACGGGTAGAAGGTGCCGCGTTTGTACAGGTAGACCAAGGCGAGGCCCTGCCCCGAGTCGGCACGCAATCCGATGGTCGTGCACAGCAGGGACGGCCCGAATCCTGCGGCCTCCAGGGTGGAATTGACGGCGTGCAGGTCGGTGCACAGTTCCGACATCTGCGAAGGGTCACGACGCACGACCAGCCAGGTGTAGCCGTAGTCGTCGACGTGCTCCTCCGGCTCCGCGCCGCCGAGCAACGTCGTGATCTCGTCCTTCAACCGCGCGAACGGGCCGCCCTCGACTTGCCGGAAGCACACCGCGCCCACGCCGGTGGGGCGCATCTGCGCGGACGCCTCCAGCGTGAGCGCCGCGGTGGGCAGGGCGAACAACGCATCGAGGTTCGGCTGGACCTGCTTGGAGCGGCCGAACAGCGCGTCGAGTAGTCCCATCCCGGTCGTTACTCCTGACCCAGCTCGATGGAGATGCGGTTCAACTGCTCGAGCCGCTTCTCCAGCGGCGGGTGCGAGGCGAACAGGGATGCGATGTCGACCTTGCCGGTCATTGCGGGAACGAAGAAGAAGGCGTTGTAGGCCTCGGCCTGCCGGAGATCCTTCTGTGGGATCTTGGCCATGTCGCCGGAGATCTTCGTCAACGCGCTGGCCAGCACGGACGGTTGCCCCGTCAGGATGGCCCCGGCCCGGTCGGCGGCCAGTTCACGGTAACGCGACAACAGCCTCGTCAGCAGGAAGCTCACCGCGTACACCACGGCCGCCACGAGCATGACCACGAGCACCATGACCGCGGCGTTGTTGTTGTTGCGTCCGCCGCGCATCATGCCGCTCCACAGCAGCATCCTGGTCATCATGCCGGCGAGCACACCCACCACCGAGGCGACCGTCATGACGAGGACGTCGCGATGGGCGACGTGGGACAACTCGTGAGACAGGACCGCTTCGAGCTCACGATCGTCGAGGCGACGCTGAATGCCCCGCGTCACGCACACCACTGCACGATCGGGACTGCGCCCAGCGGCGAAAGCGTTGGGCAGATCGGTGTCGGCCACGGCGACCTTCGGCTTGGGCATGTCGGCCAAGGCACACAACCGGTCGATCATCGCGTGCAGTTCCGGCTCTTCAGCCGGTGAAACCTGCCGTGCACGCATAGCCGACAACGCGATCTTGTCGGAGAAGTACCACTGCGCCCACAGCACGCCCAGCCCGATGATGACGCCGAAGACCCAGCCGAAACCGGCCAGCGCGATAGCACCGATGAGTACGACGTACAGCACGGCGAGCAGCACCATCGTGAGGACCATACGGGTGGTGAGCCCGCGGTCCGGAGCGAATCTGGTGCGCGCCAACGTGGGTCCTCCTGGGTACGGCGAGGGGCGAAGTTGCGTTCAACGAAAACAACGCCAAGGCAGCCGTCGCTGTTCCGCGGCGGCCGGATCACCAACAGGGAAACTGCTGCTCCACTAGGCGTGTACGCCTGGTGAAGCAGCGAATCCCATGGTGAACATGATCATTTGACTGGCGGCTCGGCGGGGATGAGGCCCTCGTCGGTCAGCAGCTCGCGGACCTCGTCGACGTGGGCTTCGGCATACGGCAGGACGAGGTCGCTGTCGACCAGGACGTCGTCGGCCACCGGCTTGCCGGCGCGGCGGACTTCGGCGAGCAGCGCCTCGAGAGCGGTCCGGAAGACGGCGTCGTCGTTGGCCTCGATGGCCTCGCCCAGCGCGTCGTCGAGACGATTCAGTTCGTCGAGGTGGGACTCGTCGACCTCGAACTGGCCCTCACCCATGATGCGGATGATCACAGCTGACCCTCCTCGCGCTGAGGCTGCGCGTCCTGGCCTTCGGCGGCGGACTCGGTCTGGCTGCCGATCTGCTTGGGCGCCTCACCGCCACCGGTGATCTCACCCTTCATCCGAGCCAGCTCGAGCTCGACATCGCTGGTGGAAGCCAGCCGGTCGAGTTCGGCGCTGATGTCGTCCTTCGCCGTACCGGTGGGATCGTCGAGCGCACCGGAGGCGAGCAGCTCGTCGATCGCGCCGGCTCGGGCCTGCATCGTGGCGGTCTTGTCCTCGGCCCGCTGCACGGCCAGGCCGACGTCGCTCATCTCTTCGGAGATGCCGCTGAACGCCTCGCCGATGCGCGTCTGTGCCTCGGCGGCGGTGTAGCTGGCCTTGATGGTCTCCTTCTTGGTCCGGAAGGACTCCACCTTGGCCTGCAGGCGCTGGGCGGCGAGCGTGAGCTTTTCTTCCTCGCCCTGCAGAGCCTGATGCTGAGTCTGCAGATCGGCGATCTGATTGCTCAGACCCGAGCGACGCGTCAGCGCCTCCCGGGCGAGATCTTCACGGCCGAGGGACAGCGCCTTCTGCGCTTGCTGCTGCAGCTTGTCGGACTGCCCTTGCAGCTGGGTCATCTGGACTTCGATGCGTTTGCGGCTGGTGGCGACGTCGGCCACGCCACGACGCACCTTCTGAAGCAGTTCGAGCTGCTTCTTGTAGGAGTAATCGAGTGTCTCCCGGGGGTCCTCGGCGCGATCGAGTGCCTTGTCGGCCTTGGCCCGGAAGAGCATGGACATTCGCTGGAGGATCCCCATCTGGCCAGGTATCCCTTTCGTGAGCTGTGCTCTGTCGGCTGCAGTGTTGCCACACCAAGCCTACGGTCTAAGGCCGCACTGTGGCAGGCCTGGTTGCGCACTGGCCTACCCTGGTAGGCGTGTTCCGTCGCCGAGCCACTTCCGAATCCACGCAAGCTCCGCCCGAGGAGCCTACGCCGCCCCCTGCGCGTCCCGGCTCGAAAGGCCGCCCGACACCCAAGCGCAGCGAAGCCGAAAAGGCACGTAAAGAGCGGGTCAAACCGGCCCTGACTCGCCGCGAGCAGATACGTCGCGACCGCGAGAAGATGCGCACGGAGCGGATGCGGACGCGCCAAGCCATGGCCACCGGCGATGAACGCTATTTCCTCAAGCGCGATCAAGGCCCGGTGCGAAAGTTCGTCCGCGACTACGTCGACTCGCGGCGCACCATCGCGGAGTTCTTCCTGCCGATCATCCTGATCGTTCTCGTGACGAGCCTCATCGGCATTCCGGAAGTCCAGCTCATCTCCACCCTGGCGTGGGTGGTCGCCATGATCCTGCTGATCATCGATCTGACGATCCTGGGCCTGCGGGTCAAGCGCGAGGTGCGCCAGCGCTTCCCCGACGACCCCAACAAGGGGCATGCTCTCTACGCCGCCATGCGCGCCACTCAGATTCGCCGGCTGCGTCTGCCCAAGCCGACCGTCAAACCAGGGACCCTCGTGTGAGTAGTGCACCCATCGCCGACCGTGACCACACCGGCCTGTTCGTGCGTGCACTGCGCTACTCCGACCCGGTCGTGCGTGCGCTCGAGACCGAATTGCAGCAGGAATACGTCGAACGCTATGGCGGGCCGGACGACTCGCCGGTCGACCCCGAGGAGTTCGCGCCTCCCCGCGGAAGCTTCCTCGTCGGGTTCATCGGGAACGAACCGGTCGCCACTGGCGGATTCCGTTGGCATGCCGAGGACGTGGCGGAGATCAAGCGCATGTACGTCGCGCACGACCACCGTGGCGGCGGGCATGCGCGGCGACTGCTCGCCGAACTCGAGGCCCGGGCGGCCGAGGCCGGTTATCGCCGGGTCGTGCTCGAGACCGGCTTACGCCAGCCCGAGGCCATGGCCCTGTACAAGTCCAGTGGCTACGAGCCCACCGAGCCGTTCGGCATCTACGCCGACGAGGAGCTGAGCCACTTCTTCACCAAGGACCTGCAGGTCCCCGCCGCGGACTGACCCACCGGCGACGCGCTCATTCGGGCGGGTTGAGACTCATCGGCCCGTAGACCTCGCGGCCGTCCTCGTGCAGGATCACCGCGTCCACGCCGGCCTTGGCCAGTTCACGCCAGTGCTCGCCCAGCCAGGTCTCGGCGTCGGACTGGGTGGGAAACCCGGCCTCGGGGCGGGAGCTGCCGTCATCGACACCGGGGACCGGGCCACCGTCCGCGCCCACGAACTGCCATTTCCAGCTCATCGCCGCCTCCTCGTCATGATGTCCGCGCAGGCACGACAGTACGGGGTTCGGCGCCCGCATCGCTCGCCCGGGTTGCGCGGGTTCACACGATTCTCCGGCGATGTTGCACAGATCACATCCATGAATCCGCGACACCGCGTCATACCGCGGCCGTTCCTCAGTCTTGGGAGGTGATGTGGGGTGCCGTCGCCGCACAGGGGACGGCGACGGCACTACCACAGCCCTCGTTCGACAATCCCCGGCTTTCTACTCGCTGTCACCGCACTCGTTTCCGCATGACTTCTTGACAAGTGTCCCGTCATGCTGTTGCCTTCGTCGTAAATCCTGTGCGGGGGGTAGGAGTCCATCGACGTGGCACCGTCGCCGACATCTGGGCACCAGCGCCTACTCAGCGATTCGGATGTGTTCCGATACGTCGCTGCGCGAATCGTGTCGTTGGCCGGCTCGGCCGTCACCTTCATCGCGATGCCGGTCCTGATCTACGGCATCACCGGATCGGCCACGTGGACGTCCATGGTCTTCGTCGTCGAAGCCGTCCCTTACCTCGTGCTCGGCCTGTGGGCCGGCGCACTGGCCGACCGCTTCGACCGCCGTCGCATGATGGTGATCTCCGACCTGCTCGCCGCGCTCACGCTGGCCACGGTGCCGATCGCGTCCTGGCTCGGCGTGCTGAGCGCGGTGCACGTGCTGCTCGCGGCGCTGATCGCGCGGACTGTCTTCGTCTTCTTCGATGCCGCCAACCAGGGCGCGCTACCCAGCCTGGTGCCGCGCGACCGGTTGCCTTCGGCGAACGCGATGGTCTTCGGGGGCAGCACCGTGGCCGAGACAGTGGTGCCGATGGCCGCCGGCGCGCTGATCGTCGTGGTGTCGCCCGCGTCGGTGATCGCGATCGACGTCGTGACGTTGGTCGCCTCGGCGTTGCTGGTCCGGAGCATCACCCGCCCGTTGAGCGCGCCGCGCCCGGCCGGACAGGCGACCGGGTGGTCGGCCGTGGCCGACGGCACCCGGTTCATCGTGCGCCACGAGGTCGTACGCATCATGATCGTCATCGGCGCGCTGGTGGCGTTCAGCGCGGGCTCGCTCATGGCGGTCCTGGTCGTGTGGGCCGACCGGACTCTCGACGTGCGCGAGGGTGACTGGCGCCTGGGCGTGCTGTTCGGCTCGTGGGGCATCGGCGCCGTCATCGGCAGCCTGTTCGTCCCGCGCCTGGTGCGTCGATTCGGCGGCGTGCGCGCCGCCCTGCTCGTGCTGCCGGCCGCCGCGGCTTGCGGCCTCGCGCTGTCGCTGCCGACCAGTTGGCTGCACGGCGTGATCGCCGTGGCGACATGGTCGGTGACGTACATCATGATCGCCACGATCTCGTTGACGCTGCGCCAGCAGGTCACCCCCGAGCCGATGATGAGCCGCGTCATGACCGCCGGGCGCATGGCCACGTTCGGTGTGGGCTACCCGATCGGCGCGTTGCTCGGCGGTGTCCTCGCCGCCCGCGTGAGCGCGGAGCACACCATCTTCGTCTGCCAGCTCTCGCTGCTGGTGGCAGCTGTCATCGCCTGGCTCTCACCGCTGCGTTCGGCCCCGCGGACACTGGCGGTCGCCGCCCTCGACGACGCAGCGTGACACCGCGCCGGCGACGTCAGCTGCTGCTCGACCGAGTCTGCACGAACGGCGGTCGGACGACCTCGAATCGCTCGCCGCGCCCGCGGATGTCGACCTCCACCTCGGTGCCGTCGGCGACCTCAGGCGGCAGCAAGGCCAAGCCGATGCCTTGACGCAAGGTCGGCGAGAACGTGCCTGACGTGACGGTCCCGGCGGGCGAACCGTCGACGTTGACCGTCATCCCCGGGCGCGGGATGCCGCGTCCGACCGCCTTGAGCCCGCGCAGCCTGCGTTTCGGCCCGGCCTCCTTCTCCGCCAGCAATGCCGCACGGCCCCAGAACTGCGGCTTCGACCAGCCGATCGCCCATCCGGACCGGCCCTGCAGGGGGCCGATGTCGCGAGACAGGTCCTGTCCGTGCAAGGGATATCCCATCTCGGTTCGCAGCGTGTCGCGGGCGCCGAGTCCGCAGGGCGCGATGTCTTCGGCGGCGCCGGCCCGCATGACCGCGTCCCACACCCGCTCGGCGTCATCCCACGCCGCGAGGAGCTCGTACCCACGTTCGCCGGTGTAGCCCGTACGGCACACCGTCACCGGCACGTCCTCGAGCCGCGCGTCGACGAACGACATGTACGGGTGTTCGGTCGGCAGTCCCAGCGTGGCCATCACCGCTTCGGACCGCGGTCCCTGCACGGCGAACACGGCGTAGTCGCGGTGTCGGTCACGAACGTCGACTCCGGCCGGTGCTGCTTCGGCCAACCGGCGAACGACCTCGGCGTTGTTCGCGGCGTTCGGCACCAGCAGGAGGTCGTCGTCAGAACGCAGGTACACGATGAGGTCGTCGACCACTCCCCCGGCGTCGTCGCAGCACAGCGTGTACTGGGCGCGGCCGGGTTCGATCTTGGCGAGGTCGTTGGTCAGGCAGGAGTTCACGAACTCACGGGCTCCCCTGCCGGTCACCGACGCCTTGCCGAGGTGCGAGACGTCGAACAGCCCGACACGTTCACGCACGGCGGTGTGCTCGTCCACCACCCCGGAGTACTGCAGCGGCATGGACCAGCCACCGAACTCGGCGAACTTCGCCCCCAGGGCCTCGTGGCGCGCGTGCAGGGGCGACCGGGCAAGCTCTGCGTCACTCACACCGGACACCATAACGACGCCGCTTTTCGTCTCCGTGGGTGTGTGGGTCGGCGTCCGGTCCGACATCCGCGGTGTCGCCCCGGCACTGAACGCCGTACTCGCCCGATGTCGGCGCTGCCGAGCTCGGTGACGGTGTGGCGACGTTGCCGCTCACCACGTTCGCCCCGCGCAACGGCCGATCGTGACCGTTACGCCGGTACGACGACGCCGTGCGCGTGGATGGCGGCCGACCGGGCGGTAGCATCGGCGGAACTCGACTCGAACGCACGACGTCTGGAGAACTGTGACCAGCATTGCCCTGTCATCCGCCGCTCCGACGGGCCTCAAGGTCGACGCCGTCATCGTCGGTGCGGCCCCTGCCGACGACGGTCTCGCCCTCCTACCCGGTACCGAGTCGCTCGACAAGGCGATGAAGAAGAAGCTGGCCGAGGTCCTGGTGCAGCTGGGCGCCACCGGCAAAGCCGACGAGGTCGTCAAGTTCCCCACCCTGGGCGCGGCCAAGGCGCCGGTCGTCGCCGTGGTCGGCACCGGGCCGCTGGGCGAGGCCGGTGATCCACAGCGGCGCGAGGCGTTGCGCCGCGCGGCCGGGGCCGCGGTCCGTGCGCTCGCCGGCTCCGAATCGGTCGCGGTCGCCCTGCCGATCGAAGACGCCGAAGACGCCGGCGCCGTCACCGAAGGCATCCTGCTCGGCGCGTACAGCTTCGACCAGTACAAGTCTGCGCAGGGCGCGCCCGCGGTCCGGGCGGCCACGGTCGTGGGTCCCGGGGTGAAGGCCAAGAACGTCAAGGAAGCGGTGGCTCGCGCTGAACTGGTCGGTGCGGCGGTCAACCGCGCCCGCGACTGGGTCAACACGCCGCCGCGCGACCTCACGCCACAGGCCTTCGCCGAGGCGGCGACCAAGCTGGTGAAGGGCACCAAGCTCAACATCGACGTGCTCGATGAGAAGGCGCTGGCCAAGGGCGGTTACGGCGGGATCATCGGCGTCGGCCAGGGCTCAGCCAACCCGCCGCGGCTGATCCGGGTGGCTTACCGGCCGGCGCGGGCGACCAAGCACGTCACCCTGGTGGGCAAGGGCATCACGTTCGATTCCGGCGGGCTGTCGTTGAAGCCGGCCGAGGGCATGGCGGAGATGAAAAGCGACATGGGCGGCGCGGCCGCCGTGATCGCCGCGGTACACGCCCTCGCCGAGCTCGGCCCGAAGGTGGCCGTCACCGCCTACGCCGCCATGGCCGAGAACATGCCGTCCGGCAGCGCCCAACGCCCGTCCGACGTCATCACTGTCTACGGCGGCACCACGGTCGAGGTGCTCAACACCGACGCCGAAGGCCGCCTGGTCCTCGCCGACGCCCTGGCCCGGGCCGCGGAGGACGAGCCCGATCTCATCGTCGACGTCGCCACCCTCACCGGCGCGGCCATCGTCGCCCTGGGCAAGCGGGTGGCCGGCATCATGGCCAACGACGACGACATCCGCACGAAGGTGCACGACGCCGCGCGCCGGGCGGGTGAGCAGATGTGGCCGCTGCCGCTGCCGGCGGACCTGCGCGAGAAGCTCGACTCGCCGGTCGCCGACATCGCCAACATCGGCGATCGCAACGGCGGGGCCCTGCAGGCCGGGCTGTTCTTGAACGAGTTCGTCGACCCCGGCACCGGCTGGGCCCACCTCGACATCGCCGGTCCGGCCTTCACCGACAAGCCGCACGGGTACACGCCAAAGGGCGGCACCGGCGTCGCCGTGCGCACCCTGGTGCAGATCGTCGAGGACGTCGCCGCCGATCGGTTGTGACCAGAGTCCTGGAGGACGTCCTCCGCCGCGAGCGGCCGGTCCTGCTCGCGGCGCTGGCGCGCCGGTTCGGCGACCTCGAACTGGCCGAGGACAGTCTCCAGGACGCCGTGACCGAGGCGCTGACTCGCTGGGAGGCGGCCGGCCGGCCGCCCAACCCCGGCGGCTGGTTGATGACCACGGCTCAGCGCAAGGCGATCGACCGGCTCCGCCGCGAACGCCTCGGCGCCGACAAGCTCCGCCAGCTCGCGGCCCTCGGCGATCACGCCGGTGAGCCCGACGACGACCGCCTGGCGCTGGTGTTCGCCTGCTGCCATCCGGCGCTGAGTCGCGAGCAGCAGACGGCGCTGACCTTGCGCAGCGTGTGCGGATTGTCGACGCCGGAGATCGCTGCGGCTTTCCTCGTGTCCCCGTCGACCTTGGCCGCACGCTTGGTGCGCGCCAAGCGCACGCTGCGCGAACAAGAGATCCGCATTCGGGTGCCAGAGCCCGAGGAGTTCGGTGCGCGGTTGAGCGAGGTGCTGACGGTGGTCTACCTGACGTTCAACGAAGGATGGCTGGCGTCGTCGACGCAGGTCCCACAGCGTGCCGACCTCGTTCGCGAGTCCGTGGCGCTGGCCGACCTCCTGGTCGATCTCATGCCGACCGAGCCGGAGGTGCTGGCGTTACGCGCGTTGATCTCCTTCCATCAGTCGAGGGCCGAGACCCGGTTCACCGACGACGGACGGCTCGTGCTGCTGTCCGACCAGGATCGATCCCGGTGGGATCAAGACGCCGTCATCCTGGGCACCGCGTTGCTGAACCGGGCGATGTCGCACCGCAGGCCGGGCCGGTTTCAACTCCAGGCCGCCATCGCCGCGCTACACGCGACGGCGGTCTCGTGGGCGGACACAGACTGGCCACAGATCCGGTTGCTGTACACCAGGCTCGACGAACTCACGCCGTCGCCGGTGGTGCGGCTGAACCGAGCTGTGGCCACGCGGTTCGTCCACGGCGCCGCAGCGGCCCTCGCCGAGGTCGAGGCCGAAGCGTTGGCGCTGTCCGGCTACCGGCTGTTTCACGCCACCAGGGCGCAGTTCCTGCGAGATCTGGGTCACGTGGACGAGGCGCAGGCGGCGGACGAGCGGGCTCTCGCGCTGGCGACCAATCCCGCCGAGCGTGACCTGCTCACCCGCCGCCTCGAATGCGAACCGCCGGGTCCGCATGCGTGATCAGTCGAACGCCGGGCGAACCTCCATCGTGAAGCCGTAACCGAAGGACGTCCATTCCGCCGCGGCGGCAACTGCCTCGTCCATCGAATCCCACTCCAGGACCGTGATGCCGCCGATGACCTCCTTGGACTCGACGAACGGCCCATCGGTCACGACCGGCTCTCCCCCGGCACCGGCACGGATGGTCTTCGCAGCATCGTCGAGCTGATGTCCCTGCCACACGACCTTGCCCTGCTTGCCGTACTTCTCGAACCACGCGGCGATGGCACGCATCATCTCCTGCGAGTCTTCGGCGCTCTGAGCGGCGGCCCGTTCCGGCTGGTAACCGGCGAACACCATGTATTTCATCTCGACCCCTCAGTCCAGCACCGGGCGGATCTCGATGGACCAGGCTGGGTTGATGCGGACCCATTCCGATGCTGCCTCGACGGCCCGGTCGATGGTGTCGTGCTCCAGAACGATCAGACCCCCGATCACTTCCTGGGCCTCGATGAACGGCCCATCGGTGACCATCGGTGTCCCGTCACCGGAGGACCGGATCGTCCGCGCCGTGGTCGAGGGATGCAGCTGATATCCCGGATGGGCGATCGCGCCTGCGGCGTGTTGAGCGTCCATCCATGCGGTGATCTGCTTCATCTGCGCCGCGACCGTTTCCGGGTCGTCCTCGGTGTCCGGTCCGCAGATCAGCATGAGGTACTTCATCGGTGCCTCCACACGTGCCGAAGCGTCGCCGTTCGACGCTCTCGTACGTACCACGAACGACGACGGTCTCGAATCGACGCGCACGGCGGAAATCTTCGCGCGGCATCAGCTCAGCTGCTGCGGCCACCGTTCTTGCGGTTCCAATCACGCATCCGCTGCGGATACCCGACCACCTGAGCGTCGTAGGCCGGAATGGCCAGCTTACGGGCCAGCGCGTGTGCCGCATCGGCGTCGCGAACACGCCGCCGGGTCCATTCGCCGTCGTGAGCGACGAAGACCACGGTGGTGGCCGTCATGGTCGTCGGCGGCTCCACGAATGCTTCGACACCGCGCCGCGACCGCGCGAACTCCTCCAGATGACGAGTGTCGTCGTTGTCGGCGGCACGGTCCAAGCTCCCCTCGGCACTCTTGCGCCGACGCCTGAACCACCGCATCTCGTACCTCCTGCCGGTCGGGTCGCGCTGCTCGATAAGCGGGCATGACCGTATCGCGACATTACCTCCGCGCGCTTGCGACCCCGATCCGGTTGCCCCCCAGCGAATATCAGATGCGAAGATGCTGTTGACATCACACGGGAGGCCGCTGCGGACACCGGAGCAGGACGGCAGACCGGTGAAGAGCGACTCGACGACAGCGACGACTTCGAGGAGTAGCACCGTGGTCGACAACGGTCCAGACAATTCGGGGGGCACGGCCGGCGATCCCGGTCAGCGCTTCGATCTGATCGTCCTGGGAGGCGGCAGCGGCGGTTACGCCGCGGCCTTCCGAGCCAGCGAACTCGGCATGCACGTCGCCCTGGTCGAAAAGGACAAACTCGGCGGAACCTGCCTGCACTACGGCTGCATCCCGACCAAGGCCCTGCTGCACGCCGCCGAGGTGGCCGACAGTTCCCGCGACGGCGCTCAGTTCGGTGTGAAGGCCTCGTTCGAGGGCATCGACATGGCCGGCGTCAACAGTTACAAGGACGGCGTCGTCTCCCGGATGTACAAGGGCCTGCAGGGCCTGTTCCGGGCCAACTCCATCACGGTGATCGAGGGCGAGGGCCGCCTGGCCGGGCCCAACGCCGTCGAGGTCGGCGGCACCAGGTACGAAGCGACCTCGATCGTGCTGGCCACCGGGTCCACCTCGAAGACCCTGCCCGGCCTCGACATCGACGGCACGAAGGTCATCAGCAGCTACGAAGCACTGACCTTGGACCGAGTGCCGGACTCGGTCGTGGTGCTCGGCGGTGGCGTCATCGGGGTGGAGTTCGCCAGCGTCTGGCGCTCGTTCGGCGCTGAAGTCACCATCGTCGAAGCGTTGCCGCACCTCGTTCCGCTCGAGGACGAAGCGGTTTCCAAGGTGGTGGAGCGGGCATTCCGCAAGCGCGGCATCGGCTTCAAGACCGGCGTGAAGTTCGCCGGTGTCGACACTTCCGGTGACGGCGTGAAGGTGTCGCTGGACAACGGCGAATCCATCGATGCCGACGTGCTCCTGGTGGCCGTCGGGCGCGGGCCGGTCACCGAGGGTCTGGGATTCGAGGAAGCCGGTGTCACCCTGGACCGCGGATTCGTCCGTACCGATGAACGGCTGCGCACCAGCGTGCCGGGCGTCTACGCCGTCGGCGACCTGGTCTACGGCCTCCAGCTGGCTCATCGCGGCTTCGCCCACGGCATCTTCGTGGCCGAAGAGATCGCCGGGCTCAATCCGGTGCCCGTCGACGACACCGGCATCGCCCGCATCACCTATTGCGATCCCGAGGTCGCTTCGGTCGGGTTGACCGAGGCCCAAGCCGCCGACCGACTGGGCGCGGACAAGATCGAGACGCTGGAGTACAACCTCGCGGGCAACGGCAAGAGCCAGATCCTCAAGACCCAGGGCATCGCCAAGCTCGTCCGGGAAAAGGACGGCCCGGTCCTGGGTGTGCATCTGGTCGGCGCTCGTATGGGAGAACTGATCGCCGAGGCCCAGCTCATCTACAACTGGGAGGCGCTGCCGGACGAGGTCGCCTCCTTGATCCACCCGCATCCCACCCAGAGCGAGGCACTCGGCGAAGCGCACCTCGCCCTGGCCGGTAAACCGTTGCACGTCCACGGCTGACACGATCGGCATAGGCTTGCCTACGGCCCGGGTACCACCGAGTCGACAGTGACTGACTCACCTGACTTTCGAGAGGACTGACGATGGCAACGTCCGTCACCCTGCCCGCACTCGGCGAGAGCGTGACCGAGGGCACCGTGACCCGCTGGCTCAAGCAGCCCGGCGACGAGGTCGCCGTCGACGAGCCACTACTCGAAGTGTCCACCGACAAGGTCGACACCGAGATCCCCTCGCCGGTCGCGGGCACCCTGCTCGAAATCAAGGTCGCCGAGGACGAGACCGTCGAGGTCGGCGCCGAACTCGCCGTGATCGGCACCGGTGCCGCGGCCGAGTCGGCTGCCGAGCCCGCGGCAGCACCAGAACCGCAGGCGGAGCGCGCGGCAGCACCCGAACCGCAGGCCGCGCCCGAACCGCAGGCCGCGCCCGAGCCCGCCGCCGCGCCGCAGCCCCCCGCGGCCTCCGCCGCCGAACAGGAACCCGCGCCCAGCCAGCCGGCGCCGGCGCCCAGCGCACGCCCGGCTCCCAAGCCCGAGCCCAAACAGCCGGTCCGGACACCGGAGCCGGCCCAGGCCTCCTCGGCTGACGGCGCTCCCTACGTCACCCCGCTGGTCCGCAGGCTCGCCGCCGAGCACGACGTCGACCTGACCACGATCACCGGTAGCGGTATCGGCGGGCGGATTCGCAAGCAAGACGTCCTGGCCGCCGCTGAAGCCGCACGTGCCGCCTCGTCGGCACCGGCCGCCGCGTCCGCGCCCGCCGCTCCGGCTGCACCCGAGCAGGTCGAGCCGTCGCCGCTGCGCGGCACGACCGAAAAGCTGAGCCGGATGCGCAAGGTCATCGCCAAGCGCGTTCACGAATCGCTCCAGCAGACCGCGCAGCTCACGACCGTCGTCGAGGTCGACGTCACCGCCGTGGCCCGGCTGCGCAACAGGGTGAAGGACGATTTCGCCCAGCGTGAGGGCGTCAAGCTGTCGTTCCTCCCGTTCTTCGCCAAGGCCACGATCGAGGCGCTGAAGCAGCACCCGAAGATCAACGCGTCGATCGACGTCGACCAGGGTGAGGTGACCTACCACGACCGCGAGAACCTGGTGCTGGCCGTCGACACCGAGGCCGGCCTGTTGGTCCCGGTCATCAAGGACGCCGGCGACCTCAACATCGCCGGGCTGGCCCGCAAGATCGCCGAGGTCGCCGAGAAGGCACGGACCAACAAGCTCACCCCGGACGAAGTCACCGGCGGAACGTTCACCCTGACCAACACCGGAAGCCGGGGCGCACTGTTCGACACGCCGATCTTCTTCCAGCCGCAGGTCGCGATCCTGGGAACCGGCGCTGTCGTCAAACGGCCGATGGTCATCGACGACCCCAACCTCGGCGAGACCATCGCCGTGCGACACATGGTCTATCTCGCCCTCAGCTACGACCACCGTTTGATCGACGGCGCGGACGCCGCACGGTTCCTCGCCACGATCAAGCAGCGGCTCGAGAACGGACGCTTCGAAGCAGACCTTGGATTGTCGTAGGTGCTGTCGGACCCGCTTCGCCCGGCGCCGAGGTCGTTGACGTGAGAGTGGCGGTCTCCGGGAGCAGTGGCTTCGTCGGTTCCGCCTTGTGCGCGTCGCTGAGTGCCGACGGGCACGAGGTGGTGCGGCTCGTGCGCCGCGAGGCCACCGACGTCCTGGAGGCGCAGTGGGATCCTGCTCGAGGCCACCTCGACGCCGGCGTCTTGACCGGCGTCGAGGCCGTGGTCAACCTCTCCGGCGCCGGCGTCGGTGACCGGCGCTGGTCTCGCTCGTACCGCCGCATCATCCGCGAGAGTCGCGTTCGGTCGACGGCGCTACTGGCCTCGGCGATCGCCCAGCTGCCGGAGCCGCCGCGGGTCTTCGTCTCCGCGTCAGGCATCGCCTTGTACGGTCCGGATCGCGATGCCGAGCCGCTCGACGAGGATTCCGCCCCCGGCGACGGCTTCCTCGCCGCGCTGTGCGAAGAGTGGGAACAGGCGGCGGCGCCGGCCAAAGCCGCCGGCGTCGCCGTGTGTCATCCGCGCTTCGGCATCGTGATGGACCGAAGCGGCGGTGCCCTGGGCGCGATGCTGCCGTTGTTCTCGTGGGGCCTGGGGGGCGCGCTCGGCGGCGGGCACCAGTTCTGGAGCCCGATCTCGCTGCACGACACCGTTCGCGCGTTGCGCTTTCTCATCGAGGAACACGGCTGCGTTGGCCCGTACAACCTGACCGTGCCCGAGCCGGTGTCCAATGCCGAGTTCAGCCGGATCCTGGCCGCACAGCTACGTCGCCCGCGGCTCCTGCCGGTTCCTGGCGTCGCGTTACAGCTGGCGCTGGGCGCCTACGCCGACGAGGTCCTCGGCAGCCTGTTCGTGTTGCCTCGGCGGCTGCTTCAGGCCGGGTTCACCTTCGACCACCCGGCCGCTTGGTCGATCGTGCGGGCCGCGGTGTGATCGGCTTGCGCTCGTGGCCGGGCGACTAGCCGAAACGCCACGACGCGGTCTCGCCGCCTTCGTCGGCGACGGCGACCAACTCGGCCTCCCACGTCTCGTCGTCGGTGCCCTCGAACGTCTCTTCGACCTCACCGTCGGCGTTGACCAGCTGGTACTCGGGGATTCGCTGGGTGATGGTGAGCGTCACGGTGCCGGCTTCCTGGCTGACCAGCTCGGCGTTGACCACTTCGAACGTCAGGCCCTCGGTGTGCACCCCGGCTTCCTGGTACTCCTCCAGCAGGGCGGCGTCGTCGGCGAGCACCGGATTGGACGGCGCATGCACCTGGCAGAGCAACTCGGGGTTGCTCTCCTCGAAGGCTTGCGCGCGTAGGGAATACAGCCGCTGCACCTCCTGAGTCCAATCGCTCACCTCGGCCGGCTGCACGCTCGGCGCAGGCTGTGGCTCACCGCACAAGTCGGTGGACGCGTTGGAGTCCGACGGACTCGATCCGGTGACCGGTCCACTGCGTGAGTCGTCACCGAACATCTGCCGCCCGACCAGGACGGCACCGGCCACCAGCAAGATAGCCACCAGCGCGCTGACGATCCACAGGCCGTCCCGTCGTCCCGAGCGCCCACCTTCCGGCGTGTCGCCCGCGTCCGCGGAGCGACGGCCCGACCGGGAGCCGCGCGCGGGCGCGTCCGCGTCCGCCGCCCGCCGCGACCGGCGGGCCGGCTCGGTGGGGGCATCGGCTTCGCGCCCGGAGCGTCGCCTGCGACCAGACCGCCCTCGAGAATGCGACGGCTCGTCCGTCACCGGCATGTCCTCGGACCCGGCGACGGCGGCGTCCGGGGTGGCGGCGGCATCTGCTGCGGGCACGTCCTGGGCTTGTCGTGGGCCCGCCTCGGCCCGTCGACGTGCCCGGCGGCCCATCGACGTCGACCGTCTCATGTACGCCGCGACGTCCTCGTCCTCGTCGAGGGGCATCGGTGCGACCCGCGGCAACGAGCCGGTGGTCGTGGCGTGGTCCTCCTCGAGCACGAGTTCCACCGGTACCGGATCGGCGAGGGCGAAGAACGCATTGCCCAGATTGGCCGCGGGTGGACGCCGCTGCGGGTTCGGGTCGAGCCCGGCCACCAGCAAGGCTTCAGCGCCAGGCGCCACCCCGGGCAGAGCGACCTGAGCAGACGGCAGGTGTCCGCTCAGGGCGACCATCGCCGCGGTGGCCAGGCCGTAGACGTCGGCCGGCGGGCCGGGCGGTGATCCGGCCTCGACCTCCGGCGGCACCGGCCGGGCGTACTGGCCCACGCGCAGCGGGACACCCACCTGGACCAGACCGATCCCGGCCACCATGGGCCGCCCGTCAAGGCTGAAGACGATGTCGTCGAGGGTGAGGTCGCCATGGACCAATCCACGCCGATGCACCTCGGCCAACCCTTCGGCCACCGGTGCGCACGCGGTGACGACCTCGCCTGCGGGCAGCCGTCCGCGCGCGCCCAGGATGCCGGCCAGGCTCCCGCCTTCCGCGGCGCCGAACACCACCACCGGACCGGACGGAGACTGCACGACGTCGAGGAACGGAAGCACATGCAGGTGGTCGACCGCGCGCAGCGCCGAGGCGGCGGCGATCAGACGATCACGCACACCGTCGGGTATCGCACCGACGAAACGGAGAGTGACCGGGCGCCCCGAGGCGTCGTCGATCGCCAAGCGCATAGCCGACGCGTCGGAGCCAAGCCGCCGGGTGACGGTATAGCCAGGTGGTGCCTCGAGACCCTCCATCCGGCCATCGTTTCAAACCTTCGGCCCGGATGGGTCACGGCCCGCCACACTCGTCGCTACGCTGAGTCAGAATGGTGGCGTGCAGACGGTCGCCACGCCGGACAGTCCGTTCGGCCTTCCGCTGTGGCTGGGGATCGCCACGATGTTCGGCATCGTCGTCGCGCGTGCTCAAGCCACCTACTGGATCGCGCGGGCGGCGGGCTCGGGCTTCGGCCGTACCCGGTGGGCGCATCGGATCGGGCGCCGTCGCATCGACCGCGCCCAGCGCGTCGTCGCCCGGTACGGGCCGGCTGCGGTCACGTTGTCGTTCTTGACCGTCGGTGTGCAGACCGCGGTCAACGCCATCGCCGGGGCCACGCGGATGCCGTTCGCCCGGTATCTCCCCGCGATGCTCGCGGGTTCGGCCCTGTGGGCGGTCCTCTGGACGCTCGGCGGTCTCGGGGTGGTGTGGGCCGCCGTGCTCGTCGTGTCCCGCTCCCCTGCCATCGGCGGCGCCGTAGCCGTCGTCGCCGCCGTCGGCGTCCTGACGGCGCTCGGAGCGCACTCACGCAGGCGGGCGATGGACGGCGAACGCGACGACGAGCATGTCTGACGCGCACGATGGCGCCAGACATGCCCGTCGCCGGCTCAGGTGAACGAAAGCCGCTAGGCCTGCTCGTCCGCGTGATGCCGGCGCGAACCGGTCTGGGCAAGCTCAGGTGAATCCGCATCGGATGAACCGTTGCCATCGCGCGTCGAACTGCTGACCCGATGTGGAAGTCGCCGTCGAACCGGTTGAGGCCGTAGTCCACCGCTTGCTCGACCGCCTCGACACCGCGTTCCTCACGCAGCACGAGCGGGTCCGAGCGCAAGTCCTTGGCCAACGATAGGCAGATGCCGACCATGACGATCATGAACGGCGCTCCGGCCAGGATCGTCAGGTTCTCCAGCCCTTCCAGAGCGGCCGCGCCACCACCGCCGATCATCAGCATGATCGCGGCGACGGAGCCCATCAGGACGCCCCAGAACACCACGATCTTCTTGTTCGGCTCGATAGAGCCGCGTTGCGACAAGGTGCCGGTGACGATGGACGCGGCATCGGCTCCGGACACGAAGAAGATCGCCACCAGGAGCATGACCAGGACGCTGGCGACCGTGGTCAACGGGAAGTGCTCGAGGACCGAGAAGAGCTGCTCCTCCTGCCCGGTCGGGTTCTCCGCCGTGCCTGCGATGTTCTCACCACCGCGCTGCAGGTCGATCGCTGTGAAGGTAAGACGACCGGTCTCCACACGCCAAAGCGACACATGCGGTTACCTGCGGATCACCGAACGGCGCGCTGGACTTCGCGGCTGCGGTGACGACGACGGCGGTAGATTCTTTCGACACGGTCGAATAGGGCCATCAAGCGAGGGGAAGCAGATGCCGATCACGCCGACGATCCTGGCCACCAGCGGCGGATTCGAACATGACGCCCGCGGCCTTCTGGTCCCGTCAGGGCTGGTGAAGAAGGCGTTGGAGCTCTCCGGCGCGGAGCGGCCGAAGTTGTGCTTCATCGGGACCGCCTCCGGTGACGCCACCGACTACATTCAGCTCACCTACGCAGCCTTCGCCGGCTGGCCGGTCGACGTCTCGCATCTCGCCCTGTTCCCGATGCCCAACGTCGACGACATTCGTGCGCACATCATGGCCCAGGACGTCGTGTGGGTCGGTGGTGGCTCGGTCGCGGGGCTGCTGGTGATGTGGCGCCTGCACGGCCTGGACGACGTCATGCGTGAGGCATGGCACGAAGGCGTCGTACTGGCTGGGGTCTCGGCGGGGTCGATCTGCTGGCACACCGGCGGGCCCACGGACTCCTTCGGGCCGCAGTTGCGCGGTATCACCAACGGCCTCGGCCTCGTGCCGTTCGGCAACGGCGTGCATTACGACAGCGAGGAGCAGCGGCGTCCACTACTACACCGGCTCGTCGCCGAGGGGACCCTGCCGACGTCTTACGCCACCGACGACGGCGTCGGCCTACATTACGCAGGCACCGAACTCGTGGGCGTGTACACCGAGATCGAGGGTGCAAAGGGCTATCGCGTCGAGGCGGCGGGCGGCGAAGCCACCGAGACCGTACTCGATGCCCTGGCCGTCTGAGGCGGCCCCGCCGTGCCGCATGTCGCTGCGCTGACTCACGGCTCACGTCCGGTCGGCTCGCGGCTCATCCAACCGTGAAGTTCGTGGAGCAAGATCGTGCGCATCAGAGCGGCGATTCATCCACGACGATCTTCCCGACCCGCTTCTGGCGAACATGACCCGAACGCAGCGATCACCGCCGACGGCGTAGTCTGTGGAAAATGGGCGAGCTTCGGGTGATCCGACACTCAGGTTTGGTGCCGTACGAAACAGCGTGGGAAGAACAGCGGCTGTTGCACGCCGCGCGCGCGGCCGGCGAGACCGGCGACACCGTGCTCCTCCTCGAACACGAACCGGTCTACACCGCCGGAAAGCGGACTCAACCGTTCGAGCGCCCGCTGCTGGACGCCGGCGCTCCGGTCATCGACGTCGATCGCGGCGGCAAGATCACCTGGCACGGGCCCGGCCAGATCGTCGGCTACCCCATCCTCGCGCTGCCCGACGCGATCGACGTCATCGGCTATGTACGGCGGATCGAACAGCTCATGATCGACGTGTGCGCCGAGCTCGGCGTGCCGGGTGAGCGCATCGAGGGACGAAGCGGCGTGTGGGTGCCCGCCGACGATCGCGGCCGCGATCGCAAGATCGGCGCCGTCGGCCTGCGGGTGGCGCAAAAGGTGACGATGCACGGCTTCGCCCTGAACTGCAACTGTGACCTGAGCTGGTACGACCGCATCGTGCCGTGCGGGATCTCCGATGCGTCGGTCACCTCGCTGTCGCAGGAGACCGGCCGCGAGGTCACCGTCGACGAAGTGCTTCCGCTCGTCGAGCGGCATCTCGACGACGTGCTCGCCCTGCAGCCGCAAGCGTAAGGTGTCCGTTGTGAGTGTTGCTCCGGAGGGACGTCGGCTGCTGCGCCTCGAGGTGCGCAACAGCGAGACGCCGATCGAGAGAAAGCCGTCCTGGATCAAGACCAAGGCGACGATGGGCCCGCAATACCGCGAGCTGCAGTCGCTGGTGCAGCGAGAGGGCTTGCACACGGTCTGTCAGGAAGCCGGCTGTCCCAACATCTTCGAATGCTGGGAGGACCGTGAGGCCACGTTCCTCATCGGCGGCGACCACTGCACCCGCCGGTGCGACTTCTGTCTCATCGACACCGGCAAACCCGACGAGCTCGATCGCGACGAGCCGCGCCGCGTCGCCGAATCAGTTCAGGCGATGGGTCTGCGCTACGCCACGGTGACCGGTGTGACCCGTGACGACCTGCCAGACGAAGGCGCCTGGCTCTATGCCGAGACCGTCCGCCAGATTCACCAGCTCAACCCCACCACCGGCGTGGAGATCCTCACCCCGGACTTCTCCGGCAAGCCCGATCTACTCCAGCAGGTCTTCGACGCCGAGCCGCAAGTCTTCGCGCACAACGTCGAGACCGTGCCGCGTATTTTCCGCCGCATCCGGCCGGCGTTCACCTACGAGAAATCACTCGACGTCATCAGCATGGCCCGCGCGGCCGGCATGGTGACCAAGTCGAACCTGATCCTCGGCATGGGCGAAACCCGAGAAGAGATCTCGGCCGCATTGCACGACCTGCACCAGGCCGGGTGCGACCTCATCACCATCACGCAGTACCTGCGCCCTTCCGTCCGCCACCACCCGATCGAGCGGTGGGTCACCCCGGAAGAGTTCGTCGAACTGCGCGACGAGGCCGAGACCATCGGTTTCGCCGGCGTCATGTCCGGACCCCTGGTCCGATCCTCCTACCGCGCCGGGCGCCTCTACCGCCAAGCCGTCGCCGCCCGCACCGGCCACTCCGCGACCTGACGCCGCTCCCCCTGCGGGTCAACGTCGACGCTTCGCTGGGGCTCCCGATCACGCGCCCCGCCGTGGAGGTTCTCGCGGCCCTGTCACATACGTGAGCACGTGGCGATAGCGCGGACGTCACGAAGTAGGCTTCTCCTTATGGCACGCAAGGACGAGCAGCAGGATTCTGCCGAGAAAAAGGGCCGGATCGCGCAGATCAAGCAGACCTATCGGATGGCGAAACGCTCCGATCGCTGGATCGGGTGGATCTGCCTGGGCTACATGCTCGCCGTCCTGGCCGTGGCGGCCCTGGTCGGCTTCGTACTCCAGCCGATCTGGCTCTGGATCATCATCGGATTCCCGATGGCCTTGCTGGTGGGCGCTGTCGTCTTCGGCCGCCGCGCCGAACGAGCGGCGTACTCCCAGATCGAAGGTCAGCCGGGCGCCGCGGCGGCCGCCCTCGGCACACTGCGCCGCGGGTGGGACTACGACGCGATGGTCGGCGCCAACCGGCATCAGGACGTCGTACATCGTGCCGTGGGCCGCCCGGGGATCGTGCTGATCGGCGAGGGCGAGGTACCCAATCGGGTCGCGAACCTGCTCGCCCAGGAGCGCAAGCGGCACAGCCGGGTCGCCCCCGACGCACCGATCACCGAGATCATCGTCGGCCGGGGCGAGGGTCAGGTACCGCTCCCCCGGTTGACCCGCAAGCTGAACAAGCTGCCGCGCACCCTCCGCCCGGCCGAGGTCACCGAGATCCGTCAGCGCCTTCGCGCGCTCGGTACGCAGCCGGTCGGGATGCCGAAAGGCCCGCTGCCCAAGGGCATCAAGCTGCCGCGCGGTGGCGCCATGCCCGGTCGGTGACTTTGCCCGGTCGGTGACTTTGCCCGGACGGTGACTTCGCCCGGACGGTGACCAGGCCCCGACGAGGGTTCTTCTCGCAGGTCACGAACGACGTCATCGACGCTGCGGTGGCGCCATGCGCTCTACCCCGGTCGTGAACACCCGCCGTGCGCACCCCGGCCGCCCCGAGGCCGCTCCCCCGGTCGCCGAAAATCGGCACACGCTCACACGACAATCATCACGACCGGCCCAGCCACACACGACAGCACCCGGCGCCCATCGCGGCCACAAGGCACTGACACGAGCACGCCGGCGACTCTGGTCCACTCACACTTTGACGACCACGGTGTTCGATGCCAAGTCGTGCAGTCCGCGGCCCTCGCTGGTGAACACGATCGGCGGAATGACCAGGGCGATGAGGAAGGTTCGCACGGCCGCGGTGATGGGGCTGACGTGGCGCCCGTCCAGGTGCACGACCCTGATCCGTAGCAGCAACTGTCCGAGACTCGCGCTGGTGATCGCCGTGCTGACGACCACCAATACGTACCAGCAGGCCAGCGGCGTCCACAGGGCACCGCTCTGCGGATCCCACACCGATTCGCCGCCGGTGATGACGTAGGCGATCACATTCGCAGCGATCCAGTCCACGAACAGGGCACCGAATCTCCTCGGCCACCCTCCTGCCGACCCGGGACCGCTCTCGGGCAGGCGCGGCACGGTCGCCGCATTGTCGTCGTTGGCCACGCGACGAGCCTAAGCGGGCCCGCGGCCTCCCGCATGCCCGGGGTTGACCCACGCCAGTCGTCTCGACCTCGGCAGATGACATTCGCATCACCGGAAATCGCCCATGCGCGTAACACGAGTGAAACACTTGAGACACCGTCGGGAAATGCCCGGGCTCTAACGTCCGGAGCACGTAACCATCCGGTCAACGCCGACCGCTGTACCCGAGCCGTCGCCACGCCAGGCGCGAAGGAGATGCGGATGTTCAGCAACCCGGACGAGCTACTCAAGTTCGTCAAGGACGAGGGCGT
>JAJYTA010000265.1 GCA_021793295.1 Actinomycetes bacterium
TGGCGACATAGAAGCCGAACGCCGCCGACGCCACGGCCCACACGACGATCGCGATGACGGCGCCACCACTGAGCCAGCGGAACTTCGGCTTCTTGATGTTCGGCGTCAGATGGTAGAGCATCGCCACGATCAAGATCACGATCAGCAGCAGCGCCGGCCACTTGGCGATGTTCCACACCATCACCGCGGTGTCTCCGGCGCCGATGGTCTCGCCGATCGACCGGGCCAGCGGGCCGCTGACGATCAACATCACCATGGCGGCCAAGATGAGCAGCATCATCAGCAAGGTCACGCCCAGGATGATCGGGCGGAGCTTCCAGAACGGCCGGCCTTCGGTCACGCCGTAGACGGTGTTCATCGCGCGGCCGAACGCGCCGACGTAGCCCGAGGCCGACCACAACGCCACGGCCAACCCGATGATCAAGGCGAGGCCGGCACCCGGTGGGTCAGCGAGGTTCTGAATGGGTCCTTCGAGGTCTGCGGCCACGGACGCCGGGGCGATGTCTTCGATGATGTTCAACAGCTCGTCGGTGGTCCGGGTGCCTTGTCCGAAGGCCGCGGGCAGGGACACCAGCGCGATGAGGCCCGGGAAGATCGACAGGATCGCGTAGTAGGTCAGCGCCGCCGCCAGGTCGGTGCAGCCGTCGTCGATGAACTCGCGCACGCTGCGCTTGATCGCGTAACCCCACGACATGCCGTTCGAGGTCGGCTGGTCAGGGGCGTCACGGGTATCCGGGGCATCCGCGGCACGGCCGGCCCCGGTCGGCGGCTGGGCCGTGGGCTGGGGCGCGCCGGACCGCGTGGTGTCGTCCGACATGATGGCTCCTCGGTAGGCGGAGACGGGCTACCGGCGGTAGCGCCACACGATGATGCCCGCGACGGCGGCGACGAGGACGGCGCCAGCCACCGCCAGAGTCACCGGTCGCGTCGCGGCATCCCGGGCAGCGGCGACGGTGCGCTGGGTCTGTTCCCTGACGTCGAGCTTGCGCGACAACGCCTCGACCGTCTCACCGAGCTCGTGCCGGGTCTGCTCGATGTGGGCCGCGAGTTCGTCGACCCCCGCGCCGTCCGGCGGTTCGACGGCGGGGCGACGTTGGTCTGGTGGCGCGCTCACGAGTGCCCGCCGCCTTTCAGCTCTTCGACGTCGCGGCGGACGCTGTCGGCGGTGCGTTGCGGCGTCGGGTGCACCTGGTCGACCTGCCGCTTGCCGAGCAGTGCGGCGATACCGGCGATCAGCAGCAGGGCGCCCCCGACGATCAGCGCGGCCGCCCAGACCTGGAGTACCAGGGACAGGGCGGCCACCGCGCCGGCGAGCAGCGCCGCCACGCCGTACAGCGCGATCAGCCCCGCCGCACTGAACAGACCGACACCCTTGCCGGCATGGCGAGCGGTGTCCTGCATCTCGGCCCGAGCCAGCCGCATTTCGTCGCGGACCAGATGTGACGTCTGTTCGGAGAACTGTTTGACGAGGTCGGCGACGGACTTGTCGTCACGAGTACTGGTCGGGGCGGCCATTGGCACTCACCTCCGGATCGACGTCCTCATGGCGCTGGACGGTCGACTTCACCTTTTCGGTGGCGCGCCCGGCCGCCTCGGTGAGGCGCTCTTGGACGTGCGGCGCCTTCGCGCGGACGGCCTGTTCGGCGTCGGAGACGCGCTGCTGGACCTTGGGGTCCTGCCACCAAGCCTTCGCGCGTCCCTTGATCTCCTCGTACCGCTGGCGTCCGGCGCGGGTTCCGAGCACGTACCCCACGGCGGCACCGGTCAGGATGAGCAGCTTGCCCTTCATGATCACTCCTCGATTTCGAGACAGACGAACGCGTACCCGAATTTACGCGCTGCATGCTGACCCGCAAGGCTGATCGACCAGGTCGGTGCGGGCGGTGTCAGGCCGACGTGGCGTCGATGACGAAAGCGAGGACGAGTGCTTCGTCGCGCCAGGCGTCGTAACGTCCGGATGGTCCGCTGTGTCCGGCCCCCATCTCGGTCTTGAGTAACAACGGGCGGTCGCCGGTGGCCGTAGCGCGTAGTCGAGCGACCCACTTCGCCGGTTCGTGATAGCTCACGCGCGGGTCGTTCAGCCCGGCGGTGACCAGCATGGCGGGGTAGTCGACGGGCGCGACGTTCTCGTACGGCGAGTACGCCTTCATGTAGGCGTACACCTCGGCGGACTCGACCGGGTTGCCCCATTCCTCCCACTCGATGACCGTCAAGGGCATCGACGGATCGAGGATGGTGTTCAGCGCGTCCACGAACGGCACTTCGGCCACCAGCGCAGCGAAGGCGGACGGCGCCAGGTTGGCGACGGCGCCGATCAGCAGTCCGCCCGCGCTCCCGCCGCGCCCGGCCAGCCGGTCCGACGAGGTCCAGCCCGCCTTCACCAGGTGTTCGGCACAGGCGATGAAGTCGGTGAACGTGTTCTTCTTGGCCAGCAGTTTGCCGTCCTCGTACCACCGGCGTCCCAGCTCGCCGCCGCCGCGCACGTGGGCGATGGCGAACACGAACCCGCGGTCGAGCAGGCTGAGCCGCGGAATGGAGAACCACGGGTCCATCGACGCCTCGTACGAGCCGTAGCCGTAGAGCACGCACGGCGCGCTGCCGTCGCGGGGCGTGTCGCGGCGACGTACGAGTGAGATGGGTATGCGGGTGCCGTCGGCGGCGCTCGCCCACTCCCGCACCGCCTCGTAGTCGTTCGGATCGAACTCGCCCAGGACCGGCTTGCGCTTGCGCAGCCGCAGCTCACCGGAGCCGATGTCGTAGTCGTAGACCGAGCTCGGCGTGGTCAACGAGGTGTAGCCGAGACGGAACACCGACGTGTCGAACTCCGGGTTCGTCCCGGGGTGGACGGTCCGGACCTCTTCGGGAACCTCGATGAACCTCGCGGAGCGCACGTCGGCAGCGCCGTCGGTGCCTTCGGGCAGCGGCAGGACCTGCAGTTCCGTACGCCCCTGGTGGCGCATGGACACCACGAGGTGCGTCGCGAAGGCGTCGACGCCGGTGATGCGTGTTCCGGCCCGGTGGGCGAGGACGGGCCGCCAGTTCGCCCGGCCAGGCGCGGTGACCGGCGCTGCCACCAGCTCGAAGTCCTCGGCGTCGTCGTTGTGCACGATGTAGAAGGTGTCGCCGGCATGGTCGAGGGAGTACTCGACCCCCTGGCGGCGGGGCTCGATCACGGTGAACTCGCCCAGCGGCTCGGTCGCCGGTAGCACCCGGACCTCGCTGGTGACCATGCTGCCGACCCCGATGACGATGTACTGCTCGCTGCGCGTCAACCCGACACCGGCGAAGAACCGCTCGTCGGTCTCCTCGTGCACGATGACGTCCGACTCGACCTCGGTGCCCAGGACGTGCCGCCACACGCGGTACGGGCGCATGGCGGCGTCGACGGTGGTGTAGAACAGCGCCGAGGCGTCGGCGGACCACGCGGTGCTGTAGTACGTGCCCGGAATCGAGTCGGGCAGTTGTTCGCCGGTCTGGAGATCCTTGAACCACATGGTGTAGGTCTCGTCGCCGTCGTGGTCGGTGGAGTACGCGAGCAGCCGGCCGTCCGGGCTGACGTCGAAGGCGCCGAGGGCGAAGTACGGGGAGTCGCCGGCGAGTTCGTTCTCGTCGAGAAGTACCTGTTCGTCATCCGGTGCGGGCAGCGGCTGAGTCGGGTCGTCCGGAAGCTGCGGCTCGGTGCGCGACCGGCAGTGCACCGCGTACTGCTGCCCTTCGGTGGTGCGCGTGTAGTACCACCAGGAGCCGTGACGGGTGGGGACGGACAGGTCGGTCTCGAGCGTGCGGGACTTGATCTCGTCGAAGATCGTGTCCTGAAGCTCCTTGGTGTGGGCCAGCGCCGCCTCGGTGTGCGCGTTCTCGGCTTCGAGGTAGGCGATGGTGTCCGGGTCGTCGCGGTCTTTCAGCCAGGCGTAATGGTCGACGACGGTGTCGCCGTGGACGTTTCGGCTGGTGGCGACGCGCTTGGCGATGGGCGGGCTGAGGCGTTCGAGATCCGGCACGCACTCGACGGTACCGCAGGTGAATTTGTTCTATTTCCAATAGAACAATAGGATCAGTGTCATGCTGATCCGCTTGGACCCCGGCTCCACCGAGCCGCTGTTCGCTCAGTTGGCCGCCGCCATCCGCGGCGCGGTGGCGCGGGGAGAGATCAGCGCTGGTGAACGCCTGCCTGGCGGGCGCGATCTCGCCGATTCGCTGGGTGTCAACGTGCACACCGTGTTGCGGGGCTACCAACAGCTCCGCGATGAGGGCGTGGTCGAGTTGCGCCGCGGGCGGGGCGCGGTGGTCACGGCGCGCGGCGCCGGCGGCCTG